>JAMWZG010000001.1:0-2064 GCA_024304855.1 Paracoccaceae bacterium
CAAGCAGATCGTGCTGACCCGTCCGATCAAGGAACTGGGCCTGCATGACGTGTCCGTCACCCTGCACCCCGAGGTCGAGGTGACGATCCACCTGAACGTCGCCCGCTCGCCCGAAGAGGCCGAGTTGCAGGCGGCTGGCAAGTCGATCCGCGAGCTGGCCGCCGAAGCGGAAGCCGAGGCCGAGTTCGAGATTTCCGAACTGTTCGACGAAATCGGCGCTGCCAACGAAGATGGCGAGGACATGGGCCGCTAAGCCCTGTCAGTCGAAAGACACCTTGCCTTGAAACCGCGCAGGCCCACCCTGCGCGGTTTTTTCATGTCTGTCGCCATGGGTCAGCCCGCGAAATTATCGCCCAAGGACAAGGGCGCGGTGCGGATCAGGCGGCTGTCCAGAACGGCGGCCTGCCGGTGCACCATCGCCGCGCGGTAGTCGGGGTCTTTGATCATCGCGACAAATGTTCCGACCGAGGGATATTCCGCGATGAAACACAGATCCCAGCTTTTCGCAGAGGGTCCGATCAGCATCAACTCCATCGCGCCGCGCCAGACGATGCGCCCGCCCAACCGCGCAAGAACCGGGGCCGCCCCGCGCCCATAGGCGGCATAGGCCTCTGCCCCGGTCGCCGCGCGCCCGTCGTCATAGAGGGCATGATCACGCAGACGGACCAGATTGATCATATGGATGGGACCGGGTCGGTCATTGTCGCGGAAGGCGCGGAAATCCTCGCCGGTGAAGCCTATGTAATCCATGCCAGTCCCTTTCATCGCCTGTCAGGCCATAGAGTGACCGACCACCGCGCCCCGGGTCAAGCGCAGCGACTGCTGCGCGCCGCCACGAAAAAGGGCCACCCCGGAAGGTGGCCCCTGTTCATGGATCAGACCTCTGCGCGCCCTTGCGGGCGCTTATCGGCCAACCTGAATCACTCTTCGTCCAGCGCTTCGACGGCCTTTTGCAGCTCGTCCTTGCTGACCTCTTTCTCGGTCACTTTGGCCTGGGCCAGAATGTGATCGACGACCTTGTCTTCAAAGATCGGGGCGCGCAGTTGCTGCTGCATCTGGGCGTTCTGCTGGATGAATTCGAAGAACTGACGCTCCTGCCCCGGATATTGACGCGCCTGCGCCATGACCGCCTGGGTCATTTCGGCATCGGTCACTTCAATCTCGGCCTTGCGGCCGGTTTCGGCCAGCAAGAGGCCCAGACGCACGCGGCGCTCGGCCAGCTTCTTGTGCTCATCCGTCGGCTCGATCTTGTCGTGGTTGTGATCGTGCACATCGGGGTTTTCCTCGTGCCAGAGCTGATGCGCGATCTGGTTCGCCTCGGCATCGACCAGGCTGGGGGGCAGGTCGAACTTGACCAGACCATCCAGCGCATCCAACAGGCCGCGCTTGATCACGGCACGGGCGGCACCGGCATATTCGGCCTCCAGACGCTCGGCGATCTGACCCTTGAGGGCGGCCAGATCCTCGGCGCCGAATTTCTTGGCCAGCTCGTCGTCAATGGCGGCGGCCTTCGGCTCCTTGACCGCTTTCACGGTGCAATCGAAGACGGCTTCCTTGCCGGCCAGATGGGCTGCGCCGTATTCGGCGGGGAAGGTCACGGTGACGGCTTTCTCCTCGCCGGCTTTGACGCCGACCAGCTGCTCTTCGAAACCGGGGATGAAGGAACCGGAGCCCAGAACCAGCGGGTAATCCTCGGCGGAGCCGCCTTCAAAGGCTTCGCCATCGACCTTGCCGACGAAATCGAAGGTGATCTGGTCGCCATCCTTGGCCTTGGAGCCTTTCTTGCGGTCGGCGAAATCCTGAACGGTTTCGGCCAGCGACGCCAGCGCCTCGTCCACGGCGGCATCGTCGGCCTTGGCCACCAGACGCTCCAGCTTGACGCTGCTCACGTCCAGCTCGGGGATCTCTGGGAGGGCTTCGTAGACCAGCTTGACCTTGACGTCCTGACCTTCTTTCCAGGTCTCGCCATCGACCATCGTGACCTGCGGCTGAAGCGCGGGGCGGTCGCCGCTATCGTCGAAGTGCTGGCTCATGGCGCCATCGACGCTTTCCTGCATCGCTTCG
>JAMWZG010000001.1:2074-5458 GCA_024304855.1 Paracoccaceae bacterium
CAAGCAACCCCATCCCGAGAATGAGGCGGCCCGCGGTTCCGGCGCTGTCTAGCAAACCCTGATGAGGGATGCGAGAGGAAAAATCGGCGCTTCGCGCTGCTCCTGACAGGCTTTGGCGAGCGGTGGTGACGGCTTGCCGGGCGGGTGTCGCAGCCTGGCCCCTGAGCAGCCATTAAAGCCGGGACTTCTGCGGTGGAAAGGCCTATGGTGGCCGCAAAAATCAGAGGCTGCGATGGCGGAACCACAGACCCACCCGGCGCGACGGGGCATGATGATGTCCGGGTCAGGGGCCGTCATGGGCATACGCGAGGACGAAGACGTGGCCAAGGCCGCGGATGAGGCCCATCCCGGTCTGGTGGCGGGCACCCTTGTCCTCACGGCAGACGGTATCTTTCCGGTCGAGCTGCTGGCGCCGGGCGACCGGATCATCACACGCAACACCGGGCTGGTGGGGCTGCGAGCGCTGATGTTCCGGCAGGTGCGGGGCGATTTCGTGCAGGTCCGCGCGGCCGCCCTGGGCGAGGCGCGGCCGCAGACAGATACCGTCATGGCGGCGGATCAGACCGTCTTGCTGCGCGGGGCCCCTGCCCTGACGCTGCGTGGGCAGGAGATGGTGCTGATCCGGGCTGGCGACCTGACGGCGCTGGAGGGGTGCAGCCTGTTGCGGGCGATCGAGATGACCGTGGTGCAGATGGTGTTCGACCAGGCGCAGCTTGTCTATGCGGACGGGCTGGAAACCCTGTGCCTGCCGCCGGATGGAGGCAGCCGCGTCGCGTGACGTGGCGGCGACCCTCAGAGGCCGAGGTCGCGGAACACGGCGGGCAGCATCTCGGGCAGATCCTCGGCAATGAGGCCGGGGCCGAAGCGGTGCGCCGCCTGCCTGTGCAGCCAGACGCCGATACTGGCCGCTTGCCGGGGATCGCAGCCCCGCGCCAGCAAGCCGCAGATGAGACCCGCCAGAACATCGCCTGAGCCGGCTGTCGCAAGCCAGGCCTGCGCACCATCCTCGGCGGGCGGGTGAAGCGTGGCGGTGCCATCCGGGCCGACCACGAGGGTGGCCGGGCCCTTGAGCACCAGCGTGCAGCCCGCGCGGGCCGCCGCCTGCCGCGCCGCCTGCGTGCGCGCCGGGATGCCCTGCGAGAGTTCCTGCGCAAGATCGGGGAAAAGCCGGGCAAATTCGCCGTCATGCGGGGTCAGCACGCAAGCGGGATGCAGCGCGCCCATCAGCGCAGGGTCGCCCGCCAGAAGGGTCAGGGCATCGGCATCAAGCACGGTGGGACGCGCGGCCTCGAGCAAGGTCAGGAGTTTGGCGGCCTCATGTCCGCCCAGCCCCAGACCCGGCCCCGCGCAGATGGCATTCAGCCGGTGATCGGCCAGCAGGGCGTCGAGAGCGGCGGCCGTGTCCACCTTGCGCATCATGATGGCGGTGATCTGGCAGGCCACCTCGGCCTGGGCGTCGGGGGGGACGGCCAGCGTCACCAGCCCTGCCCCGACCCGCAATGCCGCGCGCGCCGCGAGACGGGCGGCGCCGCTGCGCCCTGCCCCGCCCGACAGGACAAGCGCATGGCCATGGGTATACTTATGCGCCCACGTCTGCTTGCGCAGCACGTCCCGCTCATCGGCGGTCAGGACAAAACGGCGCGGTGCGCGGGGCATGGCGAACCCTCCTTGATCTGTGGCGCGGCGGGACGGGATCATGCCGCATCCGCCCCAGTTTACGCATGACCGGGCCGGGGTGAACAGGCGTCATCGGCGCGACTCTGGCCCTGCGGCCCACTTCGCAAAGGACCGGGATCAGGGCGATTTGCCCCTGTTTGGCGGCAAAACCGTTTATACTCCGCACATAATTTAATCACTTTGCACTATTTTTGACCATGTGACGGGAATTGCATCATCCGGCCCGAGAATGCGCCCGCGCCCCGATTGTCCCGCCCCGGCATAAATGGTCTGACGCCATAGGAACATTGGCGAGGAGTCCCCGGATGAAAAAGATCGAAGCGATCATCAAGCCGTTCAAGCTGGATGAGGTCAAGGAAGCCCTTCAGGACGCAGGTGTGCAGGGTCTGTCCGTGATCGAGGTCAAGGGCTTTGGCCGCCAGAAGGGGCATACCGAGCTCTATCGTGGGGCGGAATATGTCGTGGACTTCCTGCCCAAGGTCAAAATCGAGGTGGTTCTGGACGATGATCTGGTCGATGCCGCCATCGAGGCGATCATCGACGCCGCCAAGACCGACAAGATCGGTGACGGCAAGATCTTCGTCAGCCCCGTCGAACAAGCCATTCGCATCCGCACCGGGGAATCCGGTTCGGACGCGCTGTAATCTACCCACAAACTGAAAGGGATTAGGGAATGAGCAAGGACGCAGTTCTCAAACTGATCAAGGATGAGGATGTCGAATATGTCGACATTCGCTTCACCGACCCGCGCGGCAGGTTGCAGCATGTGACGGTGATCGCCGATCTGGTCGATGAGGATTTCCTGGACGAAGGCTTCATGTTCGACGGATCGTCGATTGCCGGCTGGAAGTCGATCGAAGCCTCGGACATGAAACTGATGCCGGATACCACCAGCGTCTATATTGATCCGTTCTATGCCGAGAAGACGCTCTGCATCCATTGCTCGGTTGTCGAACCCGACACCGGCGAATCCTATGACCGCGATCCGCGCGGCACCGCCGAGAAGGCGCAGGCTTACCTCAAGTCCAGCGGCATCGGCGACACCGCCTATTTTGGCCCCGAGGCCGAGTTCTTTCTGTTTGACGACGTGCGCTATTCCGTGACGCCGCACAAAGTGTCCTATCAGGTGGACGCGGATCACGCGGCCTGGAATACCGACACCGAGTTCGAGATGGGCAACACGGGCCACCGTCCCGGCTACAAGGGCGGCTATTTCCCGGTGAATCCGGCCGATGACGGTCAGGACATCCGTTCGGAAATGCTGTCCACCATGAAGCGCATGGGGATGAAGGTGGACAAGCACCACCACGAGGTTGCCACGTCGCAGCACGAGCTGGGTCTGATTTTCGGCACGCTGGTCGAGCAGGCCGACAATATCCAGAAATACAAATACGTCATCCACAACGTCGCACTGGCCTATGGCCGTTCGGCCACCTTCATGCCGAAGCCGATCAAGGGCGACAACGGTTCGGGGATGCATGTGAACATGTCGATCTGGAAGGACGGCAAGCCGCTGTTCTCGGGCGACAAATATGCCGATCTGAGCCAGGAGGCGCTGTATTTCATCGGCGGCATCCTCAAGCACGCGAAGTCGCTGAACGCCTTCACCAACCCGACCACCAACAGCTACAAGCGTCTGGTGCCGGGCTATGAGGCCCCCGTTCTGCGCGCCTTCTCGGCCCGCAACCGTTCGGGATGCGTGCGTAT
>JAMWZG010000001.1:5468-15825 GCA_024304855.1 Paracoccaceae bacterium
ATGGCTGGCCTTGACGGGATCAAGAACAAGATCGATCCGGGCGAAGCCATGGACAAGAACCTCTATGACCTGCCCGCAGAAGAGCTGGCCGGCATCCCCACCGTCTGCGGTTCGCTGCGCGAGGCGCTGGAGGAGCTGCAAAAGGACATGGACTATCTGCTGGCCGGTGACGTGTTCACCAAGGATCAGATCATGGCCTATATCGGCCTGAAGATGGAAGAGGTCGAGGAATACGACATGACCCCCCATCCGGTCGAGTTCAAGAACTACTACAGCTGCTGAACCGATCCGCGACCGAGTCGCGGCGAAAACAGCCAAAGTCATGAAAAGGGCGCCTTTCCGGGCGCCCTTTGTCATTCTGGGCAGAACTGTGGCCGCCATCACGGTGAAAATTCGACTTTTTCGCGCCCCGCCTCAGGCTTGGCCGAATTGGAACAAAAAATGCCCCATTTTCTTAACCATAGATGAGCGCCTGAATATTGCCACGCGGAGGCTGCCATGCGTCTGGACAACACCCGGTGCACTTCTGGATTGGTATTTCTCGGTTCGAGACCACTTGATCTTCCCATGCTGGCCACCCGGCTTGACCGTGTGCTGAGCGCGCGCGGCTTTGACGTGGGCGCGGCCGACATGATGTCCGAGGGGCATCTGAAGATGAACCTTGGCGAGTTTGAACTGCATCTGACCGAAATGCAGACGCCCGGTCAGGATGGCCAGTCGGACAGGATGCAGGCCATGGATCTGGCCCTGAGCCATGGGCGCCAGCCGCAGAATGCGGCGGATCTGAGTGTGGCGGATGCCACGCTGACCCTGACCGTGACGATCATCAAGCTGCCTTCGGATCTGCCCAGCCTGCGCGAGGCGGAGCGGTCCACGGTGACGGCGCATTCGGCGCTGGCGCTGGCCACGCTGGAACTGGCGCAGGTGCTTGATCCGGATTTCGTGCAATGGCTGCAACCTGACATGATGTTGCAAACCTCGTCCTTCCTTTCGGTTCTGGAAAAGGTGACGCCGCGCCGCGTGTCGGCGGCGGATCGTGCGGCGACGGCGGCGGTTGCACGGCGCAGACGGCCCACGCCGGTCTTGCCCTTCTCGCAGACGCAGGCCAATCGCGTCTCGCGCCTGTTTCCGGACATCGACGACACCTGTGACCGGCTGGACAGCCGCACAAGGCTTGAGACTCCCGCCACCGAAGCGACCACCCCGACCGAGGACAGCACCAGCCTGCCCTATCTGAGGGCCGTTTTCCGGCGCGAGGATGAACCCGTTGCCGTGATCGAGGAACCTGCCCCGGAGAAGCTTTCGGATGAGCCAAGCACCACGTCACGGCTGGCGACATGGGCGGTCTCTCTGGCGGTCAGCCTCATCTCTTTGCCCATCGGTCTGGCGCTGATGGTCTATAACCTGATCCGGGGCGAGGATCTGCGGCTGGCCCTGACGGCGCTCGCCCTGACCGGGTTGATCACCGGACTGGCCGCGCTGGGGGTGGGGCATCAGGTCTTTGCCACGATCAACGGACTGCCCGTCATCGGCGACATCGTGACACGCCTGCCCTTCTAGGCGCGCGTATCCTTGAGGCAGGTCAAGCGCCCCGGTTTGCCCGTCGGGGCGCTTGTTTCATTTGCGCGCGCGGGTGGCGCTGGCTATCATGGCGCGACATTCAGACAAGGTATTCACATGACGCGCATTCCGTTCGGGACATCTTTTCTTTCCCTGGCCCTTTGCGGGGTACTGGCTGGTCCGCTGGCCGCTGCACAATGCGGCAACACGGCAGCAGGGTTCGACGCCTGGAAGCGGGATTTCGCCCCCATCGCGGCAGCCTCCGGGGTCAAGGAGCGGGGCCTGTCGGCCCTGGCCGGGACGAGCTATGCCACCCGCACAATCGCAGCGGACCGCAACCAGAAGAGTTTCGGCTTTACGCTGGAGCGATTCATGGAAGTGCGTGGCGCGAGCACGATCATCGCGCAGGGCAAGAAACGCAAGGCGCGCGATGCCGCTTTTTACGATGCGCTGGAGCGGCAGTACGGGGTCTCTGCCGGTGTGATCATCGCGATTCACGGCATGGAGACGGCCTTCGGCAATTTCATGGGCGACAGCAATGTCCTGTCGGCCATCGCCACGCTGGCCTATGACTGCCGCCGCTCGGCCTTTTTCACCGAACATACGCTGGCGGCGCTGCAACTGGTGGATCGCGGCGTGATCAGCCCGCAGGCCGTGGGGGCCAAACATGGAGAGCTGGGTCATACGCAGTTCCTGCCGGGCAATGTGCTGCGCTATGCGGTGGATGCCAATGGCGACGGGCGGATCGACATGAACAATGTGACCGATGCGCTGGCTTCGACCGCGAATTTCCTGCGGCAGAAGGGCTGGCAGCCCGGACAGGGCTATCAGGAAGGCGAGCCGAATTTCCGTGTCATTCAGGAATGGAACGCGGCGGGGGTCTATCAGAAGGCCATCGCGATCATGGGCAAGCAGATCGACGGCTGAGGGTCAGTCCGCAGGCCACAGATGCTGCACCACCTCGCGCGAGAGAACGCTGGTGTGGATGCCGAACACCACCGCGCCTGACCGGGGCAGACGGACAAGGCTCTGGCGTTCGGTGCGCAGATAATCCGCCTCCTCCGCCCCGCGTTCGGGGCGTCGGTCGGCTTCGCGGCGCGGCTGATGCAGGGTCGGATCGACATACCACAAGGCATTGAAACGCCAGAGGGGGCGGCCCACCTGCACCCCGTCAAAGAGGCGCTGCACACGGCGGGCCATGCTGTCGTCATAGCTGTCCACCGGGACATGGATGCCGGTCAGGGGGCGCATGAACTTCTCCTCCAGCGTCCAGCTGGCGGGAAAGCACAGCACGGCGGCGGTCAGAACATGCTCCTCGGCGCGCTTTTCCATCAGGCACAGATCCTGCTGCACAAGCTGGCCCAGCGTCGTCATCGGATCATCCCGGTGCAGGGCCACGGTGACGCCATCGGGGCGGCGCACCTGTCCGGGCGTCACCTCATGATCGGGCCGCGCCTCCAGCACGGCCAGAACCGCGTCAAGCAATTCCTGCGCTGCGGGAAGGGCTGCGTCATCCATGGCCAGAACCCTGTCACGGCGCTCGGCCAGAAGGCGCCCCCGCGCGGCCATCTGGGCGGCATGGGCCTCATCCACGATGATCCAGTCATCCGGGTCCATCGGCGCAATACCGGGAAGCGGGCGCGGACGCGTGGGATCATAGCTGAGGCGGGTTTGCAGGATCGGTGTCATGGGGGCATTTGTCCCGGAAACCGGTCCATCTGCAAGCCGGTTCCGGGCCTTGACGGGATCTGCCATCGGCGGCCCCGCGCACCATCGCGCGGCGTCACCTTGGCGTGAAGCAAGTGACACATGGGTTGCGCCCGTGCCGCCGCGTGCTCAATCTTGAAACAGCAAGAAGGACCATGCGGATGCCCAGCGAAAAGATCACATTTACCGGCCATGACGGCAGCCCCCTGGCTGCGCGGCTGGACCTGCCCGAAGGGCCGCATCTGGCGACCGCATTGTTTGCGCATTGCTTCACCTGCTCCAAGGATATCGCCGCCGCGCGGCGCATCTCTCAGCGGCTGGCCACGATGGGGCTGGCGGTGCTGCGCTTCGATTTCACGGGTCTTGGCCATTCGGGCGGCGAGTTTGCGAACACGGGTTTCACCTCGAATGTGGCGGATATTCATGCGGCCGCAGACTGGCTGGCCGGGAACGGCACGCCCGCCAGCCTGCTCATAGGGCATTCGCTGGGCGGTGCCGCCATGTTGAAGGTCGCGCCGCAGATCAAGGGTATCAAGGCCGTCGCCACCTTGGGCGCGCCTTTCGATCCGGCGCATGTCACGCATAACTTCGATGACGCGCTGGACACGATCCGCGACAAGGGCGAAGCCGAGGTGGATCTGGGCGGTCGTCCCTTCCGCATCACGCGCGCCTTTGTCGAGGATGTGGACGGGGCCTCGATCACGCAGGAACTGGGGCGACTGCGCGCGGCGCTTCTGGTCTTGCACGCGCCACGCGACGCCATCGTGGGGATCGACAATGCGACGCGCATCTTCATGGCCGCGAAACACCCGAAAAGTTTTGTCACGCTGGACGATGCCGACCACCTGATCAGCGAGCCGGGGGATGCCGACTATGCCGCCGATGTGATCGCGACATGGGCGACCCGCTATCTGGATCTGCGCCCCCCTGCCCCGCCCCCCGGCGTGCCCGAGGGGATCGTGCGCATCTCGGAAGCGGACCCTGACGGGTTCTTGCAGGATGTGACCGCCGGTCCGCATCACCACGCCCGCGCGGACGAGCCGCGCGCCTATGGCGGCACCAATCGCGGCATGTCACCTTACGGGTTCATTGCCGCTGGTCTGGGGGCCTGCACCTCGATGACGATCAGGATGTATGCGCGGCGCAAGGGCTGGCCGCTGGATCATGTGCGGGTGGATGTCTGTCATGACAAGATGCACGCACAGGATGCCAAGGCGGGGTCAGGCGACAAGATCGACAGCTTCCGCCGCGAGATCCATCTTGAAGGGGATCTGACCGCAGAGCAGCGCAGCCGGCTGATGGAAATCGCGGATAAATGCCCGGTTCATCGCACGCTGGAACGCACCAGCACGATCGTCACGACACTGGCCGCTTAACCCTGCGCAAGTTCCTGGTGATTGGTCCAAGCCTGCTCGATCTGACCGCAGAGTTCCATCGGATCAAAGGGTTTGGTGATGACCGCAAGGGCCCCCTTGTCGAGCATGTTCTGGGAAAAATTCTCCTCGGCCTTGGCGGTCACGAAGATCGCAGGGATCTTGTCAAAGCCCGGCAGGGTGCGCAGCGCGGTCCAGGTTTCCATGCCATCCATGTCGGGCATCATGAAATCCAGCAAGAAGAGCTGTGGCTGACAACCGGCGGCCCCGTCCACGGCATCCTGCCCGGAGGGAAACTGATCGACATGAAAACCGCCGACCATCTCGAGGGTGATCTTGATGATCATCCGAATGTCTTCGGCATCATCGACATGCAGGATACGCTGCAATTTTTCCATCTCAGTCACCTTTTTCACCCACGAGGCCGGGTCCGGGTCAAACTGATTACTCGATACCTTACCTTCTGACCACCGCAGACCGACACAGTCCGTCACATCAACTTTCAAATCAACCCGCCATTCCGCGCAAGACGCGGAAAAGGCCGGGCATTGTCGCCTCGGCGCGCATCATGCCGTTTTCCGGCGGCGGCCATCGTCGGTCTGCGCGCCTGTGATCACGGGCGTATGCGGGACAATATCGAATTCGATGAAGAATGTCGTTCCATGTCCCAATGTGCTTTCATAGTCGATCTGGCCATCATGCCGCTCGATGATCTTCTTCGAGATATTCATGCCAAGGCCGGTGCCGCCGACACGGCGTTGATCCGAGGAATCGACCTGGCTGAAGCGGCCGAACACACGTTCCTTGGCGTTTTCGGGAATCCCCACGCCCTTGTCCTTGACGTAGATGCGCACGCGGTCATTCAGCCGTTTGACCGCAATCTCGACCGTGCCCCCCTTGTGCGAGAACTTGGAGGCGTTGGAAATCAGGTTCGCCATCACCTGCGACAGACGGCCGGCATCGCCGTTGATGAAGATTTCCTCATCCGCATGGGTGACCGAGAGCGAGACATCCATCTGCTCGGCATAGCCCTCGCTCATCACCACCGAATCATCCACCAGATCGCGGACGTTGAGCATGTTGAAGCGGAAGGCCATCTCACCCGCTTCGATCTTTTGCAGGTCCAGAAGGTCGTTGATCAGATCGGCCAGACGTTTGCTGTTCTTGGCGGCAATACCCAGAACCGGCTGCATCGGATCGGGCACCGGCCCCATGACACCACTGTTCACCAGATCCAGCGTCCCCTTGATCGAGGTCAGGGGCGTGCGCAACTCATGGCTGACGGTGGACAGGAACTGCGATTTGATCTCCAGCGCGGCCTTTGTCTTTTCGTGCTCTAGCGTGATCTCCTCGATCTGGGCCAGACCGCGGCGGTAGAGTTTGAGAAAGACGAAAGAGCAATCAACGATGAAATACATCACGAAAGCCACGGTGAAGAATTGCAGCCACACCTCGGAGGTGATGGGCGGGTTCAGGCGCATGATGTCCCATGTCGCGATGAAAATGAAGGTCGCGCCATAGATCGTCAGACGCAGGAAAAGCGCCGGCAGAAGCTGATGGTTGTTCACGGCCGCGAAAAGCGACGCGGCAAAGAGAAAGAAGAGCGGCGTGAAATGCCCGCCCGATGTCTGCTGCAAGGTGATAAGAATCACGAAAAGGCTGATGGCGACGGCGCTGGCCACGGTGTTGCACATCACCCACCACAGGAACTTGCGCGCCTTGGCGGGGTCGTGATCCGTCCAGCGATTCACATTGCGGGCGAGGATCAGGTCCAGCACTTCGGTAAACAAAACAGCGGCATAGGAGGAGAAGGAGACGACGGGGCTGAAATAAAACGCGGCCAGCAGCGTCGCCGCCAGGAAAATCGCCTGGCGTTGCCAGATCAGATTCTCGCTGACGTTGATATAGTCCTTCAACTGCCGTTCGAGCCGGTCGATCGGATACCAATCGTCCTTCTTGGGCAAGAATTGCTCGACTATCGCCATGTCCTTACGGACCTCCGCATTTCCGACCGATCAAGGTTCGATCCCTCACCTTCGTCTGCGTCCGCCCGATTGTCGTGACGCAGTCATGCGCCTCATCGTTGCCGGACCCTCATGAACCACACTTGCCTGACGACGGCCCCGCTGCATTCTCTGGCGGGTCGCCGGAAGGATAGCTGCGAACACCCACGATTGGCACCCGCTCTCTCCGTAAAATTCAACCAGAAGGGTTGGCTACTTCGGGACCAAACCCACAAACTCTTCCAAAAAAGGAATAATCTTGGATTATGACCACAAAAAGGCTGCCAAATGGTAATGTTCGCGCATTTCAGGCAAGCCAGCACGACATCTCAAAAAGATTGAGAGGATTTAAAGGCAGGAGAGCCGAACCAATCAAGGCAGGATTCGAATGATCGCCACAAACGGGCAAAACGGCCCGGTCAGTTGACGTAGCGCGCCACGGTGAAGAGCGCAGCCTGGCTGACAGTATCATCAATCGAGAACTTCGGCCCGACCGGCACCGCGCTCAGGTCCAGACGGCGCAACCAGCGCGACCAGACGGCCGGCACGATCCCGATCACATGGGTCGCGCCATAGCTGCGCGCGGATTCACTGAGCTGCCCCATCAAGGCGGCCTGCACAGCCAGACGACGATGCGCCGGCACGTCAGGGGACACGAAGAGGCGCGAAGCCTCCCAGATCCGGGGGTTCACGGGGGCTTCGAAAAACAGCACATCGGTGGGAATGCTTTCCAGCATCCCCTTCTGCGCATCCCGCAGCATATAGGAATAGACGCCACAGCGCGCCGTCGTCGGCGTCAGGCGGATGCCGGCAAGGATCTCTCCGAATTCATGCACCACGATCCAGCGGCTGAGCGGGGTGTCGTATTGATCGAACTCCATCCCCTCGGCCTCGGGCAGGCTCCAGTGCAGACGGTCGATGAAAGTCTTCTTGCGCGCCTTGAGCAGGCTGACGAACAGATCGCCATATTGATGCAGATTCGAGAATGACAATGTCGTCGCCTTGACATGCCCCATCACGGCCGAGACCGCCTCGGGGATGCGCGGCTTGACGGCGGGCAGGTCGGGCAACAGGTCACGCAGACGCCGGCGCGCAACCACAGGCTGTTCACTGACAACAGGCGACAGTTCTGGGAATACAGACCGGGCCGATCCGACCCCTGCCGCTTCTCTATTATGCTTCATTGCCTGCTCTCGTCACTTTTTCCACCATTAGATGAGAAATCGCCTCTATCGTCCAGATGAATTTGGATATGTCGTTCTTTTTTCTGCCCTATTTTCTCCACATTTGAAAAGATGCAACACTTCCTGACCTCAAGTCATCGGCGTATTTCCGCCAGAAAAACTATTTATGGTTGTTCATTTCCCCACAAAACACGCGCTTTCTTGGGAAAAGGGGGCCGGACGGACGGAACGAAGGCTCAGCACGGCCCGCCGCCTTTTCGCGCAATATTGCCACATTTACACATTTCGTGATCTGGATTGTGGCGCGTGAAACGCTTCGCCATTTGCCACGCGCAACGCTCTCACCGCGCGCCGCGACCCGGTCCGGTGCCAGGCGCAAGCTGCGCCTTGCCCTTTGCGACCGGGCAAGCGCCCCGCCCCCGCTGTGGATGCGACAGAGGCTCTGATGCCTGCGACGGAACCCGGCAAATGAAAAAGGCGCAACACTGGGTTGCGCCTTGATCGTTGAGTTTTGACGGGTGAAATCAGCCGCGGGCGCGGCCGACCAGTTTCCACAGTGCGGGCAGCAGAGCCGCCGCCAGCGCCAGTTTCAGCGCATCCCCGATGAGGAAGGGCGTCAGGCCCCACTGAAGGATCGGCTTGTCCCAGCCATAGAGCATCCCCAGCCAGATCAGACCCGGCACGTAGATGATGACGTTGCCCGCCAGCATCGCCAGCGCCATCTTGCCCGCCGAACGATCCCATCCGGCCTGCGCAAACCAGCCCAGTGCCACGGTCGCCATCACATAGCCCAGCAGATAGCCGCCGGTGCCGCCCATCATGTAGGACAGGCCATAAGCCTCGGCCGAGGAGCCGGCGAAGACGTCAAAGCCAAGTGCGCCGACGATCATGTAACCAAGGATCGTGACCAGACCCAGACGCGCGCCATAAGCAGCGCCCACGGTCAGCACGGCAAAGGTGCCCATGGTGATCGGGACGGGCCACATCGGCACCTTGATCTTGGCGGCAATGGCCAGAACGGCGATGCCCAGCAAGACCAGAGCGGCCTGTTTCACCAGAAGCTGCGTGCCTTCGCGCGGGGCGACGGCCTCAACCAGAACCTTGTTTGTCAGAGCAAGCGCCATCGGCGAGCCTCCTGTTCGATGTTGTCATTGCCCGTGTTTCTGCCCCAGCCCTTGCCGCATCGCAAGGGGCAAGGGCCGCCCTGCCCGATTTACAACGGGTCGCGGCGATAGACGGAGTGCATCACATAATCCTTGCGCGGCCCGGTCACGCGCCATTCCGCCTGCCAGACCGGCCAGCCGGCAAAGTCATAGCGCACTTTGTAAGTGTCGGGGTCGCACCAGTGATCGGCGGTGGTCAGACCCTGCCCCGGATCGAACCGATGGAAATCGCGGCCATCGGCAAAGAGGACGGCAATCATCGCGCCCGCCTGCCGCCAGAGGTAACGGCGTTCCGCCTGAAAGCCGCCCTGCCCTGTCAGTTCCAGTCGCCCCGCCTCGTGCAGGATCAGCCCTTCGGTATCGCGGGTGAAGCCTGCGGTCCCGGTGAATACCGCATCCGGACCCAGCGCGTCGATGATCCGCCGCTCCAGCCGCCAAACGCCTTCGAAATCCCCTAATGCCAGCAACACGCACCCTCCGACCCTTGCCGCGCAGTCTAGCCCCCGTTAAAGACAGCGCCAACCGCTGCCAACCAAGGATATGCCATGATCCCCCGCTATTCCCGCCCCGAGATGGTCGCCATCTGGTCGCCCGAGACCAAATTCCGCATCTGGTTCGAGATCGAGGCCCATGCCTGCGACGCGATGGCCGATCTGGGCGTGATCCCGCGCGCGAATGCCGAGGCGGTCTGGAAGGCCAAGGATGTGGAATTCGATGTCGCCCGGATCGACGAGATCGAGGCTGTCACGAAACATGACGTGATCGCCTTTCTGACGCATCTGGCCGAACATGTCGGATCTGATGCCGCGCGTTTCGTGCATCAGGGGATGACCTCCTCGGATGTGCTGGATACTTGCCTGAACGTGCAACTGACCCGCGCCGCCGATCTTCTGATCGCGGATATGGAGGGGTTGCTGGCCGCGCTCAAGCGCCGCGCCTATGAGCACAAGGATACGGTGCGCATCGGGCGCAGCCACGGCATCCATGCCGAACCCACCACGATGGGCCTGACCTTCGCGCGTTTCTATGCCGAGATGGACCGTAACCTGCGCCGCCTGCGCACCGCGCGCGAGGAGATTGCGACGGGCGCCATTTCGGGGGCTGTCGGCACTTTCGCCAATATCGACCCGCGCGTGGAAGAGCATGTCTGCGCCAAGCTGGGCCTGACGCCGGAGCCCATCAGCACGCAGGTGATTCCCCGCGACCGCCACGCGGCGTTTTTCGCCACTTTGGGCGTAATCGCCTCGAGCATAGAGAATATCGCCATCGAAATCCGGCACATGCAGCGCACAGAAGTGCTGGAGGCCGAGGAATTTTTCAGCAAAGGGCAAAAAGGCTCGAGCGCCATGCCGCACAAGCGCAACCCG
>JAMWZG010000001.1:15835-25239 GCA_024304855.1 Paracoccaceae bacterium
ATATTTCCCATTCCTCGGTCGAGCGGATGATCGGGCCGGATACGACCGTGACGCTGGATTTCGCCCTGGCGCGTTTGACCGGGCTGGTGGACAAGCTGGTGATCTATCCTGACAACATGCTGGCCAATATGAACAAATTCCGTGGCCTTGTGATGTCGCAGCGGGTGCTGCTGGCCCTGACGCAGGCCGGCGTCAGCCGCGAGGACAGCTATACGCTGGTGCAGCGCAACGCGATGAAGGTCTGGGAAAAGGGTGCGGATTTCAAGACCGAGCTGCTGGCCGACCCTGATGTGACCGCCGCGCTGAGCCCGGCCGAGATCGAGGAGAAATTCGATCTGGGCTATCATACCAAGCATGTGGACACGATCTTCGCCCGCGTCTTTGGAACAAAATAACGCATCTTGTCATTTTGACGAAAGACAGTTGCGTGCTACCTTTGGGTTCCAACCACAAAGGGAGTACGCAATGAAGTTGAAGACCGCATTTGCCGCCCTGGCGCTGACCCTTGCCCCGATGATGGTCAGTGCTGCCTGTTCCTCCAGCCATCAGGCCATGTCCTGCGCCGAAGGCATGGTCTGGGACAGCGAAACCCGCAGCTGCACCCAGCAGTTGAGCGGCTGACACCGCCCCCGCGCCCTTCCGGCTTCCGGCCAGGGCGCGGCACATCCCGTCCGAGCGACAGCTGACTGGGCGCGGGGATGCGCCCCCAAAAAATACATAAAAATTGAAATGGACGGACCCGCTTGGGTTCAGGTTTTTTTCACCTCTGCCACCTTATCTGAACCGGGTTCACATGAGGTTGCGATGTTGAGTTTGCCCCCAATGGCCGGCCGGTCTGCCCGTTCGACCGCCGCCCCCCTGTCGCAGCGCGAAAAGGCGGCGATCGTGGTGCGATTCCTTCTGGCGGAAGGGGCGGATCTGACGCTGGCCGATCTGCCGGATGACTTGCAGACGGCGCTGGCGCGGCAATTCGGGCAGATGCGTCATGTGGATCGCACGACGCTGGCCGCTGTCATTGCCGAATTCGCGCAGGAACTGGAGCAGATCGCCCTGCTGTTCCCGCGCGGCGTGGCGGGGGCATTGACTGCCCTGGATGGCCGGATCAGCCCGCAGACGGCGGCACGGCTGCGCAAGGAAGCTGGGGTGCGACAGTCCGGCGATCCGTGGGAGCGGCTGCGCACCACCCCGGCAGAGCAGTTGTTGCCTTTTCTGACCTCGGAAGCGGTCGAGGTGGCCGCTGTGATGCTGTCCAAGCTGGATGTGGCCAAATCGGCGGACCTGCTGGGGCGCTTGCCGGGTGCCACAGCCCGGCGCATTGCCTATGCCATGTCGCAGACCGGGGCGGTGACGCCGGAAACCGTCTACCGGATCGGTTTGTCGCTGGCCATGCAGCTCGACTCCTCGCCCGACCGCGCGTTCGAGGATGGGCCGGATCAACGCGTCGGTGCCATCCTGAACCTTGCCACGACCGCCACGCGCAATGATGTGTTGTCTGGGCTGGAAGAAACTGATTCCGATTTCGCCAACAGCGTGCGCCGCGCAATATTTACCTTTGCGAATATCACTCAACGCATTGATCCGCGCGACATGCCCAAGATCGTCAGGGCGGTGGATCAGTCCGCGCTGGTGGCAGCGCTGGCCCATGCACAGACGCTTGGCGAAGAGTTTACGGATGCGGCAGATTTCATCCTGTCCAATATCTCGGGCCGGCTTGCGGACGGGCTGCGCGATGAGGTGTCGCAAATGGGAAAGGTCAAGACCAAGACCGGAGAGGAGGCGATGACGGCGGTGACAACGGCCATCCGCGATCTTCAGGAATCGGGCGAGCTGGTCATGCGCACCCCCGGCAGCGAGGAGGCGGAGGGATGAGGCTCTGCTGACCTGCGGCGCGGCCGACAGCTGAAACTGGCTGTGGACAGCGCCGGTTTGCCCGCCTAACCTGTCGGCATGAGCGATATTTCTGGACGCCGCTGGCATGACATGGGCGGGGACGAGGCTGGGCCGGTCCCCATGGATGGGCATGACTTTGCCCTGTGGGAAAAGCGCGTGGATGCGCTGATGGTGCTGTGTTCTTCCAAGGGGCATTTCACCGTCGATGGTCTGCGCCGCGCCTTGGAGGATATGGGCGAGGATGCCTTTGAAAAGCACAGCTATTATGAACGTTGGATCGCTGCGGTAAACCAGAACCTGATTGAAGGCGGGGTCTACTCGCTTGAGGAACTGGCCACCCGGATGGAGGCCGTGGCGCAACGTGGCACCACCTATGGCGAGGCGGCCCATGGTGCGCAGCCGCATTCGCATGACGTGCATGATCATGACGGGCACGACCATGACTAGGCGCGTGCGCGTGCGCGTCCGCGCCCTGATGCCGCCGGGCCATGTCCGCGCGCCGGCCTATCTGCGCGGCAAGACCGGGGTGATCGAGCGTGCACTGGGGCCTTTTGGCAACCCGGAACAACTGGCCTATGGCCTGCCCGCCGAGAAGAAGCCGCTTTACCGCGTGCGCTTTACGATGGCGGAATTGTGGGGCGACCGGGCCGAACGCCCCGAGGACACGCTGGACGCCGAAATTTACGCGCATTGGCTGGAAGAGGTGCCCGATCATGCCCCATGACCATCACGACCATGATCACGACCACGATCATCCCCATGATCACGGTCTGAGCCCGTCGGGCCATCCCTACCGGCAGGATGATGACGCGCCCCTGACCTATTGGCAGCGGATGGAGATTGCCGTGCGCGAATTGCTGATCGAGAAGGGTGTGACGACCGCCGCCGAAGTGGCGGCGCAGATCGACCTGATGGACAGCCGCAGCCCGGCCAATGGTGCCGCCGTCGTCGCGCGCGCCTGGACAGATCCGGCATTCAAGGCGCGGCTACTAGAGAATGCGGGCGATGCCAGCCGCGAGATGGGCTTTGACATCGGCCCGCTCCATCTGATTGCGGTCGAGAATACGGCGCAGGCCCATAACCTGATCGTCTGCACGCTCTGCTCGTGCTATCCGCGCAACCTGCTGGGCCTGCCGCCCGACTGGTACAAGACCCGCGCCTATCGCAGCCGTGCGGTGCGCGAGCCGCGCGCAGTTCTGGCGGAATTCGGGCTGAACCTGCCCGACAGCACCACCATCCGGGTGCATGACAGCACCGCCGACATGCGCTATATCGTGCTGCCCGCCCGCCCCGCCGGAACGGATGGCTGGTCCGAGGTCGATCTGGCCACACTTGTCACGCGGGACAGCATGATCGGCACGGCCTTGCCCCGCAGCCCGCAGACTGTAGCGCAGGACGGATGACAAGGTTAAGCCCGACCGCCAAGGCCATCCTTCTGATGATCGGGGCGATATTCTGTTTCTCGGTGATGGATGCCACGGCCAAGGCTTTGGCACCGCGCATCGGGACCATTCCCGCTGTCTGGGCGCGCTATGCCGGGCAGGCCCTGTTCGTGCTGATCCTTGTGGCACCACGCCTGAGGACTGTGGCGCGGACAAATTACCCCTGGCTGCAACTGGCGCGGTCCATCTTTCTGATGTTCGGCACGGTGTTCTTTTTCTTCAGCGTCGCCAATATCGGCCTGACAGAGGCCACGGCCATCATGAACATCAATCCGGTGATCATCACGCTGGGGGCGGCGCTGTTTCTGGGCGAGAAGATCGGCATCCGCCGCGCCTTCGGGATCGGAGCGGCCCTGATCGGCGCCTTGATCATCATCCGGCCGGGTTCGGATGTGTTTTCACCCTATGCGATGCTGCCGCTGATCGCGGCCTTCGCCTATTCGGCCTATAACATCACCACCCGCTTTGTCGGGCGGAATGAAGATCCATGGACATCGCTTCTTTATACGGCGCTGTTCGGTGCGGTGATCATGACCATTGCGGTGCCGTTCTACTGGCAGCCGCTTGACCTGACCTCGGCGCTGCTGATGCTGGTCATCGCCTGTTTCGGCACCCTGTCGCAATTCCTGCTGATCCGCGCCCTGTCGATAGGAGAGGCGGGGATGCTCGCGCCTTTCGCCTATACCGGGCTGATCTTTGCGACAGTCTGGGGTGTGGTCATCTTCGGGGAATATCCCGATGGCTGGACGCTTGTCGGGGCGGCCGTGATCGTTGCGGCGGGGGTCTATGTCTGGCACCGCGAGACATTTGGCAAGACCGCGCCCCCGCGCGAGACTGTCCTTGCGCCTGCCCCTGCCCCTGGTGTCAGCGCAGATGCGCGGCAGCCATGATCGGGCCGGTGCCGTTCTGTTGCAGGATCACGACGGCGGGCCTGTCGGCTTTGGCCGGTGCCTCGATCAGCAAGGGGGCGGAGAGATCCCATTCCGCCAGCCTGACCCAATCGGTCACGACGTTCGCGTAGTCCACGACACGACCGGCATTCTCGCCGCGCGTGATTTCGACCCTCTGGCTGGGGGCATAGCCGACCAGATAGACAACCAGCGGCCCCTTGACGCCGTCTTGGGCCTCGGCCCGGATGGTGACAAGGTCGCTGCCATTGCGGGCTGCGGTGACAGCCACGCCAGTCTGGACGGCGGCATGGCGCTTGATCAGGGCGGTGGCATCCTCCTCATGGGTGCCCACGACGTGATCCTGCCCGCCGATGATCATCTGCGGCGTATAGACTGACCGCCGCCCGCCCGTCTTGGCATAGGCTTTCTGCCGCTCGGTAAAGGCGGGTTGGGCGAAGCTGTCCTTCCAGCCGATGTAATCCCAGTAATCCACATGCAGGGCCAGGGCGATCACATCGTCGCGCTGGCTCAACTCATGCAGGAAGGCATCGGCCGGCGGGCAGGACGAACATCCCTGCGAGGTAAAGAGTTCCACCACCACGGGCCGGGTCTCTGCGGCAGCCAGCCCTGCTGCTGCGATCAATCCGCTGGACAGAATGCCCGTGATCCACCCTGTGAAACGCCTCATGTGTTTTCCGTCTCTTGCCGCCTCGATTCCGTCGGTTCTAGGCCGCCCGCGCTGAAATGACCAATCAAGGATTCGAGAGAGGTGAGTGACTGTGTCAATCATGCAAGAATTTTTTGTGTGCAATGGTATACATTTTCCTGCGCGCCCTCTTGATCGAAAGCGCGCGATAGGTCAAAAGCAGCGCAGCAATACCCCTTATTTCCTGATCAGAGGGAGGCCACAGATGCCCATCACAGTCGGACAAGACAGCGCCAAAACCCGCAAGACCCTGACGGTCGGCGGACAGAGTGTTTCCTATTACTCGATCCCGGCTGCACAGGCCGCGGGGCTTGGCGATTTCTCGCGCCTGCCTGCTGCGCTGAAGGTGGTGCTGGAGAACATGCTGCGCTTCGAGGATGGCGGCTTTACCGTGTCCGTCGATGACATCAAGGCGTTTTCGGAATGGGCTGACAAGGGTGGTCAGAACCCGCGCGAGATCGCCTATCGCCCGGCGCGCGTATTGATGCAGGATTTCACCGGCGTGCCCGCCGTGGTGGACCTTGCCGCGATGCGCGACGGGATCAAGTCGCTGGGCGGCGACGCGCAGAAGATCAACCCGCTGAACCCCGTCGATCTGGTGATCGACCATTCGGTGATGATCGACGAATTCGGCAATCCGCGCGCCTTCCAGATGAACGTGGACCGCGAGTATGAGCGCAATATCGAGCGCTATACTTTCCTGAAATGGGGTCAGAAGGCGTTCAACAATTTCCGCGTGGTGCCGCCGGGCACGGGCATCTGCCATCAGGTGAACCTTGAATATCTGGCGCAGACTGTCTGGACCGACACGGACCAGACGGGCGCAACCGTGGCCTATCCTGACACGCTGGTGGGCACGGATAGCCACACGACGATGGTCAACGGTCTGGCCGTTCTGGGCTGGGGCGTCGGCGGGATCGAGGCCGAGGCCGCAATGCTGGGTCAGCCCGTGTCGATGCTGATCCCCGAAGTGGTGGGCTTCAAGATCACCGGCGCGATGGTCGAGGGTGTCACAGCCACCGATCTGGTGCTGAAGGTCGTGCAGATGCTGCGCGCGCATGGCGTGGTGGGCAAGTTCGTCGAATTCTACGGCGAAGGTCTGGACAACATGCCGCTGGCGGATCGTTCCACCATCGCCAACATGGCCCCTGAGTATGGCGCGACCTGCGGCTTCTTCCCGATCGACAACGAGACGCTGCGCTATCTGCGCCAGACCGGGCGGGACGAGGATCGTATCGCGCTGGTCGAGGCCTATGCCAAGGAAAACGGCTTCTGGCGCGGGGCGGATTATGCGCCCGTCTATACCTCGACGCTGCATCTGGATCTGGGCGATGTGGTGCCTGCGATTTCCGGCCCCAAGCGTCCGCAGGATCATGTGCCGCTGACCGATGCCGCGCATGTTTTCGGCGACTATATCCGCGGCCTGCGCAAGATGCCTGCCGCACCGAAGCTGGAAAAATCCGACATGGTGGAAGAGGGTGGCACCCCTGCCCCGAACCATGTGCCCGGCAATATCACCGGCTTTTCCAGCGCGCAGGTGGAAGGCGAGGATTACAAGATCCATGACGGGTCGGTCGTGATCGCGTCCATCACCTCCTGCACCAACACGTCGAACCCCTATGTGATGATCGGGGCCGGTCTGGTGGCGCGCAAGGCGCGGGCGCTGGGTCTGACCCGCAAGCCTTGGGTGAAAACCTCGCTCGCCCCCGGTTCGCAGGTCGTGTCGGAATATCTTGAGGCGGCGAACCTGCAAGAGGATCTGGACGCGCTGGGCTTCAACCTTGTGGGCTATGGCTGCACCACCTGCATCGGCAACTCGGGGCCGCTTCAGCCGGAAATCTCCAAGGCGATCAACGAGAACGATCTGGTAGCCGTGTCGGTGCTGTCGGGCAACCGCAACTTTGAAGGGCGTATCAGCCCGGATGTGCGCGCCAACTATCTGGCTTCTCCGCCGCTGGTCGTGGCCTATGCCATCGCAGGCGACATGAATATCGACATCACCAAGGATGCGATCGGCACGTCGAAGGATGGCAAGCCGGTCTACCTCAAGGATATCTGGCCGACATCGCAGGAAATCGCGGATCTGGTCGAAAAGACCGTGACGCGCGAGGCGTTCCTCAAGAAATACGCCGATGTCTTCAAGGGCGACGAGAAATGGCAGGCGGTCGAGACCACGGATAGCGAGACTTACGACTGGCCCGCATCCTCGACCTATATCCAGAACCCGCCCTATTTCCGCGGGATGGGCACCGAGGCCGGTGTGATCCATGACATCAAGGGCGCGCGCGTTCTGGCGCTGCTGGGCGACATGATCACGACCGACCACATCAGCCCGGCGGGATCGTTCAAGGACAGCACCCCCGCGGGCAAGTATCTGATCGAGCGTCAGGTGCCTGTGCGCGAGTTCAACTCCTACGGCTCGCGTCGCGGCAACCACGAGGTGATGATGCGCGGCACCTTCGCCAATATCCGCATCAAGAACGAGATGCTGGATGGCGTGGAAGGCGGATACACCAAAGGGCCGGACGGGGCGCAGACCTCGATCTTTGACGCCTCGATGGCCTATCAGGATCAAGGCACCCCGCTGGTAATCTTTGGCGGCATCGAATATGGCGCAGGCTCAAGCCGCGACTGGGCGGCCAAGGGCACGGCGCTACTGGGCGTCAAGGCCGTGATCGCCGAGTCCTTCGAGCGTATCCACCGTTCCAACCTGGTCGGCATGGGCGTCATCCCGTTCGAATTCACGGGCGGCGACACGCGCAAGACGCTGGGCCTGAAAGGGGATGAGACAGTCTCGATCACCGGGCTGGAAGGCGATCTGAAGCCGCTGTCCGATGTGCCCTGCACCATCACCTATGCCGATGGCACCGTGCGCGAGATCATGGTGAAATGTCGGATCGATACGGCGGTCGAGAAGGAATATGTCGAAAACGGCGGCGTTCTGCACTACGTGCTGCGCAATCTGGCAAAATCCGCCTGATCCCGTCTGACGGCAAAGACAAAGCCCCGGTGCGATGCGCCGGGGCTTTTTTCGTCGTTGCTGTCAGGTCGGTCAGGAGCCTGCGGCGCGGGCCTTCTCGATGGCGGGCAGGATCGAGCTATCCATCACCCGCTGCGTGATCGGCCCGGCGTGGCGCAGCACGATATTCCCCTGCCCGTCGATCACATAGGTTTCTGGCACGCCGTAAAGCCCCCAGTTCAGGCCCATCCGGCCCGACTCGTCCGCGCCCATGCCGACGTAGGGGTTGCCCAGCTCGTCCAGAAAGCCCATCGCATTGTCGGGCTTGTCCTTGTAATTCACGCCATAGATCGTGAGGCCAGTTGACGCCAGCGCCTCGAGATTGGGATGTTCGACCCGGCAGGGTGCGCACCAGCTTGCCCAGAAGTTCACAAGCGTCACCTCACCCTGGCGCAGATCGGCATCCGTGAAGGGCGCATCGGACCCAAGCTGCGTGACCGTGATGGCCGGGGCCTGCCGCCCCTCCAGCGCAGAGGGAAGCTGATCCGGGTCTTCGCGAGCCATGCCGAACCAGAACATCGCGGCCAGACCGGCGAAAACCAGCGGCGGGGCCAGCATCAAGGGCGACAGCTTAGCCATTGCGGCGGCTCCTTCTTTCGACCTCATCCAGCTCGGCGCGCACCTTGCGCGCGCGCAACACGCTGACGCCCACAAGTGCCACGATCAGCACGATGGACACCGCATAGGACGACAGGACCGCATCGGCGTATTTTCCAAGATCGGGCATCATCCCAGCCTTTCGCGTGCCAGAAGCGCCCGCATCCTGCGGGCACGGATTTCGGTTTGCGTGCGCAGGAACACCAGCGCGATGAACAGCAGCACAAAGCCCGCGATGCAGAACAGGAGCGGGTGATAGAAGACATCGGCCACGTTCTTTTCCTTGTCGAGGCTGAGAGAGGCCCCCTGATGCAGGCCCTGATTCCAGAAATTCACGGCATAGCGGCTGAGCAGGGCGAAGACCGATCCGACAAGGCACAGAACCGAGGTCAGGTCGGCGGCCGTGTCGTCATTCTCGATCGCGGCCCAAAGCGCCATGTAGCCAAGGTAGAACAGGAACAGGATCAGGAAAGAGGTCAGGCGCGGATCCCAGGCCCACCATGTGCCCCACATCGGCTGCCCCCAGATCGCGCCAGTGGCAAGCGCAATGATCGTCATCATCGCGCCGACCGGGGCCGCTGCCCTTGCTGCCAGGGCCGAGACATGGTGCCGCCGCACGATCCAGATCAGTGAGGCAATCAGCATCATCAGCCAGGCATTGATCGCCATCAGCGCCGCCGGCACATGCAGGTAGATGATCTTGACCGTCGATCCCTGCCGGAAGTCATCCGGCGTGAAGAAAAAGCCCCAGATCAGCCCGATCACCAGCGTGATCGCCGCCAGCACGGAAAGCCAGGGCAGAAGCCTGTCCGTGGTCTGAATGAACTTTTTGGGGTTCGCATATTCCCAGAGTGAGGCCA
>JAMWZG010000001.1:25249-37224 GCA_024304855.1 Paracoccaceae bacterium
ATGTCCCGTTCCTATTCCATCGCCCTGCGGGCGCAAGTCACATCCCTGTCAGCGCAGGTTTACTCTCAATACAGCGGCCGAGGCGAAAGGCAGCAAGGCAATGGCCCCGAAGGTGATCCCCGCCAGCATCGCCAATGGCACCGCCATGTCCAGCCCTGCGGCGCCGCGCCGCGCCACCTCGGCGCCGAAGATCAGCGTGGGCACATAGAGCGGCAGCACCAGCAGGCTGAGGAGGAGGCCGCCGCGTTTCAGCCCCACGGTCAGTGCCGCGCCGAAGGTGCCGATCACGCTGAGCGCGGGTGTGCCCAGGGCCAGCGACAGGACGAGCGGCAGATAGCCCTCGACCGGCAGGCTGAGCAGCAGCGCAAAAAGCGGCGAGGCCAGCACCAGCGGCACCCCTGTCGTCAGCCAATGCGCCAGCGCCTTGACACTGACCAGCGCCTCCATCGGCAGGGGGGCGGTGGCGAGAAGGTCAAGCGAGCCATCCTCCCAATCCAGCGCGAAGATGCGGTCAAGTGACAGAAGGCAGGACAGAAGCGCCGCGACCCAGAGGATGCCGGGGGCGATGACCGCCAGAAGGCCGCTGTCGGGACCGACGCCAAAGGGCACCAGCACAACGACGATCAGGAAGAAGGCCAGCCCCAGACCGAAGCCGCCCCCTGCCCGCACGGCCAGCCGGATGTCACGCAGAAGCAGCGCCTTCATAGGAATGACCCGTCGAAATCGTCATGCGCCGGGGCTTTGGCGCGGTATGGGCCAAGGTCGAGCATTCGCGCCTCGGCCAGACCCAGATCAATATGCGTGGCCATCAGCGCCATGCCACCGTTCGCCAGATGGCTGCGCACGGCTTGCGCGAAAAGGGCCACAGCCGCCACATCCAGCGAGACGGTCGGCTCGTCCAGCACCCAGACCGGGCGGCCAGTGACCACCATCCGCGCCAGCCCGAGGCGGCGTTTCTGCCCGGCGGACAGGGCACCGGCCACGCGATCCGCAAGCCCCGTCAGGTCAAAGGCGGACAACGCCGGGTCGATCCGCCTGGTGCCGAAAACCTCGGCCCAGAAATGCAGGTTCTCACGCACGGTCAGGGTCGTCTTGATCCCATCGGCATGGCCCGCATAGGCCATCGCCTCGCGCTCCAGCCCGATGGTGCCCGCCAGCGGCGGTTGCAAGCCCGCGAGGGTGCGCAGCACCGTGGTCTTGCCCACGCCGTTGGGACCGCGCAGGATCAACGCCTCACCTGCGCGCAGGGTGAAATCCAGCCCCTCAAGGACCGGGATACCGCCGCGCGCAACGCTGAGACCTGTGACTGTCAATTCCATGCGAAGGGTCTATCCGATCATCACATATTCGGAAAGGCGCAGATCACCGCAGCACCTCGGCCACGGGCAGGACGGCGGCGGCGACGCGGCGCCCCTCTGACAGCAGCACGTTATAGGTGCGACAGGCGGCAGGCGTGTTCATCACCTCGACCCCCATGCCCAGGGCTTCGATGCGGTCGCGCAGCCCGGCGGGCGCATGGGCAATATCGCTGCCCATACCAAGGAAGATCACATCGACCTGCCCCGCCAGCGCCTCGAGTGCTGCGATGTCGTCCAGACCGCCCCATGCGGTCGCCCGCTCGACCGTCACCAGCACCGGCCCTTCCACGACCTGCTTGCCGACGCGGAAGAAGCCCGGCCCATAGCCATCAATCGGCACGGCCCCGTCGAAATTCACTTCGGTCACGCGCATGATCGTTCCTTTCCTTGTCAGTCCCACAGCGGCAGGCCGCTGATGGCGGCCGCTGCGATGATCACATAGGCCGCCGCACGATAGATGCGTTCCTTCTCGGGGCGGAAAATCGCGGCCCCTGCCATATTGGCCAGCATGACGGGCAGCGCAAGTATCAGGCCAAGGATCACCGGCACCGCCTCCAGCCTGTTCTGGATGGCCAGCAGGGCAATCAGCACAATGTCAAAGGCAAAGAGATAGATCAGGATATTCGCCCTGACCTGCGCCGCCAGACGGGTGGATGCCAGATAGAGCAGAATGACGGGTGGGCCCGGCACGCCCACGACCCCGCCCAGAAAGCCGCTGGCGGCCCCGGTGCCCAACAGGACCGGCGCGTTGAGCGGGCCGCGATAACGCAGCCCCGCCAGCAGCAGGATCGGCACGAGGATCGCCAGACCCGAGACCGCATAGCGAAAAATCTCGGGCTGGATCGAGGCCAGCACCATCAGCCCCAGGGGCAAGGCCGCGATCATTGCCACAGTCAGCAACGCCACTTCGCGCAGGTCGCCATCGCGGCGCGCGCGCGGCAGGTTCGGGATCGGGCCGAAGACATCCATCACCACCAGCACCGTCAGCGCCCAGAGAGGCGGCATCAACTGCCCCGCCACCGGCATGAAGATCAGAGCCGTGCCAAAGCCCGAAAAGCCACGCACGAACCCTGCCAGAACGGTGCCCGCAATCAGCCAGATCAGACCGTCAAAGGCCAGCGCCGCAGCGAAAGCCTCAGGCATCTATGTTCGAGAACTGCGTGCCTGCCTTGGCATCGGGCTTGGACCAGTCGCGTTTGATCCCCAGCTTGGCCAGAACCATCGAAGCCACGAAGATCGACGAATAGGTGCCGACGACAATGCCCCAGATCATCGCGAAGACGAAGCCGCGGATCACATCCCCGCCCAGCACGAAAAGCGCGATCAGCGCGATCAGCGTGGTGATCGACGTCATCATGGTGCGGCTGAGGGTTTCGTTGATCGACAGGTTCAGAACCTCGCGCAGCGGTCTTTGCTTGAACTTGCGCAGGTTCTCGCGGACGCGGTCGAAGACCACCACGGTATCGTTGAGTGAGTAGCCCACGATGGTCAGCAAGGCCGCGATGATGGCCAGGTCAAAGCGGATCTGAAGCTCGGAGAAGATGCCGATCGTCAGCACCACATCATGCACCAGCGCCACCACGGCGGCGACGGCGAACTGCCATTCAAACCGCAGCCAGATATAGACCAGAACCGCAGAAATCGCCAGAACCACGGCGATGCTGGCGGTCATGATCAACTCGCCCGACACTTTTGGTCCGACCGATTCGACCGACACGAAGCGAATGTCCGGCACCGCCTGTTGCAAGGCCCCCTCGACGGCGGCGATCAGTTCGGGCGTCACCGCCTCCTGATCGTCCTGCGCCTGGATGCGGACCATGGCCACGTTTTCTTCCGGGCCGAAGCTGGGATCGAAAATCTCGGTGATGGTCACATCGCCCAGACCCAGCGTGTCCACCGCGGCGCGATAGGCCGCGATGTCAACAGGTTGCGCGCTTTCGGTGCGGATCGTGGTGCCGCCGCGAAAGTCGATCCCGTAGTTCAGCCCTTGCAGGAAGAACGAGACGATGGCCGCAACCATCATCACGCCGGAAATGCCCAGCCACAGGGTCGGGCGGCCGAAGAAATCGAAGTTGGTCGTTTCCGGAACAAGTCTCAGACGCATCTCATACCTCGATTGTCTTGGGGCGGCGGCGTTCGAACCAGATCACGATGATCAGCCGCGTGACGAAAATGGCCGTGAACACGGATGTCATGATGCCCAGACCAAGGGTGATGGCAAAGCCGCGCACCGGCCCCGAGCCCATGACATAGAGGATGAGCGCAGTCATGAAGGTGGTGATATTGGCATCCACGATCGCGCTGAGCGCCTTTTCATAACCCAGATCAATGGCCCTTGCCGGGCCTTTGGCGGTCTTGAGTTCTTCACGGATACGCTCGAACACCAGCACATTGGCGTCAACGGCCATACCGATGGTCAAAACGATCCCCGCGATACCGGGCAAGGTCAGCGTCGATCCGATCAGCGACAGCAACCCGAAGATCAGCGCCACGTTGATGATCAGAGCGATATTGGCAAAAACCCCGAACAGGCCGTAGCTGAGGATCATGAAGACCAGCACCGCAATGCCTGCGACAATACAGGCGATGGTGCCCGCCTCGATGCTGTCCGCGCCCAGTTCCGGGCCGATGGTGCGTTCTTCAAGGAAATTAAGCCCGGCCGGCAGGGCACCCGCGCGCAGCAGGACAGCCAGCTGGGTGCTTTCCTCGACCGTAAAATTGCCGGTGATGATGCCGGAACCGCCGGGGATATGGCTCTGGATGACCGGGGCGCTGATCACCTCGTTATCCAGAACGATGGCGAAGGGGTTGCCGATATTGGCAGCCGTATAATCCCCGAACCGGCGCGCACCTGTGGGGTTGAAACGGAAGTTCACCGCCGGACGTCCATTCTGGTCAAAGGCAGGCTGGGCATCGACCAGCTCCTCGCCGGTCACCACGGGGGCCTGTTCCAGAACGTAAAACTGCCCCTCCTCATCCAGCGAGGGCAGCAATTCATTGCCGGCACCGGGAGGCATCTGGGCATTGGTGGTGCGGGTCACGACCGGCTGGAAGGTCAGTTGCGCGGTTGTGCCGATGATCTCTTTCAACTCGGCCGCAGATCCGACGCCCGGAACCTGGATCAGGATGCGGTCCGCACCCTGCCGCTGGATCGTGGGTTCGCGCGTGCCGACCTCGTCGATCCGGCGGCGGATGATTTCCAGCGATTGCTGCACGGTGCGGTCATCCGTTGCCTGACGCTCGGCCTCGGACAGGCGGATTACGATGTCGGTGCCGTCCACGCTCACGTCGATGTCGCTGGCCCCTGCCCCCGTCAGGCTGGATACGGGACGCGCCAGACCTCGCACCAGTCCGGCGGCGCGTTCGACCTGATCGGGGCGTTCGTTCAGCCGCACCCGCAGCTCATCCGTGGCCGAAGGTTGCAGGCGGATCGTGCCCACCGTGTCACGCTCTTCGCGCAGCAGGTCGCGCACATCGGGCCACATGCCCTGCAAACGCGCCTCATAGACATCCGCGACGCGGACTTCGGCCAGCAGATGCGCGCCACCCCGCAGGTCCAGCCCCAGATTGACCAGCGAGGACGGCAGGAAAGACGGCCATTGCGCCGCCTGCGCCTCCAGCGCGGGATCACTGGTCCCTTCGGGCAGCATCTCCAGCGCGGCACGGGCGTCATTGGCCCCTTCCACGCGCGAGTAGAAGCCATTCGGCAGGGCCAGCGCCAGACCCAATCCCACGGTCAGCCAGATCAGGAGCCGTTTCCAAAGATCAATTTGCAGCATATCGCCTGCCTTGTGTCGAAGGGGGGCCGTCTGAACTCAAAGGGCCGTCATTGCAGGAAAGGGATGCGCCGGAAGCTCATGGCACCCGGCGCGCCGCTTTCAGCTCGAGGCGGGTTCGGTCTTGGAGATGACCTGTGCCACCGTGGATTTGACCACGCGCACTTTGACATTCTCGGCCAGCTCGACCTCGATCTCGTTGTCGTCCTTGACCTTGGAGACCTTGCCGATGATCCCGCCCTGCGTGATGATCTGGTCGCCGCGCCGCAGGGCGGCCACCATGGCCTGATGCTCTTTCAGCTTTTTCTGCTGGGGGCGGATCAGCAGCAGATACATGATCGCGAAAATCAGGATAAGCGGGATAAACTGGGCAAAGGCTTCCATCGGTCTGTCCTTGTCATGAAGCGTCAGGGGGCCGGCTGGCCCCCTTTGAATTGGCAGGGAACCTATGTGCCGACGCCCCCTTTTGCAAGGCAGGAAACGGTCAATCGCTGTCATCGCGGCACCGTTCGGCAATTGAACCGCCCTGGCCGGGGTCGATGGCAATTCCCCCTTCAATCACGCGGGCGATTGCGGCATATGGGGGCAAAGCCCAATCCACACCGGAGCACGCCATGCACGACATCCGCGCCATTCGCGACAATCCCGCCGCTTTCGATGCTGCCCTTGCGCGGCGCGGGGCCGCTGCGATGTCCTCTCAGGTGCTGGCGCTCGACGAGGCGCGGCGCGCGCGCATCACCGCCGCCGAGACGGCGCAGGCCGAGCAGAACCGCGCCTCCAAGGATGTGGGGGCGGCCAAGGCCAGCGGGGACGAGGCCGCGTTCGAGCGGTTGCGCGCCTTGGTGGCCGAGAAGAAGGCGGAAGTCGCCGCGATGCAGGCCGAGGCCAAGGAGCTGGACCAACAACTGACCGAGTTGCTGCTGACTTTGCCCAACAGCCCTCTCGAAGAGGTGCCGCAAGGCGCCGATGAGAGCGGGAATGTCGAGCGCAACCGCTGGGGAACGCCGCCTGCGCTGGATTTCAAACCGTTGGAGCATTTCGACATTCCCGCCGTCAAGCCGGGCATGGATTTCGCCACCGCCGCGAAACTGTCGGGCGCGCGTTTTGTCGTGCTCAAGGGTGCCATCGCGCGGCTGCACCGGGCACTGGCGCAGTTCATGCTGGACACCCATACGGGCGAGCATGGGCTGACCGAGATGATCACCCCGGTTCTGGTCAAGGACGAGGCGATGTATGGCACCAACCAGTTGCCGAAATTCGCCGAGGACAGCTATCGCACCACGAACGGCTGGTGGATGATCCCGACCTCCGAGGTGACGCTGACCAACACCGTGGCAGGTGACGTGCTGGAGGAGGCGCAACTGCCGATCCGCATGACGGCACACACGCTCTGCTTCCGCTCGGAAGCCGGGTCTGCGGGCAAGGATACCGCGGGCATGTTGCGCCAGCACCAGTTCGAAAAGGTCGAGATGGTCAGCATCACCCGCCCCGAGGACAGTCTGGCCGAACATGAGCGCATGACCGGCTGCGCCGAGACCATCCTGCAAAAGCTGGGCCTGCCTTACCGCGTGGTGGTGCTGTGCACGGGCGACATGGGTTTCGGCGCGACCAAGACCCATGACCTTGAGGTGTGGCTGCCCGGCCAGAACACCTATCGCGAGATTTCCAGCGTCTCGGTCTGCGGAGATTTTCAGGCGCGCCGCATGAACGCCCGTTTCAAGCCTGCCGGCGGCGGCAAGCCCGAATTCGTGCATACGCTGAACGGGTCGGGTCTGGCCGTCGGGCGCTGCCTGATTGCGGTGCTGGAGAATGGCCAGCAGGCCGATGGGTCGGTGGACCTGCCCGCAGTGCTGCACCCCTATCTGGGTGGCAAGACCCGGATCGACGCCACCGGCACTCTGGTCTGACGATCAGGTGCTGCGCGGCCCGAACAGATCGCGCAGCACCCGTCTGAGGCTGCCGGGACGGTAGCCGCCCATCCGGATCGCGCGCAGCCGTGCGGCCTCGGCCACATCGGCGGCCCTTGACGGGCCTTCTCTGTCCGACAGAAGCAGGCCGTAAAGATTGGACAAGCCGGGCCATTGCACCATCGGTCCGGCCTCGGCCACCGGATCGGCGGCGGCGGTAAGGGCCAGCAAGGCGGTGCGGTCAAACTCCAGCCCCAGATGCTCGGCCCGCGCACCTTCCGCAATCCAGCCTGCCGGAAAGGCCGACAGCGCCGGCACCGGCCCGCTTCCGCCCACGACGCCATGCACACCGGGAAACCACATCTGCTGATAGGGCCGCTCTGGCCCGGTCTGGCCGCCGTTCAACCCCTCCGGCCCGTCAAGGTTGCCCCAGAGGGCGGGCGGATAGAGGCGCCGCCGCTCGTCGATCGCCACGGCGTGGCGGGCGGACAGAACCAGATGCGACAGATCCGTGTCATGAAAGGCGTAGCGGTCGTTCACAAGGCGCGCGAAGATCCCCAGAACCGAGGGCAGCCCCAGCGCCCCCACCGTATCCAGCACGCCCAGATAGCGGATCTGCACAAGGATCGGCGGTGTGCCGTCACGCGCCATGCGCATCTGCGACAGCCGCCATTCGATGTCGGCCTGACTGGTCGCCACATCGGGCGAGAGGGCGGCGCGTTCGGCCATGACCGCGTCACCGTCCGGGGCCATGGCGCGGCCACGACGACGATAGAGGTCCATCGCGCGGCCCACCAGATGCACCTTGTCGCGCGGCAAGATCCCTGCCTTGCGGATCAACCCGGCCAGTGAACGCGCCGTATAGGCCCCGCGCGAGAACCCGAAGATGAAGATCTGGTCACCCGGTTCATAGCAGAAGACAAGGTTGCGATAGGCCTCGACGATATTATCCTCCAGCCCCCATCCCAGCGCGCCACCCAGAAACTTGTCCATCCTGCGCGCGAGGTGTGAACTGCCGCGCCCGGTGCCGACGCCCTGCTGGTAAAAGACCACCTGCTTGATGCCGTCTGCGGCCGAAGGCGTGACCGCCTGCGCGAGCTTCAGGATCGAGGTGGGCCGCGCCGCATCGGCGCTGTTCCATGTGCCATCGCAGAAAAACACGATACGTTTCATCACAGTCTCCATCACATGAAGCAAGGCCGCGCGGGGCTTGCCGTGGAACCTTTGGCTTTCCCTTTACGTTCGCTATAACGTCCTTCACACATGCAAGCAAAAGGCGAAACCGGCCCATGATCCGCAAGACATCTCTTCTCGTGCTTTTGGCCGCTCTGGCCTTTGCCCTGTCACCTTTGGTGTCATCAGGGTTCAACGGTTTCGCGCCGGATCAATTTCCCGTCCCGCAGGACAATCCGCCGGTGCAGCCTGCCGGCTATGCCTTTGCGATCTGGGGCGTGATCTATCTGTGGCTGATCGCAGGGGCCGTCTACGGTGTCTGGGACCGCGCGACCGACCCGGATTGGGAGCCGATGCGCCCTGCCCTGATTGTCAGTCTGGTGATCGGTGCGGGCTGGATTCCCGTGGCGCAACTGTCGCCGCTCTGGGCGACGGTGCTGATCTGGGCGATGCTGATGACTGCGGTTCTGGCGCTGTTGCGCGCAGGTCAGGCGGATCATCTGTGGCTGCGCGCGCCGATTGCGCTTTATGCAGGCTGGCTGACGGCGGCCTCATCCGTGGCGCTGGGGCTGATCCTTGCGGGCTATGGCTATGTCGATGCGCAGGTGGCGGCCTATGGTGGGATCACGCTGGCGCTGGTGATCGCGCTGCTGGTGCAGGCGCTGCGCCCCGATGCGCCCGCCTATCCGGCGGCGGTGATCTGGGCGCTGGTCGGGGTGCAGGTCGCCAATCTGGATGGGCCGAACTGGGGCGTTCTGGCGCTGGTCATCCTTGGTATCGCCCTGCTGGGCTGGCGCGCCGTGGTCAACTGGCGCGTCTGACAAGGCGCGCCGGCAAGAGGGGGGTGCCCGTCAGCGCCGCCCCTTCTTGGGAGGTGAGGGAGCTTTGCCCAGATGCTTGGTCAAGGCACCGGCATTGCGTTCGCGCCGCCCTTTGTAGGGGTTCTTTTCCCCCTGCCCGCGCATGAAAAGCCGGATCGGCGTGCCGGGCATGTCGAAATCGGTGCGTAACGCATTCACCAGATAGCGGGAATAGCTGGCCGGCATCGCCTCGGGGTTCGAGCACATCACGACAAATCCCGGCGGGCGGGTCTTGGCTTGGGTCATATACCGCAGCTTGATCCGCTTGCCGCCCGGCGCGGGCGGTGGGTGCGCCTCCATCATGCCCGCAAGCCAGCGGTTCAGATGTGCCGTCGTGACGCGCCGGTTCCAGGTGTCATAGGCCTTCTCGACCGCGGCACGCAGACGGTCCAGCCCTTTGCCGGTCTTGGCCGAAACCGTGACCAGAGGTGCCCCGCGCAGCTGCGGCAAAAGCCGCTCGAAGGCTTCGCGCAGGGCGTTGATCTTGCCCTGCTTGTCATCCTCGATGTCCCATTTGTTGACCGCGATCACCACAGCGCGGCCCTCACGCTCGGCCAGATCTGCGATGCGCAGATCCTGCTGTTCAAAGGGAATGGCCGCATCCAGAAGCACGATCACCACTTCGGCGAATTTCACCGCACGCAGACCGTCCGAGACCGAGAGCTTTTCCAGCTTGTCCTGAATCTTGGCCTTTTTCCGCATCCCGGCTGTGTCCCAGATGCGGATCGGCATCCCTTCCCAGTCGATCGTCAGGGAAATGGCGTCGCGGGTGATCCCGGCTTCGGGCCCGGTCAAGAGACGCTCATCGCCAAGGATCTTGTTGATCAGCGTGGATTTTCCGGCATTCGGACGCCCGACCACGGCAATCTGCATCGGTTTGTCGATGGTGGGCCAGCGGACATGAAACTTGGATTCGTCATCGCCATCCGCCTCGTCCAGCGTCACGTCGATCTCGGGCAGGTCGCTGACATCGGCCTTGGCCTGTTCCTCGAAGGCATCGGCCAGCGGCATCAGCTGGGAATAGAGATCGTTCAAACCCTCGCCATGTTCGGCGGACAGGCGGATCGGCTCGCCCAGACCCAGACCATAGGCCTCGATCACACCCGCATCGGCCAGACGCCCCTCGCCCTTGTTGGCGGCAAGGATCACGTGTTTGGCGCGTTTGCGCAGGATCTCGGCAAAGACCTCATCCGTGGGGGTGACGCCGGTGCGGGCGTCGATCATGAACAGGCAGATATCGGCCATATCGACCGCGCGTTCCGTCAGCTTGCGCATCCGCCCTTGCAGGGATTCGTCTGTCGCTTCCTCAAGGCCTGCGGTGTCGATCACGGTGAAGCGCAGATCGCCCAGCCGGGCATCGCCTTCGCGCAGATCGCGAGTCACACCGGGCTGATCATCGACCAGAGCCAGACGCTTACCAACCAAACGGTTGAAAAGTGTGGATTTTCCCACATTGGGGCGGCCAACGATGGCCAGTGTGAAACTCATGGTCCTGCGGCTCCGGTCTCGGTCAAGCGGCTGCGATACACTATCGCGCGCTTAACGGAAAGCGTGCAATTGCCCCCGCGCCCCAACGACATAGAGCGTGCCCCCCGCCACGATGGGCGATGTGCTGGCCCCACCGGGCACCGCGACGGTATGGGTCTGCGCGCCCGAGGCGGGATCGAAGAAGCGCAACTGCCCGTCATTCGAGGCGACAACAAGCTGCCCGCCCGCCAGAACCGGCCCGTAATGGGCGACCACCTCGACCTGACGGCGCGGGCGGCGTTCGGTGAAATTGGGCAGTTTCACGCCCCAGATGCGGGCACCGTCGCTTGCATCCAGCCGCATCAGCTCGTTCCGGTCGCTGATGGCGAAGACAGAGCCGCCGGCGACCCAGACCGGGCTGATCGCCCCGTCCTGCGCGGTCCAGCGACGCTCGCCATTGGCGGCGTCCAGCGCGACCATGCGGCCGGAATGGGTGCCGACATAGAGCGTGTCCCCGGCCAGAACCGGATCACCCGTGATGTCCGCGATCCGCGACAGGGCGCTGAAACGCCGCTGCCCCGAGACGATGGCATCCCAGACGCGCAGCCCGCCCTGACGGAAGGTGGCCTGCACTTCGCCATTCCCGAAGGCAAAGATCGCCAGTTGATCGGTGACGACAGGGGCGGCACCGCCAAGCACATTCGCCTGATCCGGCGCGGTCGATGTCTGCCAGCGCACACGACCCGTGGCGGTTTCGATCGCCCAGGCGGTATCGCCGCCCGACACCAGATAGACCAGATCGCCCCGGACCGTCGGCGTACCCGAGCCCGTCGCTTCGAGTTTCTGCTGCCAGCGCACCTCGCCCGTCGCGGCATCGAGAGCCGTCAGAAGGCCGAAGGTCGAGGAGACATAAAGCACCCCATCCGCCAGTGCCAGACCGCCGCCCGTCGCCTGATCGGCGCGATCCGCTGCGGGTGTCAGGTTGCGTGACCACAGCGTGCCGCCAGCGGTCGAGGTGGCGGTGACGGTGGCGCCGGCGTCCAGTGTGAAGACCCGTCCCTGCCCGGCGACCGGATCGGCGACGATGCGCTGACGCTTGCCGTCGCCTTCGCCGATATTGGCCGACCATGCCAGTTGCGGGCGGGCAGAGAGGGCCGCGTTCTCTGTGCGATTGCTGGCCGTGTTGGGGCGGCTGCCCCAGTCGGCATTGCTAACCTGCGCGGCAAGATTGATCGGAACGCTAAGATTCTCGGACTGGGCGCTGGCCGGTGCATCGACCCCGCTGCTGAGCACCGCGCGGAGGTCTTCGCGCACTCCGGGCAGAATGACCTGTCGTTCCGCGCAGGCCGACAGAAAGACGACGCCGGCCAGACCTGCGATCCACCCTGTCCTGTGCAAAGATGTTGCTTTCACGCTCGCCTCGCCTTCCCCTGT
>JAMWZG010000001.1:37234-55910 GCA_024304855.1 Paracoccaceae bacterium
TCCCTGCCGCATCACCCGCCTTTTTCAAGGTCGGAGCGCGCGGCACCTTGTCAGTTTCCGGCTGTGCCGGTGCCATCCGGTGAACCACCCAGCGCCACAATCAACTGAGACGCCCGCTGACGCAAGCCCGCAGTCGCTTCTGCATCGGATTGCAGACGCTCAAGACGGGTCAGTGCCGCGGCGGTATTGCCTTCTTCGATCTCGATCAGGGCCAGTTGTTCCTCTGCCGCGACGCGCAGCATCGGGCTGGTCTGGGCAATCCCCTCAAAGCCGATGCGACGGTCGGCAAGGCTGGTCTCGCCCGAGGACAGAAGCAGCGCCTTGAAGCCGGCCAGTTGCCGATAGACCGGGTCGATCTGCCCATCCGCCGCGATCCCTTCCAGAAGCGTCCGGGCCTCATCGGTCGCACCCGTCTCGATCAGTTCGGAGACGGTCAGGAAATCCCGCGTGAGGCGCGCCCCCGCAGCGGCCGCCTCCATCTCGCGCAGGGCGGTGACGCGGGCGGCACTGTCATCGGCCTCAAGTGCTGCAATCAGCGCGTCGCCCGTGGCCTGTGCGGCCGCGGCGTCCTGCGCCTTGCGCCATTCGTTCCAGGCCGCGCCGCCGACCAGCGCCAGAACCACCAGCACGGCTATCCAGCCATAGCGGCGCATCAGACCGTAGAGCCTGTCGCGACGGACCTCTTCCGTGACTTCCTCGATGAAACTTTCGCTCTGGCTCACGCGCTGCCCCTCTGTCGGTTTGCCCCCTCTTACCGTGAAGCCGCCGCCCTGCCAAGGGGCCGGGGCAAGGCTGCGCGCGAACTGCGCCGGGTTCCGCCCGCGCGGGCGGCCCGCACCACCGCTTTGGCCCGCAAGGGATTGGCCGTTTTCAACATTTTCCAGCGCCCTGCACCACAGGCCACAGGCAGTCTCGGCGCCGGGAGGCCACGCTTGCGCGGCGGCGCAGAAATGTTTAATCTGAACTGGTCGGTTCAGCGTATAGAGCAACAGACACAGGGACCGGAGGCTCCGGTCGTTCAGGCACAATGTGCCACACAAAAGGACAGCAGATGCGTCTTGTTCCGGTTCTCCTCGCTGTTCTTGTGACAGCGTTTCTGTTTGCGCTTGTTCTGCATCGCGATGCGCTTCTGGCCTTTGCCGGGAATGAACCCGCCGCCCCCACATCCGCCGCAGCGGCGCCGGATGGCCCCGCGCCGGTGCGTGTGGTCGCCCTTGCCTCGAGCGCGCGCGGCATCGAGGATGCGGTGATCCTGCGCGGCGAGACGCAGGCCGCCCGCGAGGTTGAACTGCGCGCGGAAACCGCCGGGCGTGTGGTATCAGACCCGCTGCGTCGCGGCGCTTTCGTCGCCGAGGACCAGATCATCTGTCAGATCGACATCGGCACCCGTGACGCCATGCTGGCCGAGGCCGAAGCGCGGCTGGCCGATGCGCGGATCAACTTTGCCGCCGCAGACCGGCTGTCGCAGGATGGCTTCGCCTCCTCGACCCGCGTGGCCACGACCGAGGCCAACCTGCGCGCCGCCGAAGCGGCTGTGGCCGCCGCCGCCAAGGAGATCGAGCGCCTGACGATCAAGGCCCCGTTTGCCGGCATCCTCGAGAGCGACAGCGCCGAGGTGGGCAGCCTGCTGCAACCGGGCGGTCTCTGCGCGACGGTGATCCAGCTTGATCCGATCCGTCTGGTCGGCTTCGTCCCCGAGACCGAGGTGGACAGGATCACGCTGGATGCGATGGCCGGTGCGCGTCTGGCGACCGGGCAGGAGGTGACGGGGCGCGTCAGCTTCATCTCTCGCTCGGCCGATCCGATGACCCGCACCTTTCGCGTGGATATTGACGTGCCCAATGCCGATCTGGCGATCAGGGACGGGCAGACCGCCGAAATCGCCATCGCGGCACAGGGTACGCGGGCGCATCTGCTGCCGCAGTCGGCCCTGACGCTGAACGATGACGGAGCATTGGGGGTGCGCCTTGTCGGGGCGGATCAACAGGCGGTCTTTGCCCCTGTCAGCCTGCTGCGCGATACGGCGCAGGGTGTCTGGGTCAGCGGGTTGGACGACAAGGTTGATGTGATCGTCGTGGGTCAGGAATACGTCACAGATGGCGTGCCCGTGATCCCGACCTACCGCGAGGCACAGTGATGATTGCGATGGTGGATTGGGCCGCGGCCCGCGCCCGGATGGTGATGGCCTTCATCATCCTGTCTCTGGCTGTGGGGGCTTTCGCCTATGTCAGCCTGCCCAAGGAAGGCGAGCCGGACATCGAGATCCCCGCGCTTTTCGTCTCGGTCCCCTTCCCCGGCATTTCTGCCGAGGACAGCGAGGCGCTGCTGGTCAAGCCGATGGAGACGGAACTGTCCGATCTGGACGGCCTCAAGACCATGACCTCGACCGCAGCCGAGAATTACGCGGGCGTCGCACTGGAATTCGAATTCGGCTGGGACAAGACCAAGATCATGGCCGATGTCCGCGAAGCGATGAGCAATGCCGAGGGGCAGTTTCCGGCCGGCTTCGAGAAATATTCGATCAACGAGATCAACTTTTCCGAATTTCCGATCATCATCGTCAACCTGACCGGCGATGTCCCCGAGCGCACGATGGCCCGCATCGCACAGGATCTACAGGACGAGATCGAGGCGCTGGACGCGGTGATGGAGGCGGGAATCGCCGGCAACCGCGAGGAGATGGTCGAAGTGGTGATCGACCCGCTGCGTCTGGAAGCCTATAACGTCACGGCGGGCGAGTTGATCAATGTTGTGCAGAACAACAACATGCTGATCGCTGCCGGCGAGGTGGAAAGCGCCCAGGGCACGTTCAGCGTCAAGATCCCCTCATCCTTTGACGGGCCGCGCGACATCTACAGCCTGCCGGTCAAGACCAACGGCACCCGCGTCGTGACGCTGGGCGATCTGGCCGACATCCGCATGACCTTCGAGGATCGTCTGGGCACCGCGCGGTTCAATGGCGAGCCGACAGTGGCGCTTCAGGTGGTCAAGCGCAAAGGGTTCAACCTGATCGACACCGCCGCCGAGGTGCGCCGCGTGGTGGATGCGGCGCAGACCACATGGCCGGACGATCTGCGCGCCGCCGTGCAGGTGGGCACATCGAACGATCAAAGCCGTGTCGTGGGCTCGATGGTCAGCCAGCTGGAAGGGTCGGTCCTGACCGCGATTGCGCTGGTGATGATCGTGATTCTGGCCAGCCTTGGCACACGCGCCGCGCTGCTGGTGGGCTTTGCCATTCCGACCTCGTTCCTTCTGTGCTTCGTGCTGCTGGCGATGATGGGCGTGACCATCTCGAATATCGTGATGTTCGGCCTGATCCTGGCCGTCGGTATGCTGGTGGATGGCGCCATTGTCGTGGTGGAATATGCCGACAAGCGCATTCAGGAAGGCTCCGGCCCGATGACCGCCTATGTCGAGGCGTCCAAGCGGATGTTCTGGCCCATCATCAGCTCGACCGCGACCACGCTTTGCGCCTTTCTGCCGATGCTCTTCTGGCCCGGTGTGCCCGGCGAGTTCATGGGCATGTTGCCGGTCACGCTGATCTTCGTGCTCTCGGCCAGCCTGATCGTGGCGCTGATCTATCTGCCGGTGATGGGTGGTGTGACCGGCCGGATGAGCCGGATGTTCGGACGCAGCTCCGACGCGCTGCGCCGCGCCCTGCCGTGGTGGGGGCGCGCGGCCCTCGTGCCGCCTGCGCTTTATCTGGTGTTTCTGGGGGCGATGCAGGTGCTGAACCCCGGTTATCTCTTCGGCGGTCAGGCCATCGGCAGCGGGGCCGTCTCACTGCTGCCCGGTGTCGTGCTGTTTCTGGCAGGCTCCTTCGCCGCCTCGATCACCCTGGGTGCCGCGCGGATCGACGCCAAGCCGCGCAAAATCACCGCAGGGCACCGCCGCACGCTCTTTGGTCAGGTGATCCGGGCGATCACCGCCAATCCGGTGATGCCGCTGGTCACGATCGGCGTGGTCATCGCCTTTGTCGCGGTGGTCTTCACGACCTTTCAGCAAAACAGCCGTGGCGTGGAGTTCTTTGTGGAGTCCGAGCCCGAACAGGCCATCGTCTATGTGCGGGCGCGCGGCAACCTCTCTTTGGCCGAGAAAGACGCGCTGGTACGGCAGGCCGAGGAGATCGTGCTGGCCCATCCCGGCGTGGACAATGCCTTCGCCTTTGCGGGCGACGGCGGGCTGAACGCCAATACGGGCGGCGCACAGCCCCCGCTGGACACGATCGGGCAGATCCAGCTTGAGACGATCCCCTGGGAGGATCGGCGCGACCGGCCCGAACTGGACGGCGATCTGGTCATCGACGAGCTGACTGCGGCCATCTCCGCGATCCCCGGCCTTCAGGTCGAGGTCATCGCGCAGGCGCGCGGTCCCGCCTCGGCCAAGCCCGTGCATCTGCGTCTCAAGGGCGACGACTGGGAGGCCTTGCAGGAGGCCACCCGCCTGGCCCGCGCCCGGTTCGAGGCGACAGAGGGTCTGACCCTGATCGAAGATACGCTGCCCCTGCCCGGCATCGACTGGCAGATCGACGTGGATGTGGAAAAGGCAGGGCGCTTTGGGGCCGATGTGGCCACGGTGGGCGGGATGGTCCAGCTTGTGACGCGGGGCATCCTGCTGGACACGATGCGGGTGGACACCTCGGACGAGGAGATCGAGATCCGGGTGCGCCTGCCCGAGGATGACCGCGTGCTCTCGACGCTTGATACGCTGAAGGTCCGAACATCGGACGGGCTGGTGCCCCTGGCCAATTTCATCACCCGCCAGCCGGTGCCGAAACTGGCGCAGATCAAGCGGGTGGATGGCAAGCGCTATTTCGACATCAAGGCCGGCGTGGCCGATGGTCTGACCCAGACGGTGACGGCGGCCGATGGCACAACCTCAAGTGTGCCCATCACCGCAACCGAACGTATCGCGACGCTGACGACTTGGCTCGAGAGCAATCCCCTGCCCGCCGGCGTGGAATGGGAATGGACCGGCGATCAGGAGGATCAGGCCGAATCCGGTGCCTTCCTCGCCAATGCCTTTGCCGGGGCACTGGGGCTGATGTTCATCATCCTGCTGGCGCAGTTCAACTCGGTCTACAATTCCGTGCTGGTGCTGCTGGCGGTGGTTCTGTCCACCACAGGGGTGCTGATCGGGATGCTGGTCATGGATCAGACCTTCTCGATCATCATGACGGGCACCGGGATCGTGGCGCTGGCGGGGATCGTGGTGAACAACAACATCATCCTGATCGACACCTATCAGGAATATTCGCGCTACATGCCAAGGATCGAGGCGATCATCCGCACGGCAGAAGACCGAATCCGCCCGGTGCTGCTGACCACGATCACCACGATGGCGGGTCTGGCACCGATGATGTTCGGCCTCAGCTTCGATTTCATCAATGGCGGCTATTCGATCGACAGCCCCACCGCCCTGTGGTGGAAACAACTGGCCACGGCGGTCGTCTTTGGTCTGGGCATCGCCACGGTGCTGACGCTGGTGCTGACCCCGGCGCTGCTGGCCCTCAGGGTCTGGACAGGCACCTATGCGCTGGCCCTGTCACGGATGCTGGCGATCCTGTCCTTCGGGCGGGGCAGTCAGGCCGCCCGCGACTGGGCGCTGCACCGCGCCGCGCGCAAACTCAAAGCCCCCGAGATCATCTGGGAGGATGAGTCCCGCGATCCGCCGCTGGTGCTGAACATGGCCTCGCCCGATCCGCTGACTACACCCGAGCCGCCCCTGCGCGCGGCCGAGTAGACCAGAGCGGCGGCGCCCTGTCTGGCACCGCCACTTCTTCTTGCTGCAAATATCCTCGCCGAAGGCCGGGCGGCGCAGCCGCCTGTAACCCGGTTCAGGCCGCCTGCTCGCGCTCGCTGGCCTGACGCTGCCACAGCCCCCAATAGCGGCCCTTGCGCGACAGAAGGTCGGTATGCGTGCCCTCTTCGACGATATGGCCATCCTCCAGCACGATGATGCGGTCGGCATCGGCCACGGTAGACAGGCGATGCGCGATCATCAGCACGGTGCGCCCCTCGGCCGCGCGGGCCAGTGCGCCCTGAATTTCCTGCTCGGTATCGGTATCCAGCGCCGAGGTCGCCTCGTCCAGCAGCAAGATCGGCGGGTTCTTCAGCAGGGTGCGGGCAATGCCCACGCGCTGCTTTTCCCCGCCCGAGAGCTTCAATCCGCGCTCGCCCACCTGCGTGTCATAGCCCTCGGGCAGGCGCATGATAAAGTCGTGGATCTGCGCATCGCGGGCGGCCTGCATGATCTGCTCCTCGGTCGCGCCGTCGCGGCCATAGGCGATGTTGTAGCGGATGGTATCGTTGAACAGCACCGTATCCTGCGGCACCACACCAATCGCATCATGCAGGCTGGTTTGGGTGACATCGCGCAGATCCTGCCCGTCAATCAGCATGGCCCCGCGGGTGACATCATAGAAGCGGAACAGCAGCCGCCCGATGGTGGACTTGCCCGAGCCGGACGAGCCGACGATGGCCACCGTCTCACCTGCGCCCACGCGCAGGCTGACGCCTTTCAGGATCGTGCGTTCCGGATCATAGCCGAAGTGAACATCGCGCAACTCGACCACGCCGCCTTGCACTTTCAGAACATTTGCGCCGGATTTGTCAGACACTTCTGCGGGCTGCTCTAACAAATCGAACATTTCACCCATATCGACCAGGGCCTGCCGGATCTCGCGGTAGACCGTGCCCAGAAAGTTCAGCGGCATGGTGATCTGGATCATATAGGCGTTGACCATGACGAAATCGCCCACGGTCAGCGCGCCACGCTCGACGCCGACAGCCGCCATGACCATGACGATCACCAGCCCCGCCGTGATCAGGAAGGCCTGACCAAAGTTCAGGAAGGCCAGCGAATAGGCGGTCTTGAGGGCAGCACTCTCATACTGCTCCATCGCGCGGTCATAGCGGCGGGCCTCGCGCGCTTCGGCACCGAAATACTTGACGGTTTCAAAGTTGAGCAGGCTGTCGATGGCCTTCTGATTGGCGTCGGTGTCCTGATCGTTCATGATCTTGCGCAGTTTCACCCGCCATTCGGTGACAGCAAAGGTGAACCAGACATAGACCGCGATGGTCAGCACGATGACGGCCAGATACCAGACATCGAACAGGAAGAACAAAATCGCCGCGATCATCACAAGTTCAAGCACCAGCGGTCCGATGGAGAACAAAAGGAAACGCAGCAGGAAATCGACGCCCTTCACACCGCGCTCGATGATCCGGCTGAGGCCGCCAGTCTTGCGCGTCAGGTGATAACGCATCGACAGGCGGTGGATATGGGTAAAGGTTTCCAGCGCCAGCGCCCTGAGCGCGCGTTGCCCCACGGCGGCAAAGACCGCGTCGCGCAATTGCTGAAACCCGTTGGACAGCAACCGCGCCATCCCGTAGGCCACGGTCAGCCCCACCGCACCCAGCATCAGGGGCGAGACCCCCTCATTCGCCAGCGCATCCACCGCCTGCTTGTAGAGCAGCGGGGTGCCCACGGCCACGATCTTGCCCAGAAGAAGCGCCAGCAGCGCATAAACCACCCGGCGCTTGACCCAAGGCTGATCCTCTGGCCACAGATAGGGCGAGACGCGGCGGATCGTGCGCCAGCCGGAACGGCGCTCGGCGCGGGTTTCATCGGATGTCAGGGTGGTCGGTCTCATGTCGTGGCGCCTTTCGTCAGCCCTTGTCAGATAGGCCGCTTTTCCCGGAAAGGCCAGTGCGCGCGCGGCGGTCAGAGTTGCAGCACATGCCCCTCGCGCGGGTGGCTGCGCCCGGCGGCCAGATCGGCCCAGAGGCGGGGGGCGCTGTCCAGACCGTGATGAACCACGACCTCCAGCCAATCGCCCGCATCTGCCGCAATCCTTTTCCATGCGGCTGTAATCTGCCCCTCGATCACACCGGCGCCCCACTCGGCCCGGCGCTTGGCAATCTGGGACGGCGCAAAGAAGAACTGCGGCTTGGGGCCGGGCAGGTTTTGCGGCGGCGCGAACTTGTCCCAATGGCTTGTGCCGACGGCGGCTGAATGGCGCAGATGATCCGCAAGATGGCTGTGCAGCGCCTGTTTGACCGCCGCATTGCCCGCCATGTCCACATAGACACTCGGCACCTGCGGCAGTTGACCGACCGCGTCATAATCCAGCACAAGATCACAGGCGTTTGCTGCCTCGACAAAGGCCCGGTTTGCCGCGCTCGTCAGACCGATGATGCGGAAATGACGGTTCTCGACCTCGGCCAGAAACTTGCACAGGCCTAGACCCGTTTTCGAGGAGGCGCTGCCCACGATGATCTGCTCTGCCCCGAACCAGTCATTATCGGCCAGCCAATCGCTCAGCAAATAGGATGTCGCCAGCAGCGGCTGCAAGAGAGAGCGCAGATAGTCATCCTGTGGCGCGGCCGGTTTGACCGCCACATAGCTGTTATAGACCAGCGCCAGCCCGTCCCGATGCGGGCTGCGGTCCACCAGAAGACCGGGGTTTGTCTGTTCGGGACGGATCACCAGCCCCTCTGCCATGGGTAGATAGCCATAGAGCCGGGTGCCGACCGTCACACCCTCAGCCCGGCTTTCCGTGACAATGGCCGTGCCCCAGACCGGCACAATCCCCATGCCGTCCTGCCCGCTGGGAAAAAACCGCCAGTAGTCCAGCACGAAGCCGGTCGCGGCATAGGTCACATTGTTCACCGTCAGGGCGAAACTCTGGATGGCCAGTCGCACCTCGCCTGCATCAAGGGGGCGCGTTGCGGCAGTATCCTTCGCGACGACTGCGCGGGTGATGTCCTTCTGATCGACCAGAATGCGTTGCATCATTGCCTCCCTGCCCGTCCGGTGGTGTTCAGGTCACGAGCCAACCCCGGTTCCGACAGCCTGCACAGTCCCTTTGCGCATGACGATGCGTCACCTGATCTATTCCGGTATTTCGAAGATCTGGCCGGGATAGATGAGGTCGGGGTCGCGGATACGGTCGCGATTGGCCTCGAACACACGCACGAAAAGCGGCCCCTCGCCATAGCTTTCGCGGGCGATGGCCCAGAGCGTATTGCCCGGCTGAACCGTGACCACGCGCACCGTGGATGATCCGGCGGCGTCGGTCGCAGTTGCCTGCGTCGTCGCCGCTGTTGGGATGCTGGCGGTCTGTGTTGCAACCCCTGCGCCCGCCGTTTGCGTCGCAGTCGCCTCGGAGGTGGCGGGGGGGGCCGTGGCCGCGGCAATCGCTGCAACCTCATCCCGATCCTCGCGCTTGAAAGGTGTCTCGATCCGGGACAAGACCTTGCCCGCCGTGTCCACCTCGTCCAGACGCAGCGTGTAGATGCCGGGGGAAACGCCCGGCAGCCCCGTGCTCCAGATCCCGTCCGCGCCGACACTGGCGGAAGTGACGGGCGCATTGTCCAGATAAATCAGGATATTGGCCGCTGCGGTCGCACGGCCCTGCAACAGAACATCGCCATCACTGGTATAGCTGATGACATCCAGCGCGATGCCACCGATGCGCGCAGGATCGGCGGGTGTTGCGGGCTGCAAGACCCGCAGGCCAGTGGTGTCGGACAGCAAGACGGCGGGTGCCGTGCCGCCCTGTGTGGCCACGGACTGCTCCGCCGTCGCGGCAGGCTCTGTGGCGGTGCCACTGGTCGTATCGGCAGAGGCCTGCGCCACATCGGCCCGTTGCACAGGTGCGATGATCACCTGCTGATCCGAGGCGACGCTGCCACCGTCGCGGTTGATAGCAAGGGTCAGGACGCGCGGCGCATCCGAGGGGGGCAGGCTGAGAAAAGCCGCGAAAGCCCCGTCGCCCGCCGTCATCGCCGTGCCGACGACCACGCCATCCAGCAGGATCTCGACGGTGCTGCCGGCGACGGCCTTGCCGGCCACGACCGCCTCGCCATCCGGGGCAAGGCGCACGGTGTCAAAGCTGGGCCGCAGGGTGGTTGCGCGGTCGCGTTCTTCAGTCGCGGATGGTGCCGGGCTCTCTGCGGTGGCGGGTGTTTGCGTCGCCGTATCGGTGGACGGGTCCAAAGCCGTTGCGGCCCCCGTGTCGGTCTGATCGGTTGCGGTCGCCGTCTCTGGTGCGGGTGCTGCGGCCTGTGCGCTCGCCTCGGCCTCTGCGGCCCTCTCGGGCGCGACGGTTGCGGCCTCTGTCGATGCGGGCGCTGTCGAGCCGGGGTCCGTTACCTGCGCACTGGCATCGGGCTGCGTCTCGGGCTGGGCCTGATCCTGTGCTGCGGTCTGCGCATCGGACGGGGCTGTCCCCTCAATGGCTGTCGTCTCCGGCGCGCTGCCGGATTGGGCTGCGGGTGCATCGGGCGTGGCGGTCGGCGGCGCACTGGCCTGCTCTGCGCCTTGCGGCGCATCGGGCGGCGCCAGCCGTCCCGAAAACGCAAGCCCCAGCAGCACCAGAACCACGGCCACCGCACTTCCCGCCAGAGCAAGCCCCTTGCCGCCCGACACCATCGACTGTTTTTCCATCTGTTCCCTTCCGGTCCGCCGATTTCCCTGCACGGCGGTTGAGCGAGATTAGCAACAAGGCTATCACGGGTCAAAAGCACCTTTTCAGCGAAACGGGAATTCATATGTCGCATCAGCCCAAAGGATTTGCAGTCTGCGTCTATTGTGGCGCACGCAGCGGCCATGATCCGGCCTATCAGGCGCAGGCCACGGCCTTTGGGCAGGTTCTGGCGGAAGAGGGTTGGCAGCTTGTCTATGGGGCGGGCGATGTCGGGCTGATGGGTGCCGTGGCCCGCGCGGCGCAGGCCGCGGGGGGCGACACGCTGGGTGTGATCCCGGTGCATCTGCTGAAAATGGAGGTGGGCAAGACCGATCTGACCCGCTTTGTCGTGACCGAGACGATGCATGAGCGCAAGAAGGTCATGTATATGAACTCGGATGCGATTGTCGTTCTGCCGGGCGGGGCCGGGTCACTGGACGAATTCTTCGAAGTGCTGACCTGGCGACAGCTCGGCCTGCATGGCAAGCCGATCTATCTATTGAATACAAATGGATATTGGGCACCCTTGATGGACCTGATCCAGCATGTCATCGCTCAGGGCTTTGCCGACCCATCTTTGGCGGGGTTCATCACGGTAGTGGACAGTGTCGAGGCATTGACCCGCGCCCTGCGCGCCGCGCGTTCCAGCGAAACGGATGAGACGGAATAAAGCGCCAGCGCCGACCAGATCAGGGCAAAGGCCACCAGATGCCATGTGCTGAACGGCTCCGAGAAGATCATCACGGCCACAAGGAATTGCAGGGTGGGGTTGATATATTGCACCAACCCGACCGTGCCCATGCGCACGCGTTTGCTGGCATAAGAGAACAGCATCAACGGCCCCGCCGTCAGGATACCTGAAAACATCAGCAGCAGGCTGTCGGTCAGATCAGCCCCGTAAGCACCGCCTGCGCCCTGATGGGCAAGCAGCAGAACAACCAGCGCGATGGGAGAGAGGAGCAGAACCTCGGCCGTGACCGAAACGACGGGTCCGGCGGAAAGCTGTTTTTTCACAAGACCATAAAGCCCAAAACTCATGGATAGCACCAAAGCGATCCAGGGCGCGGCCCCCAGGCCAAGGGTCAGGACCGTGACCGCCAGCGCCGCCAGCGCCACAGCGGTCGCCTGCATCCGGCTGAGCCTTTCGCCAAAGATCACGCGGCCGATGCCCACGGCAACCAGCGGGAACAGGTAGTAGCCAAGGGAGGCTTCGGTCGCGCGGCCGATCTGGATGGACAGGATGAACACGAACCAGTTGGTCGAGATCATCAGGGCTGCAAAAAGAACGATTCCAACGGCGCGGGGCGATCCCAAGGCGGCACCCAGTTGCGACAGACGCCCCTGCGCCAGCAGGACCAGCGTGAAGAACACAAGGGACCAGAGCGTGCGATGCGCCAGAATCTCGATCGGCGGGACATGGGCCAGCAGCTTGTAATAAAGGCCCGAGAGACCCCAGACGGTGCAGGCGGCCACCAATGCCGCAACGCCCTTTCCTGCCTCTGTCATTGCCCTGCCCCCGCGCCTGCCTGGCCGCACCTTGGCCCAGCAGGCGCGCGGGTTCAATCGGTCAGATGCAGCGCGACGCGCGGCGGTCCGCGTGGGTCCGCATCAGGAGACGGCCTCCAGTTCTTCGACAATGATCTTTTGCAGCGCAGGCAGGCTGTGGCCGGTCAGGGTTTTCGGCATCTCGGCGATCACCACATTGCGCAGACCGTCATCCATCTGGTCGCGCAACTCCCCCAATTTGCGGGGCGGTGCGACCAGCACCAGCTTGCCGATACGCCCCCGCCGCACCATGGCGGACAGGATCGCCACCAGATCGGCGGCAAAGCGGTCCTTGGCCAGTTGATGCCAATCCGCCTCCTCCATCGCGGAACGCTGGCCTGCGCCGGTATCCGCCCGACGGCCCGGCTTGTCCGAGACCTGCTGCCCCTGACGCGGGTTGTCCTGCTCTTCGACCCGCTGCACCGTCAGATCAGGGGCCAAAGCCCCGCCATCATTGCGCAAAAACAGCGCCTTCTCACCATCGGCCACAAGAACCCAGGTGCCTTTTTCCAGTCTGATCATCGCATCCTCCAGATGGTTGGGCCTGCCCGCTGGGGGCCAGACCTGTCATTGAGTGCGCGCGCATTCTTTAGGTATGATTGATCGGACAAATTAAAACCCCGCATCCGGCTTGGATGCGGGGTCTTGCCGAACCGGAGTTCCGACAATCAGCAGGTCAGAGGCGCGAGGCCACGTTTTCCCAGTTCACCAGATTGTCGAGGAAGTTGGTCAGATAGGCCGGACGCTTGTTGCGGAAGTCGATGTAATAGGAATGTTCCCACACATCGCAGCCCAGAAGCGCAGTCTGGCCAAAGCACAGCGGGTTCACGCCATTCTCGGTCTTGGTGATCTTCAGCGCGCCATCCTTGTCCTTGACCAGCCAGCACCAGCCCGAGCCGAACTGACCGGCACCGGCGGCGGCGAAATCTTCCTTGAACTTGGCGACCGAGCCGAAAGCCTCGGTAATTGCTTTTTCAAGCGCGCCGGGCATGGCGGTTTTCTTCGGGCCCATCATTTCCCAGAACTGGACATGGTTCCAATGCTGCGAGGCATTGTTGAAGATGCCATTCTGGGCAACGCTGCCTGCCTGATAAGTGCCGGTGATGATGTCTTCCAGCGACTTGCCTTCCCACTCGGTCCCGGCGATCAGCTTGTTGCCGTTATCGACATAGGCCTTGTGGTGGATGTCGTGATGAAACTCCATCGTTTCGGCGGACATGCCATGTGCGGCCAGCGCGTCATGGGCATAGGGAAGATCAGGAAGTGTAAAAGCCATGGTAAGGCCCCCCTTTGTCGTTGCGGTTATCTCTGGGCCTAGATGGTAGCCTGAGGGGGGCAAGGTCAACCCCTGCCCTGCCTTTGCGCCGGGATCAGCCGAAATATTCCACGGCAGCCGCCGGGTCGGCGGCGGCGGACAACAGGTCAAAGACATAGTGCGCGACCGAGCGGAAGCAGATCACATGGGCCTGCCCTGCCTGGGTGATCCAGAAGGCCGCGGCGACCTGCGCCAGACGAGTGCGGCGGATTTCACCCTGCGGGAAATGGTCGGGGTGAAGATCGACGGGGGCGAGCTTGGCCAGCACCTCGCGCATGGCTGCATCCGGGCCGGTCACGGCGATCAGGGCGCGGGCGTCCGAGACATTTTCAGCCAGATGATGCGTGCCCGCCAAGGCCGCATCGACCGCGGCCAGCGCATCGGCGACCTGTTCATAAGGCAGGATCAACAGCAACTCGTCCGGCGACATCCAGGCCACCTGCCGGGTGCCATCCGCCTGAGCCACGATCCGACGCGGCGCAGGCAGGGGCAGGCCCATCACCTTGTCCAGCGCCTGCGCCATGGCCGGGGCGGCCAGATCGCCGCGCAGGGTGATCATGCCGGTCGGGCCGCAATCGCGCAGCGTCACCAGACCTTGAAAGCTGGCCCCGTTCAGGGCGCTGAAAGGTTCAGACATTCTGCTTCTCCCCGTCCTTGTCGTAGAAGACCTGATCGACGATCCTGGCCTTCACATCGGTGCCGTCGGTCTTGCCGAAACTGATCACCTCACCCATGCGGGCGGGGCCGTTCAGCACCAGCCCCATGGCAATGCCGCGCCCCAATGTGGGCGAGTAATAGGTCGAGGTGACGCGCCCTTGCGTCTTGCGTTGCCCGTTGGCGTTCGTGCCATCCGCCAGCGCATAGGCCCCGTCCGGCAGGGTGCTGCCATCCAGCGTCTCCAGCCCGACCAGTTGCCAGCGGTTCGGATCGACCATATGGCTGCGTTCCTGCCCACGCTTGCCGATATAGTCGGCTTTTTTCTTCGAGATCGCCCAGCCCAGCCCCAGATCCTGCGGGATCACCGTGCCATCGGTTTCATCCCCGATCATGATGAAGCCCTTTTCGGCGCGCATGACATGCAGCGCCTCGGTCCCGTAGGGCATGGCGCCGAACTCTGCCCCCTCGGCCATCAACCGCTCCCAGAAGGGGCGGCCATGGCTGGCGGGCACGGCGATTTCATAACTGAGCTCGCCCGAGAAAGAGATGCGGAAGACCCGCGCGGGGATGCCGGCCAAAGTGCCTTCGGCCCATTGCATGAAGGGCAAGGTGTCCTTGGACACATCCATACCGCCCAGCTTTTCCAAAACCTTGCGGGCATTCGGGCCGACCACGGCGAATTGTGCGTATTGTTCGGTCACATTGGCAACATAGACCTGCCAGTCCCACCATTCGGTTTGCAGCCATTCCTCCATATGCGCGTGGATACGGTCGGCACCGCCTGTTGTCGTGTGGCAGAGCCAGGTATCCTCGGACATGCGCGCGACCACGCCATCGTCGATCAGAAACCCGTTCTCCGAGCACATCAGACCATAGCGGCATTTGCCCACAGGCAGCGTGCTCATCATATTGGTGTAGAGCATGTCAAGGAAACGGCCCGCATCCGGCCCCTTGACCACCAGCTTGCCCAGGGTCGAGGCATCGAGCAAGCCAAGGCTGGCGCGGGTCTGTTTGACCTCACGCGCGACCGCATCATGCTGGCTTTCGCCGGGACGCAGGTAGCAATAGGGGCGGCGCCAATGGCCGACGGGCTCCCAGAAGGCACCGTTTGTCGCATGCCAGTCATGCAGCGGGGTGCGGCGCAGCGGTTGAAAGATGTCGCCGCGCGCCTCGCCGGCGATGGCGCCCATGCTGATGGGCGTATAGGGCGGGCGGAAGGTGGTGGTGCCCACAGATGGAATATCGGTGTTGAGCGATTTGGCAAGCGTGGCCAAACCGTTGATATTGCTGAGCTTGCCCTGATCCGTGGCCATGCCCAGCGTGGTGTAGCGTTTGGCATGTTCGACGGAGGTGAACCCCTCCTGCGCGGCCAGTTGGACGTCCGACACTTTCACATCGTTCTGGAAATCCAGCCAAGATTTCGCGCGCAGGGCGTAAGATGCGCCCTGCGGCATCATCCAGACGGGCGCGATGGGGGCTTGCGCGACATCCTCGGCCTTGGGCGCTTGGCCCGGCTTGGTCGCATGGCCCGTGGCGGTTGCCGCAGCCTTACCCGCCTGATGTGCATCCGCCAGCGCGGCCCCAAGGTCGAGCGCGCCATTGGCGGCCCCGGCGGCGATGACCATCGCCCCTCCATCCGCCCCTGTCGGGGCGCGGTCGGGATCGGGGCGGAACATCGCCTGATCCGCATCCCAGATCAGCTTGCCGCCGCAATGGGACCACAGATGCACCACCGGCGACCAGCCACCCGACATGGCAACCGCGTCGCAGGCAATCTCCTCCAGCACGGCCCCCTCGCCCGCTTGCGCGCAGATGGCCACGCCGGTCACGCGCTTGCCGCCTTTGACCTTTGCGATGGCTTTGCCATTCTCGACCCGGATCCCCAAGGCACGGGCCTGATCCGCCAGCGCACCGCCGCCGCCTGCGCGGGCGTCCAGAATGACGGGCACATGCAGCCCCATTGCTTTGAGGGTGATGGCTGTGCGATAGGCGTCGTCATTATTCGTGGCGATGACAACGCGGTCGCCGATGGACACGCCCCAGTTCACCGCATAATCGCGCACCGCCCCGGCGAGCATCACGCCCGGAACGTCGTTGCCGGCAAAGGACAAGGGCCGCTCGATGGCACCCGTGGCCGTCACGATCTGGCGCGCGCGGATTTTCCACAGGCGATGGCGCGGGCCGTCCATATCGGGCGCGTGATCGCGCAGCCGCTCATAACCCAGCACATAGCCGTGATCGTAGACCCCTGCCCCCATGCAGCGCAGGCGCAGGGTGACGTTGCTCATTGTTTCCAATTCGGAAACGACTGTTGCGATCCAGGTGTCAACCGGCTGACCATCCACCGTGCCGCCATCGACCAGAGCGCGGCCACCCCAATGGGCAGTCTGTTCCACAACCAGCACCCGCGCACCTGCCCGGCCCGCCACCAGCGCCGCCTGCAAACCTGCGACGCCGCCGCCGATCACCAGAACATCAACGGCTGCGTTGAAATGCTCGTAGCGATCCGCATCCGCATCCTTGGGCGCTTTGCCCAGACCCGCCGACATGCGGATGAACGGCTCATAGACATGTTTCCAGAAGGCGCGCGGATAGAGGAACATCTTGTAATAGAACCCCGCCGGCAGGAACCGGCTGAGATAGGTGTTCACGGCCCCGATGTCGTAGTCCAGGCTTGGCCAATGGTTCTGGCTTTCTGCCTGCAAACCGTCGAACAGCTCGGTCGTGGTGACACGCTGGTTCGGCTCGAACCGTGCGCCCTTGCCAAGCCCCACGAGGGCGTTCGGCTCCTCCGCGCCCGAGGCCACGACACCGCGCGGGCGGTGGTATTTGAAGGACCGGCCCATCAGCATCTGGTCATTGGCCAGCAGCGCCGAGGCGAGCGTATCCCCCTCGAACCCTTTGAGATACTTGCCGTTGAAACGGAAGGTGACTTGGCGACCCCGGTTCAGGAAGCGGCCGCCTGTGGCCAGACGCGTGCTCATTGAATGTCTCTCCATGACCAGCCGGGCCGTTTGGCGGTGATCTTGTCCTTGATGTCCTGCGGCGGCTGGCTCGTCTGCGCCTTGTAGGTGCCGAACACCTCCAGCGTCATGGTGCAGCGCGCGGCCAGAAACCATTTTCCGCAGCCATAGCTGTGCCGCCAGCGTTCGAAATGCACGCCCTTGGGGTTTTCGCGCATGAAGAGGTAATTCTCGAAATCCTCATCCCCCGCGCCCGGCCCGAAACGCTTCAGATGCGCCTCGCCGCCCGCCGAGAGTTCGGTTTCATCGGCCTGCACACCGCAATAGGGGCATTGAAGGGTCAGCATGATGTGCCTCCGGTCATCGTATAGGCGAAAGGTGTGCTGTCGGTCGGGATTTGAACGGCCATCAATGTGCCACCCCCGCTGCCACGGACTCGTCAATGAATTTCCCCTCGCGGAAGCGGAACATCGAGAATTCCTCGGTCAGGGGCGAGTGGCCCTTGGCCATCAACTCGGCCATGGCCCAGCCTGAGCCGGGGATTGCCTTGAAGCCGCCCGTGCCCCAGCCGCAATTGACAAACACACCCTCGACGGGGGTTTTCGACAGGATGGGCGAGCGGTCGCCGGTCATGTCCACGATGCCCCCCCATTGCCGCAGCATCTTGAGGCGGGAAATCATCGGGAAGGTTTCGATCAGGGCGCGCACGGTTTCCTCGATATGGTGGAAACTGCCGCGCTGGGTGTAGTTGTTGTAGCCGTCGGTGCCGCCACCGATGACCATCTCGCCCTTGTCGGATTGGCTCATGTAGCCATGCACGGTGTTGGCCATGACGACCACATCCATGCAGGGTTTGATCGGCTCGGACACCAGCGCCTGAAGCGCCAGCGATTCAATCGGCAGACGGAACCCCGCCATGTCCGCCACGACCGAGGAATTCCCCGCCACGACGATGCCCAGCTTGTCGCAGTCGATCGGACCCTTGGTGGTCTCGACGCCGACAACGCGGCCGCCGTCGCGGCGCACGGCTGTCACCTCGCATTGCTGGATCACATCCATGCCCATATCGGAACAGGCCCGCGCATAGCCCCAGGCCACCGCATCATGGCGCGCCGTGCCGCCCCGCGCCTGCCACAGCGCGCCCAGCACAGGATAGCGCGGCCCGTCGATATTGATGATCGGCACCAGTTCCTTGACCCGTTTGGGGCTGATGAATTCGGTCTTGACCCCTTGCAACGCATTGGCATGGGCCGTGCGCTGATAGCCGCGCACCTCGTGCTGGGTCTGGGCCAGCATCATCACGCCGCGCGGGCTGAACATGACGTTATAGTTCAGATCCTGGCTCATCGTCTCATAAAGGCTGCGCGACTTCTCATAGATCGCGGCCGAGGGGTCTTGCAGGTAGTTCGACCGGATGATCGTGGTGTTGCGCCCGGTGTTGCCGCCACCCAGCCAGCCCTTTTCCAGAATGGCGACATTGGTGATGCCGTAATTCTTGCCAAGGAAATAGGCCGTGGCCAGACCATGCCCGCCGGCGCCCACGATGATCGCGTCGTATTTCTTCTTCGGTGCGGCATCGCGCCAGGCGCGGGTCCAACCGGTATGCTGGCGCATGGCCTCGCGGGCGATGGCAAAGACGGAATAACGCTTCATTTCGGACGAATCCCCCTGGGTTGGGCGCAGTCTGGCATCCGGGGCATATCTGGACCCTGAGGGGATTTGAAT
>JAMWZG010000001.1:55920-102648 GCA_024304855.1 Paracoccaceae bacterium
CGGCGCGGTGATCCTTCGAATCCGGTTCGGCTTGTCCTGCGGTGATATCTGGACCTGACGCCAGTTTCACCCCCGTTTGGGAACGTCACAATGGCGCATGGTTGCGACATGGTGGACCACTGCGACAGTTTGCTCTTTTTTCAGGGCAGTCGCACCTATACATGAAGGCGAGCACCACGGAGGACGCATGAGTTTCTGGCTTATCATTTCGGCACTGGCATTCGCGATCGCAGCTTTGCTGGCTCTGGCCATCCTGCGCGGCCGCACCGGGAGCGAACCGCCCGCCGCCTATGATCTGCGCGTCTACCGCGACCAGTTGAAAGAGGTGGAGCGCGATCTGGCGCGCGGCGTGATCGGCCCCGATGATGCCGAACGTATCCGGGCCGAAGTGTCGCGCCGTATCCTTGCTGCCGATGCGCAGTTGCAAAAGGGGTTGCAAGAGGGGGCGCAACCCAAGGCGCTGGCCCTCACGGCGGCCATCCTGTCGCTTGCCGTGATGGTGGGCGGATCGATCTGGGTCTATATGCGGCTTGGCGCGCCCGGCTATCCTGACATGAGCCTTGCCAGCCGCATCGACGCGGCCCAGGATGCGCGCGAAAACCGCATCAGCCAGGCCGAGGCCGAGGCGAAAGTCCCCGCAGGGGCCACCGTGCAAGCCCCCTCGCCCGATTTCATCCGCCTGATGGACCAACTGCGCAATGCCGTGGCCGAGCGTCCCAACGACCTGCAAGGCGCCCTGCTTCTGGCCCGGAACGAAGCGGCGCTTGGCAATTTCGTCGCTGCGCACAAGGCGCAGGCCCGCGTGCTGACGATCAAGGGCGATCAGGCGACGGCGGATGACTATGTCGATTACGCCGACATGCTGATCCTGGCCGCCGGCGGCTATGTCTCGCCCGAGGCGGAAGCGGCCCTGCGCGCCGCGCTGACACGCGATACGCAAAATGGACCTGCGCGCTATTATGTCGGGCTCTTGCAGGCGCAGACCGGCCGCCCGGATGTGGCCTTTCGCACATGGGAGGCCGCCTTGCAGGATGGTCCCGCCGATGCGCCCTATATCCGCGCGATCCGCGCGCAGATCGAAGAGATGGCCTTCCGTGCCGGAGTGCGCAATTTCACCCTTCCGCCCGAGGGCGACGCCCCTGCTATGTCCGAACGTGGCCCCTCGGCCGAGGACATCCAGAACGCCGAAGGCATGAGTGCCGAGGAGCGGATGGAGATGATCCGCACCATGGTGCAGAGCCTGTCTGACCGTCTGGCGCTGGAGGGTGGCAATTCAAGCGAATGGGCGCGCCTGATCGGTGCGCTGGGTGTGCTGGGCGATGAACGTCAGGCCCGGCTGATCTGGGAGGAATCGCAGAGCATCTTCTGGGACAGCCCCGAAGGTCTGGCCGAGGTGAACGAGGCGGCGCGCCGCGCGGGTCTGACCGAATGATCTGCGAGACGGTCGAGGAATTTGCCGCCGCCCTGCCCGCGCAACGGGCGCTGGCGGGTCTGGATTTCGGTGACAAGACCATCGGCATTGCCGTCTCCGACCGGATGCTCTCGGTGGCCACGCCCCTGCACACGATCCGCCGCGACAAGTTCACCACCGATGCGGCGCAGCTGCTGGAGGTGCTGACCGCGCGGGAGATTGGCGGGATCATCCTTGGCCTGCCGCGCAACATGGACGGATCGGAAGGGCCGCGCTGCCAGAAGACCCGCGCCTTTGCCCGCAATCTCAGCCGGGTGACGGATCTGCCCATCGGCTATTGGGACGAGCGGCTGTCCACTGTCGCCGCGACACGCGCATTGCTGGAGGCGGATACGTCGCGAAAGCGTCGCGCCGAGGTGATCGACCACGTCGCAGCAAGCTATATCCTGCAAGGGGCGCTGGACCGGCTGGCGCATTTGAAAGTGCAATCCCATGGATGATGTCTGGAAGCGCGACGAGATCGAGAGTCCCTGCATCAAGATCTGCGTGATCCACCCGGCGGAACGGCTGTGCACCGGCTGTCTGCGCAGCATCGACGAGATCACGCAATGGTCACGCATGACCCCGGCTGCGCGTCGCGCGGTGATGGAAGAGTTGCCTGCCCGTGCACCACGGCTCAAGCAGCGCCGGGGCGGGCGCGCCGCGCGGCGGGCGCAGGAACAGGAACAGGAGCAGTAGCGCCATCAGACAGGCCTGAAGGGCGTCACGCCGTCACGATGAACGGTGTGAACACCACCGAGACCATGGCCGGTGTCAGCGTTCCTGCCCCCCCGATGACAAGCGCGTAGTCCTGCCCGTCCATCCGCACCATGGCATCGGCACTCTCCGGCACAATCTCGACCACACCCGCGCCGGTATAGGTCTGCGGCACAAGGATCAGGATGTCCTCGCCCGCTGGTTCGAAATCCGCGATGACCCCGGTATTGTCCGCGCCCGTCATCCAGGGACCAAGGGCGAAACGATCCTCATCCGCGCCGCCATAAGCCGCATCGCCACGACCAAGGATCACCAGATCCTCACCGGCGCCGCCGCGCAGCTCATCTGACCCGTCGCTGTCGGCAAGCTGAAACTCCCGTTCCGCGTTCTGGGTCAAGGCGGTGCCATCGGGTCGCACATAGCCGATCACGACATCGTCGCCCGCGCCGCCAAAGACAACATCGCCTCCAAGGCCACCGTCCACCACGTCATCGCCATCATCGCCATGGACCGTATCCGCCCCCGGACCGCCTTCCACAAGGTCGTCGCCCAGCCAACCATTCATCAGATCATTGCCGCTCCCGCCCCGCAGGATGTCACTGCCGGTGCCCGCATCCAGCGTGTCATTGCCGCTGCCACCGTCCAGGGTATCGGCACCCGCCCCGGCATTCAGCAGGTCGTCGCCAAGCCCGCCGAACAGTCGGTCGGCCCCGTTCTCTCCGAACAGGCTGTCATCGTCGGCACCGCCTTCCAGCTGGTCATTGCCGCCGCGCCCGAACAGAAGATCATCCCCCGCGCCGCCCTGCTGCGTGTCATTGCCCAGATTGCCGATCAGCGTATCGTCGCCCGCGCGACCGTTCAGCAGATCATCCTCGGGACCGCCGACCATCCGCAGGTCCGCTGTGTCAGGCGCAGGGTTCGGTTGCCCGTCGGGCGGCGGGGGCAGCGTCTCGGCCTTCTGCTCCGCCTCATCATCGTCGTCGCCAAAGACCGATGACAACAGCGATCCCGCCGCAATCAAGCCCATGACCAGAAGCAACTCGACCATGACACACCCTACTGAACCAGATACCACTTGGCCGCAACGCTGACCGAGGCGCCGTAGCAAGGCAAGTGGCCACAAGCGGTTCGCAGAAGGGAATGCCATTCTGAATGAACAGTGACCGCTTATGCGGAGGTTTTGTTGCGATTACAGAAACACCAACTGCGTGATGGCCCCTGCTGTCCCCTGACCTATTCCACCTCAAGGGATTGTGCCGCGCCGCCCGGCAGAATCGGCCTGAAATAGGCGATCATGCGCCCGTCGGATGTGGCATTCTCAGATCCTGCCCATGGGGCCACACCATGCAAGGCAAGGCGGTGCAGAAGGTAGCCCTGCCCCGGTGTTGCGTGAACCTCGACCCTTTCGCAACTCTCGAACACCTCAGACCGGGCGGAGCTATAGGCATCGGTCAGATCCAGATCCGACCAGCGTTCCGGCGGATGGCCCTGACACGCACGGCGGAGTGCGCGGCGCAGGATATGATGACTGCCCCGCCAGACGACCAACGGGCTGGCCTCGATGGGGCTATCGGTCAGGGGCAGTCCCATGATCCAGGCGTGCGGCTCGCGGAAGAACCGCCGCCGGTCCGGACCTTCGGGCAAAAGACCGTCCAGATGCGCCCCGTCACGCCGCTGCCGATAGCGGAAGGCTGCGTCGGATTCACCGTCTCGCGGGCGGGGATAGCCGGGCCAGACAACCGACACCTGCGCAGGGTGCAGCGGCAAGGGACCGAAAAGTTGCTCTGCCGCATCCCGCACCGCACCGCGCAGGGGCGTGCCACGCACCGCACCGCTCGCGTCATTGTCCAGCGCATCGACGCCGACGAACCATGTGCCCTCGCACACCAGCCCCTTGGCGCGTTGCACCGGATCTGCCACAGCGGCACGGGCAAGCGGCAGGGCTGCGGCGACCCAGTCCAGCACCGCAGTATCGCTGGGGAAAACAGCCCAACCATCCCGCGCCAGATCAGGCATTTACCAACCCAGAGCCTTGCGCAGCATGTTCAGGGCCACCAGCGTCAGAAAGACCGCAAAGACCCGCTTGAGCGGTTTGGGGTCCATCGCATGTGCCAGTTTCACGCCCAGAGGTGCGGTGATCAGGGTCATCGCGATGGTGATGAAAAAGGCCACGAAATTGACCGCGCCCACGGTGAAGGGCGGTCGTGTCGCCGGATCGACCTGAAGCAGCAGGAAGCCGATCACCGAAGGGACAGCGATGATCACGCCGAAGCCTGCGGCCGTGGCCACTGCGCGGTGGATCGGCACGCCATAAAGGGTCATCACCGGCACCCCGAAGCTGCCGCCGCCAATCCCCATCAGCACGGACAGAAAGCCAAGCGCGGGCGACAGGGCGATGCGGCGCAGCCCGCGCGGCATCTCATCCCCCAGCCGCCAATGCGCCTGCGAAGTGGCCATGTAGATGCCGATGATCAGCGCCAGCACCCCGAAGACCGCCTGCAACGTGACCGAGCGCAGCGAGGCCGCCACCATCACCCCCAGCACCGCGCCGATCACGATCCCCGGTGCCCAGCCGCGCAGGATGTCCCAATCGACGGCCCCCTTCTTGTTGTGGCTGAGGACCGAGCGCAGCGAGGTCACGATGATCGTGGCCAGCGACGTGGCCAGACAGATCTGCATCAACTGCGGGCTGTCATAGCCAAGTGTCTGAAACGCATAAAAGAAAGCAGGCACAAGGATGATCCCGCCCCCCACACCCAGAAGCCCCGCCAGAACACCGGCAAAGGCACCGATCACCATCAGAAGAACCAGCATCTGCAACAGCAAGGTCGTTTCGGGCACGGTCGCGCCTCCTTTTTGGGAATTGGGCAAGATAGACAAGGTTTCGGCGGTGGGGACAATGGCAAAACGCCAAGGCTTGCGGTCGCGGCCTCAGGCCACCGCTTGCGCCCGCGCCTCCTGCACGGCATCCAGCGCCTGTCGCACCAGCGCGAAATCCGCCCCCGGACGTGACGCGCCCTCGGACAGGATGCGCCGCCACTGACGCGCGCCCGGTGTGCCTGCAAACAGGCCCAGCATATGCCGCGTCACTTGGTGCAAACGCCCACCACCGGCGATATGCTCGGCGATGTAGCCCTGCATCTGCAACACGACCTCGACGGGATCGCTATCGGTGCCTTGCCCCCAGATCAGCCGATCCGCGCGGCACAGGATGTCGGCAGGCTGATGATAGGCGGCACGCCCCACCATGACGCCGTCCAGACCTGCGTCCAGAAAGGCAAGCGCCTGATCCAGATCGGTAATCCCGCCATTGACCGACAGGTGCAACCCGCCGAACATGCCTTTCATCCGCAGCACCAGATCGTAATCCAGCGGCGGGATCTCGCGGTTCTCCTTGGGGCTGAGGCCTTGCAACCACGCCTTTCGCGCGTGGATGATGAAGCGGCCACAGCCCGCAGCCCCGACGCGGGACAGGAACTCGGGCAGCACCTCTTCCGGGTTCTGCTCATCGACACCGATCCGGCATTTCACCGTCACCTCGACATCCACCGCCGCGCGCATGGCCGCGACGCAGTCGGCCACAAGGCCGGGTTGCGTCATCAGCACCGCGCCGAATGTGCCCGATTGCACCCGGTCCGAGGGGCAACCGACGTTCAGGTTGATCTCGTCATAGCCGGCCTCCACCCCCAGTCTCGCAGCCTTGGCCAGTTCGACCGGGTCCGATCCGCCCAGTTGCAGCGCGACGGGGTGTTCGGACGGGTGATGATCCAGCAATTGCAACGCCCCGCCCCGCACCAGCGCCGGGGACGTGACCATCTCGGTATAGAGCAGTGTTTGCCGTGACAACTGGCGGTGCAGATAACGGCAATGGCGGTCGGTCCAGTCCATCATGGGCGCAACCGACAGGCGCGCAGCCTTGCGGATGTCTGAATACCCCAGTTTCGTTGGATGTCTGGCCAGCGTCATCGGATCTGCTCTCTCGGTTTTGCGGCGGTTTGACCCGATTTTACCGCGAGGTGCAACAAAACTAGCACCTTTCCCGCAAATGTGACATTGCCGCGCGAGGTGTTGAAAGCCGGCTCTTGCAGGATTGCACCGGAAACGGATCGTCCGTCAGTGCCGCCACTTGCTTTGCACCGCATCGAAGACCGGCTCAAGCGGTAGCGTCACGGTGATATGCGTCCCCTGCCCCGGCTGGCTGTCCAGCGCGATATGACCGTCCATCAGCTCGACCAGCCGCTTGACAATCGCCATGCCAAGGCCGGTGCCGCCATGCGACCGTGCGATCCGGGGGCCGGCCTGTTCAAACTCGTCAAAGATCGACTTGTGGTATTTCTTGGGAATACCGATCCCCGTATCCATGATGCCGATGATGACCTGACCGAAATCATCCTCATGCAGGCTGATGGCCGCCTCGCCCTGCTGTGTGAACTTGACCGCATTGCCGAAAAGATTGTGCAGCACCGATTCCACGGCCCGCCGGTCGCAGCGATAAAGCCGCTCGCCCAGCCCGTCCGCGATCCGCAGCGCAACGCCCTTTGTTTCCGCAAGCCCCTGATAGGTCTCCAGAACGTCGCGGGCAATCTTGCCCAGATTCCATTCCGCCTCGACGATCTTCAGACGGTTGGCATCCAGCTTGGCCAGTTCGAGCGTGTCGTTCACCACGTCCAGCAACCGCACCGATGATCTGTTCAGAAGGCTGATCAATTCGCCTGCATGGCCATCGACATTCATGCTGTTCAGCAGACGGATCGACCCGATGATCCCGGTCAGCGGAGTGCGGATTTCGTGGCTGATATGGGCGACGAAACCGGCTCTCGCGATGGCTTTCTGGCGCAGAAGGTCATTGGCCTTGCGTTCCTCGAGCGCCAAGGCGCGCGCCTTGATGATGTCATCCACGCAAAGGGCCAGCCGCTCCAGAATCTCACGATCAGCCTGGGTCCAGTTGCGGGTCTCGTCCTTCATGCAGCAGAGCGCCCCGGCGACCTTGCCGGACACCGTATGGATCGGAACACCGATATAGGCCCGCAGGCCGTAGTGGTGGACAAGCGGATTTTCCTGCGTCCGCGGGTCGGCCAGCAGATCGGGGATCACGACGGTCGTCTCGGCCTCTTGCACGAAGCGGCAGATCGAGTGTTCGATGGGCGTCTGGCGCGCCTGTTCCAGCTCTGGCGGCAAGCCCGTGCAGACCGAGAAGAACTGCCGCGCCTTCTGATGGTCCAGCACAGACACAAATGACGCGGGCGCATCCAGCATCCTTGCCGACAGCTCGATGATGTTCAACATGGCGGGGTCCATGTCCTTGCTCACCAGACCGAGCATTTCAAAAGAATAGGTCTTCACCATAGGCTGTATCCGTTCAGGCGTTCATTTCTCATGGTTCCGGTCCCCCAGCCGAAACAATCAAGAAAATGGGCCTTATAGATATATATTAAGACAGTCACGCGCGATGATCTACCCAAGGTTGAAACGCGGCAACTTGTCGCTCATTCCCTTAGGTCAAGCATCATTGACCTTCTTCTGGCAGCGTGGCGATGAGTAAGATCGCAATGCGTGTGAAACAGGAAAAGCCCGCGCAATGGCACGGGCTTTGTTGTCTGCCTCTAGGACACCAGGCCGCTTTCAGCGGCCCTCATTATCCCTGAGCGCGGGAAGACCGACGCCCACCGCATCAAAGCCGCCGTCAACGGCGATCACCTGCCCCGTGACATAGCTGGCACGTTTCGAGCAGAGAAAGACGATGGCTTCGGCGATTTCTTGCTCCTTGCCATAGCGGTTCAGGGGAATGGAGTCGTGATAGGCCGCGCGGATGGCCGGGGAATGCACGGCCAACGCCAGTTTGGTATCCACCGGGCCGGGGGCCACGCAATTGGCCCGCACGCCCCATTCCCCCAACTCGGCCGCCTGTTGCCGCGTCAGATGGATCACCGCTGCTTTCGATGTGCCATAAGCCACGCGCAACGTGCTGGCGCGCAACCCCGAGATCGAGGCGATATTCACAATCGCGCCCTGCGTTTGCTTGAGATGGGGCAGCACCGTCTGGCTGGTCAGAAAGACGCCGTCCAGATTGGTCGCCATCACCTCGCGCCAGATCGCCAGATCGGTGTCGGCCAGAGGGCGGAAATCGGCCACGCCGGCATTGTTCACAAGCGCGTCGATCCGCCCGAAACGGTCCACCACCTGCGCCGTCATGGCGCTGACCTGATCCGGGTTTGAGACATCGCAGACCACCGGAAAGACATCCGCGACACCGTTGGACGCGTCCTTCAACGCCGCCTCATCCCGGTCGATCATGGCGACCTGCCACCCCTCGGCCAGCATCAGCCGTGTTGTGGCCAGCCCGATGCCGCGCGCGGCCCCTGTGACGATTGCTGTCTGCATCTCAAAACCCTTTTCTTCCGGTCACTCAGCGCAACCATTCTACCAAGATCAACGACATCTGCGGCACGGTCGCCACCACGATCAGACCGAACAGACTGGCCAGCAGGAAGGGCATGGTGCCCCGCGCCACCTGTTCGATGCTCAGCCTTGTCACATTGGCCGCGACATAAAGGTTGATCCCCACCGGCGGAGTGATCAGGCCGATGGCCAGATTGACCATGACCAGCACGCCGAACCAGACCGGATCCCAGCCCATTTCGCGCGCCACGGGCAAAAAGATCGGCAAGGCGATGAACATGACGGTCACGGGGTCCATGAACATCCCCGCAATGAGCAGGATCACCATGACGACCAGCAGGATCACCCAGCCGTTCTCGCTCAGCCCCAGAAGCGCGGTCGAATAGCTGCCCACCAGATCATCGACCGTGACCACCCAGCCAAAAAGACTGGCATAGGCCACGATCAGCATGACCACCGCCGAGGAGGCCGCCGCATCGCCCAGCGCGTCGAACAGCGCCTTGGCGTTCAGGGTGCGATAGGCGAAGGCCCCCACCCCCAGGGCATAGACGGTAGCGACGATCGCGGCCTCGGTCGGGGTGAAGATGCCGGAATAGATGCCACCCAGAATGACCACAGGCGTCATCAGACCCCAGAAACTGTCCCGGAACGCCTGCCACAGGGCGGTGCCGCGGGGCGCATCGCCATAGGGTTGCGGGCTGAGGCTGTTCAGCGCGCTGCGCCCCGCGGGCATGGGCGCGCCATGGGTGCGGCGTTTTGCGAAAGGCAGCACCAGCACCATGATCAAGGCCATGAAGACGCCCGGAATGATGGCGGCGATGAACAATTGCGAGATCGAGGTTTCCGCGATGACCCCATAGATCACCAGCCCGATGGAGGGCGGGATCACGATCGAGAAGGCCGCGCCCGTCACGACCAACCCGGCGGCGAAGGCACGGTCATAGCCGTCCTCCTCCATGCCCTTGATGATCATGGGGCCGATGGCGGCGACGGATGCAGGACCAGAGCCGCTGACCGCCCCCCAGAACAGGCATACGATGGTGCCCACCGTGCCCATGCCGCCCGGCAGATCGCCGACAGCGACGCGGAAGAAGCGGATCATGCGTTCGGCAATACCCAGACTTCCCATCAACGTGCCCGCCAGAATGAAGAAAGGGATCGCCAGAAGCGAGAATTTCGTGATGCCCGTGGCAATCAGATCGCCCGCCAGTTCCAGACCGAAACCGATGGCCCACATGGCATAAAGCGCCGATAGGCCCAGCGCGAAGGCCACAGGCACCCGCACTGCCAGCAGCAGAAAGAAGACGATGATCATCTGTGTTCCGGCCGATGAAATGCCGATCAGCTCAAACATGATCGCCCCCGGCCGCAGGCTTGGCCTCAGGTCCGGCGCGCAGGACCGTCCAGGCATGTTGCAGATACCGCAGGATGATCAGGGCAAATCCCAGCGGCAGGGCCGCCTGATAATACCAGGCCGGCAGCCCCAGACCATAGGAGCGCATCCCGACCCGTTTGATGTTCATCATCGCCTCCCATGAAAACCAGGCCGAGAAGGCCAGCAGGGTCACGGACAAGGCGACGGACAGCAGAAAGACCGGCGACCAGAGCCAGCGCGGCAGAAGGTCATGCACCATGGTCACGGCCAGATGCTCTCCGCGCCGGGCGGCAATGGCGGCACCGAACACGGTCAGCAGCAGAAAGCCGTTGACCAGCAATTCCTCATTCGCGGCGAAAGAGAAGTTGGTGCCATAGCGGACGATGACATTCACAAAGCCCAAGGCCGTCATGGCCAGAAACAGAATGGCGCAGACGATCTTTTCGAAGTCGCGCAACACAAAACGTATCATCATCGAAACCCTGACAGCAAAAGCCCGTGGCCCTGCGAACAGGCCACGGGCGGCTGGATCACGCCTCAGTTGGCGGCGGCAATGGCGTTCTGGAACGCGCCCACGATCTCGGGTCCGACTTTGGCTGCCCACTGATCAAAGGCGGGCTGTGTCGCCGTGCGGAAGGCCGCCAGCTCCTCATCGGTCGGCTCATAGACCTCCATGCCCTTCTCGCGCAGGAAGTCGATACCCTTGGCGGTGCCTTCACGGGTGATCTCGCGCTGATAGGCCATTGCCTCCTGCGCGGCCTCGCGCAGCATCGTCTGCTTGTCGGCGTCGAACTTGTCCCAGACATCCTTGGACACGCCCAGGAAAATCGGGTCATAGGAGTAATGCCATGCGGTCAGATATTTCTGCACCTCATAGACCTGCTGCGGGATGATCACCGCACCAATGGGGTTTTCCTGACCGTCCACGACGCCCTGTTGCAGCGCCGACATCGTCTCGCCCCACTGCATCTGCTGGGGATTGGCGCCCAGCGCGTTCATCACGTCGATATACATCGGCCCGGCCACGCGCATGTTCAGCCCGCGCATATCCTCGGGTGTGCGGATCGGGCGGGTGTTATTGGTCACTTCGCGGAACCCGTTCTCGCCCCAGGCCAGAACGACGATGCCCTTCTCCAGCAGGATGTCCGACAGCATCTGCCCCGGCGCGCCCTGTGTGGTGGCATCCACCTGATCGTAATTGGCATAGAGATAGGGCAGCGAGAAGACCGCCATCTCGGGCACGAGGGGCGTCACGTTGATGGCCGATGTCACCACCAGATCCAGCGCGCCGCGTCCGACCATCTCGGCCTGCCGCATCTGATCGCCGCCGGACAGCTGCGCATTGGGGAACACGCGCACGGTCACATCGCCACCCGAGCGTTCGGCCAACAGCTCGGCAAATTTCTCGGCTCCCTTGTGCCAGGTGGTCGTGTCGCCGGTATTATGCGACAGCCGCAACTCCTGCGCGCCAGCGGCCCCGATGTTGAGTGCGACCGCAAGGCTTGCCGCCAGTGCTGCACCTGTGATGTTGAAAATCTTCATGCGTCCCTCCCTAAGACTAACCAATGCTCACCGACACCGTCCTCGCGCCGTCGCTGGGCTGGTCAAATAGTGGACCTTTGATTTTCAAGATTGCAACAAAAACTTGCAAATCGCTTGCGATAAAATCAGGATAACCGGAAATACCATCGTCATTGCAGGAAAGACCCCCTCTTTTTGGTTCATATTATGAAACTTGACGAGCAAGATTCGCCCCTCGGCGGCGCACAGAGCGTGGACCGGGCGCTGGCGCTGCTGTCGCTCATCGGTCAGCATTCGGCAGCGGGCATCACGCTGTCTGCGCTTGTCACCGAAACCGGGCTGAACAAGGCGACCGTCCGGCGGCTTGTGCTGGCGCTGATGCGGGCGCGGCTGGTGGAGCAGTCCGACATCACCCGCGCCTATCATCTGGGGGAGGAGGCCTATCTTCTGGGTCTTCTGGCGCAGGATCGCCACGGCCTCTTGTCGCAGACGATCGACAGCTTGCAACGTCTGGCGCGTGCCACCGGGGATGCGGCCTTTCTGTCGGTGCGGCGCGGGCGCTATTCCGTCTGCCTGCACCGCGAGGAAGGCACCTATCCGATCCGCACCTATGCGCTCATGCCCGGCGGGCATCACCCCTTGGGTGTGGGGGCGGGGTCGCTGGCGATGCTGGCCGCCCTACCCGAGGCCGAGGCCGAGGCGGTGATGGCTTCCAACCACGCCGAACTGCTGGGCAATTATCCTCGCCTGCCCCCCGAGACCCTGCGCGCCCATCTTGCGCAGACGCGGGCCAGCGGCGTTGCCCTGAACCCCGGCCTGATCTTCGAGGATTCGTGGGGCCTTGGCGTCGCCTTGCGGGGGCAGAAAGGCCAGCTTGTGGGCGCCGTTTCTCTCGCCGCCATCGAAAGCCGCATGAAGGAACCCCGCCGCAGCGAACTTGCCCAGAAACTGCAAGCCGAGGCACGTCTGATTGAAACACGCCTTGCCACCGCCCCGACCGTCAGTCGGCAAGCAGGCAGGCCCTTGGAAGGAAACACACCATGACACGAGCGCAGATCGTCGGCTGGGGTCACACAGCCTTTGGCAAATCCGATCACCCCGACACCGAAAGCCTGATGGCCGAGGCCGTCTCGCAGGCCCTCAACCATGCGCAGATCGGCGCGCAGGATGTGGACGGCATCTTTGTCGGCGTCTTCAACAACGGCTTCTCGAAGCAGGATTTTCAGGGCGCTCTGGTCGCCATGGGCACCGAAGGTCTGGCCCATACCCCCGCGACCCGCTTCGAGAACGCCTGCGCCACCGGATCGGCGGCGTTGTTCGGGGCGATGGATTTCATCGAGGCTGGGCGCGGGCGGATCGCACTGGTCGTGGGGGCCGAGAAGATGACCGCCACGCCCACCCCCGAGGTAGGTGACATCCTGCTGGGCGCCAGCTACCGCGCCGAGGAGGCCGATGTGGACGGTGGCTTTGCAGGTCTGTTCGGGCAGATCGCGCAAAGCTATTTCCAGCGTTACGGCGACCGCTCGGAAGAACTGGCGATGATCGCTGCCAAGAACCACGCCAATGGCATGTCCAACCCCTATGCTCATATGCGCAAGGATTTCGATGTGACTTTCTGCAACATCGTCTCGGACAAGAACCCCCGCGTGGCGGGACCGCTGCGGCGCACCGATTGCTCGCTGGTCTCGGACGGGGCGGCGGTGCTGGTGCTGGCGGATGCCGAGACAGCCGCCACGATGCAGCGCGCCATCGGCTTTCGGGCGCGGGTGCAGGCCAATGACATCATGGCGCTGTCACGGCGCGATGTGCTGGAATTCCGGGGCGCGCGCATGGCCTGGTCAAAGGCTCTGGCCGAGTCTGGCCTCTCGCTCGATGACCTGAGCCTTGTCGAGACGCATGACTGTTTCACCATCGCCGAGATGCTGGAATATGAGGCGATGGGACTGGCTGAACCCGGTCAGGGCCACCGCATCATCCGAGAAGGGATCACGCGCAAGGACGGGCGCCTGCCGGTCAACGCCTCAGGCGGGTTGAAATCAAAGGGCCATCCCATCGGGGCCACGGGCGTGTCGATGCATGTTATGGCGGCGATGCAACTGGCAGGACAAGCCGAGGGGATGCAGATCCCCGGTGCCACGCTGGCCGGCGTGTTCAACATGGGTGGTGCGGCCGTGGCCAATTACGTCTCGATCCTGGAACGCGTGAAATGAGGATGGATCTGTCGCAGGGGATGACACCCTTCTCCACGCGGGTCATGAACCTGTCGCATCTGCTGACCGAAAGCGCGCGGCGGCTGGGGGATGACATCGGCTTTGTCTGGGGCGAAACAACCTGGAGCTGGGCCGAGATCGAGGCCCGCGCCGCAGCCTTTGCACAGGCTCTGGTGCAGGATTACGGCATCACCAAGGGCGACCGGGTGCTGGTGCAATCGTCCAACTGCAACCAGATGTTCGAGGCGATGTTCGCCTGCTGGCGCGCGGGCGCCGTCTGGGTGCCCGCCAATTTCCGTCTCTCGCCTGACGATCTGGCCTGGCTCGCAGCCTCGTCCGGGGCAAGGCTGCTGCTCTGCGGCGCGCAATTCCCCGACCATGCCGCCGCCTGCGCCCCGCATGTGGAGGCGACGATTGCCATCGGCCCTGAGTATGAGGCGCTGATTGCCCGCCATCTGGGCGCGGTGCCGCCCCCCGTGGCGGTGCAGCGCGACGATCCGGCCTGGTTCTTCTTCACCTCGGGCACCACGGGCAAACCCAAGGCGGCGGTGCTGACCCATGGCCAACTGGCCTTTGTCATCACCAATCACCTTTGCGATCTAATGCCCGCAACCGGGCCGGACGATGCCTCGCTGGTTGTGGCCCCCCTGTCCCACGGTGCGGGCATTCACCAGTTGGCGCAGGTGGCCCATGGGGTGAAAACCATCCTGCCTGCGGGCGACAAGTTCGATCCTGCGCAGATCTGGTCACTGGTGGCGCGCTGGCGCGTGACCAATATGTTCACCGTCCCCACCATCGTGAAGCTGCTGGTCGAGGATGCGAGCGTGGATCAGCACGATCATTCCAGCCTGCGCTATGTCATCTATGCCGGTGCCCCGATGTATCGCGCCGATCAGCGTCGCGCGCTGGACAAGCTGGGCGCGGTGCTGGTGCAGTATTTCGGCCTTGGCGAAGTGACCGGCAACATCACCGTGCTGCCACCTGCGCATCATCACGGCGATGATGACAAGATGCGCATCGGCACCTGTGGATTTGCCCGCACCGGAATGCAGGTGCAGATTCAGGATGCACAGGGACAGGAGGTCGCTTTTGGCGACACCGGCGAGATTGCCGTGATCGGTCCGGCCGTCTTTGCCGGCTATTTCGACAACCCGTCCGCGAATGAGAAGAGTTTCCGCAACGGCTGGTTCCTGACCGGCGATCTGGGACATATGGATGCGCAGGGCTTTGTCTATCTGACCGGCCGCGCCTCGGATATGTATATCTCTGGCGGATCGAACATCTACCCGCGCGAGATCGAGGAGAAGCTGCTGCTCCACCCCGACCTGTCCGAGGTCGCGGTGCTGGGCGTGCCCGACCCTGTCTGGGGCGAGGTGGGCATGGCCGTCTGCGTGCCGCATCCGCAGGCGACCCCTTCACCCGAGGATATTCTGGCATGGCTCTCGCCGCAGGTGGCCCGCTACAAGCTGCCACGCTATGCCGTGGTCTGGGACGCGCTGCCGAAATCCGCCTATGGCAAGATCACCAAGAAAATGATCCGCGAGGAGCTTGAGGCGCGGGGTCAATTGCCGGCCCCTGTCGCATGACGGCCCGGATGCGACGGATCACGCATCCCGGACCGCCCGCCGCGACCCGCTGCACGGCTCTGCACTGCAAGGCCGTGCCCCTGCGCCTGACGCTTCGGGCAGGGCAAAGCGTCAGTCAGGCGGTGACGGCAGGTTTTGCCGATGCCGGCTTCGCCTTTGGCTATCTGCGCCTTGACGGGGCCTTCTTCGCGCCGCTGACCTTTGTCACCCCTGCTCCCGCGCCGGACGACAGCCATGCCGCCTGGTATAGCGCGACCTATCGGGCACCTGCGCCCGCGCGGGCCATCTCTGCCGGGGTGCATCTGGGACAACGCGACGGACAGCCCTTTCTGCATTGTCACGGGCAATGGAACGCCGGAGCAGATGTGCCGGACGGCGGACATATGCTCTGCGATGACAGCATCCTGGCACAGGATGTCGAGGCAGAAGGATGGGGCCTGACGGGCGCGGGCCTTGTCTCCCGCCACGATCCCGAAACGAATTTCACCCTCTTCCACCCCGAAGCGACCCCCCTGCCCGACCAGACGAATGCCTTTCTTGTCACGCTGCGGCCCAATCAGGACTTGGCTACAGCCCTGCTGGACATCTGCCAAGAGCATGGCCTTGCCACGGCGCGTCTGGAAGGGATCGGAAGCCTTGTCGGCACCCGCTTTGCCAATGGGCGGATCATCGACAGCCTTGCGACCGAGGTGCTGATCCGCACAGGGGCACTCCACGGCGGGGTGTGCCAGCTTGACATGACCTCGATAGGGTTCGACGGCCATGCGCAGTCCGGTCCCCTGTCCGAAGACGCGCACGCGATCTGCGTGACCGCCGAAATCCTCATTCTCGCACTGACAGAGTAGCCGGCAAGGGCGCCTTGGACCGGGTGTATCAGTTCCTCCACCCGATCCGAACGCAGCCACCAAACCACTGCGCCGGATTGACAAACCAGTAGTGAATGACGGATTGTCCCCTTGTCGTATCAAGGTTGTATGAGTGCCATGTCCCTGTTGTCCGGTTCCTCCTCGTCCATTCTCGAACAAACGCTTGCAGCGGCGGCGCAGGACAGAAAGACAACCGATGCGGCCCGAGAGGCGATTGTAAGCCTGCCCTTCGGTGCCAGCTTCAAGGACTCGATCACCCATATTGACGACAGGGGCAGCGTCACCGAACTCTATGACCCCCGTTGGGACTGGCACCCGGAGCCTTTGGTCTTTGTCTACATGTTCACGATCCGCCCCGGCACCGCCAAAGGGTGGGGGCTGCACAAGTTGCATGAAGACAGATATTTCGTGATCCGGGGCGAGATGGAATTGCTGCTCTATGATCCAAGACCCGACTCGCCCAGTTGTGGCAAGATCTCCAAGGTCTATCTCTCCGCGTCGCGGCCACGTCTGGTCAATATTCCGCGCTATGTCTGGCACGCCGATGTGAATATCGGAACCGAGGATCTGATGGTCGTGAACTTTCCCACAATGCAATATGACCACGACAACCCGGACAAATACCGTTTGCCACTCGACACGGATCTGATCCCGCATGACTTCGGTGATGTTCGTGGCGGATAGGACGACAGACAGGGCACCGCTCTTTTCGGTTCTGGTGCCGACCCACTACCGCGCCGATGTCATCGCTCTGGCGATCCGCTCGGTTCTGGCGCAGCAGGAGCAGGATTTCGAGATTCTGGTGGCCGGTGACGGGGCTGAACCCGGCACGGCAGAGGCGGTTCTGGCTTGCGCCGACCCACGCATCCGGTGGTTCGATCTGCCCAAAACTGCGGGGTTTGGCTATGCGACACGCAATATCGCCCTGCGCGCGGCGCGCGGGCGCTATATTGCCTTCATGGCGGATGATGATCTGTTTTTCCCTGATCATTTGCGCCTGTTGCGCAATCAGCTTGACGCCGGTGCCATGATCGCCTGCACCCGCGCGGCATGGGTGTCCTCGGACGGGATTGCGGCCCCCTTCTCCAACTGCCTTGCGCTTGCGGATGAGTTCGAGGTTTTCCGCACCAGCTTCAACAGCCTGCCCGCCTCTTGCTTTGCCTATCGGCGCGATGCGCTGGATGACCCCGCGCCCTGGCCCGAGGATTCGCCGGGTTCGGGCGATCTGCATCTGTGGCGGCGTATCCTCGCGGCCCATCCCACCCGGCCTTTGGGCGTTGATCCGACCTATGGCGTTCTGCATTTCGCAGCCCGTCGGCGGGATTTGCGCTTTGCCGGGATGCCCGATTTCAAGGTTCTGCTGGACATTGCCGATCACGCGGATTGGTGGCCGGCCCCGCTGCGCGCCGATCTGTCATCAGGACGGCCAGAGCAGGCCTGGTATTTCGACAGGCTGTCTCAACCCGAAGGGGCACGGCTGCTGCGCGACGCCCTGTCCCGGGTGACAGACCGTTTGGCATGGGAACTGGTGCAATCGCGATTGCCCGAGGGGCAGCGCCGCATCCGCCTGACCGCGACATCGGCCCAATCCGAGGCGGCGACAGAGGTGCCCGGCGACTTTGACCCCGCGCTCTATCTGGACTTGCACCCGGATGTGGCGCAGGCGGGAATGGATGCTGCGGATCACTGGCTGCGGCACGGCCAGTTCGAACATCGCGCCTATCACCGTTGACCCCGCACGGGGCGGATTGACGCGGACCGGTCTGCTCACATCCAAGTGCATGGTCCTTTGCGCGGCGATGGTCTAACGCTGCTGACAGCAAAGTCCAAAGGCCCGTCCCATGCAGATGCCCCCTCCCCTGACCCGCGACCTCGTGCTGATCGGTGGGGGGCATACACATGCGCTGGTCCTGCGATCCTGGGCGATGGCGCCTTTGGCGGGTGTGCGGGTGACGTTGATCAACCCGGCCCCCACAGCCCCCTATACGGGGATGCTGCCCGGTCATATCGCGGGCCATTACGGACGGGACGATCTGGACATCGACCTTGTCCGGCTCGCGCGCGCCGTCGGGGCGCGGCTGATTCTGGACCGCGCGGTGGGGCTGGATGCACAGGCGCAGACCATCCGGTTGGGCTCGGGGCAAGTCCTGGACTATGACCTCGCCTCTCTGGACATCGGGATCACGGCCGAGATGCCCGCCATTCCCGGCTTTTCCGCCCATGCCGTCGCGGCCAAGCCGCTCGATGTCTATGCCGCGCGCTGGCGTGACTTTGTCAATGACGTGACAACCGGCACCCGGCAGCCCCGTGTTGCCGTGATCGGCGCGGGCGTCGCCGGGGTCGAATTGGCGATGGCGATGGCCCATGACCTGAGGACGCGCACAGACACCACGCCGCAGGTCACACTGATCGAGGCCAGCGATGGCCTGACCGGCACCGGACGCGCCACCCGCGCCCGGCTGATGCGCGCGCTGTCCGCTGCGGGTGTCACGCTGCTTGCCAGGGCCAGGATTGCCCGTATCACCCATGACAGTGCCGTGCTGGAGGATGGCCGCGTCATCGCAGCCGATCTGGTCGTCGGGGCCGCCGGGGCCTTTGCGCAGGGCTGGCTCGGGCAAACGGGCCTTCCCCTGACGCCTGACGGCTTTGTGACCGTGGCCCCCGATCTGCGCGTCATGGGCCACAAGACGCTTTTTGCCGCTGGCGATTGTGCCCATCTGGCCCATGCGCCGCGTCCCAAGGCGGGGGTCTTTGCCGTACGCGAAGCCCCCGTTCTGCATGACAATCTGCGCGCCGTCCTGATGGGCCGATCCACCCGCCGGTTTCAGCCGCAGCGCGATTACCTCAAGCTGATCTCGCTGGGCGAACGCTCAGCCGTGGCCGAGAAATTCGGGCTGGCCTTCTCCGGCCCCTGGCTCTGGCGCTGGAAGGACCGGATCGACCAGTCCTTCATGGAAAAGTTCCGCACCCTGCCTGCCATGCCAGCCCCATCCCTGCCGAAAGAGCGCGCCTTGGGGGCCGAGGATGTGGCCGGCCAGACGCAACCGCTCTGCGGCGGATGCGGCTCGAAACTGGGGGCGGATGCGCTGCAACGCGTGTTATCGCGGCTGCCCGCTGCGGGGCGCGACGACATCCTCAGCCTGCCCGGGGATGATGCGGCTGTGCTGGCGACGGGCGGGGTGCGGCAGGTCATGACGACCGATCACCTGCGCGCCTTCACCAATGATCCGGCCCTGATGGCGCGGATCACGGCACTGCACGCACTGGGGGACATCTGGGCGATGGGGGCCGCGCCACAGGCCGCCACGGCCACTGTGATCCTGCCACCCATGTCACCCGCCCTGCAAACGCGCACGATGGACGCGGTGATGCAGGCCGCAGCGCAGGTCTTCGGCGCGGCAGGCGCCGCGATCGTTGGCGGCCATTCGACCACCGGGGCCGAGCTGACGTTGGGCTTCACCATCACCGGGCTGTGTGACGGTGATCCCGTGACCCATGCCGGCGCGCAACCCGGCGATGCGCTGATCCTGACCCGTCCCATCGGTGCCGGCACGATCCTCGCTGCCGAGATGCAGATGCGCGCCAATGGCCGCCATGTCGCGGCGCTGCTTGCCCGGATGACCCAGCCGCAAGATGATGCAGCCCGGCTCCTGCGCCCGGCCCATGCCATGACCGATGTGACCGGCTTTGGACTGGCCGGACATCTGCTGGCCATCTGCCGCGCCTCACAACTCCGGGCAGAGTTAGACCTTGCGGCCATCCCGCTCTATGACGGGGCCGCGGAACTGGCGGACGCGGGCATCCGCTCGACCGCATGGGCCGCCAATCTGGCGGCCGCCCCCGTGACCGGGGCCAGCGGCCCGCGTGGCGTGTTGCTGCATGATCCGCAAACCGCAGGTGGCCTGCTGGCCGCAGTCTCCCCCGATCAGGCCGAGGGGTGTGTCGCGGAATTGCGCGCTCAGGGGCATGAGGCGGCGATCATCGGCAGGCTTTCCGCCGGCGCCCCCGCCATTCTCTGCCGCTAACGCGCGGCAGATATCGCCAGTATATCCGGCACGGCCGCATCCAGCGCGTTGTCGTTCAGATCCTCAAGCCTGACCCTCGCCAAAGCGGCGCGGCCCTGCCGGCTCTGGGCCTTGATGTAGCGCGGGTCATAGTGCCGCGCGACAAGATCGGCCGCCAGCGCGGCAAAGCCCCCTTCACGCGCCATGTCCTGCCATTGGGCGACCTGTTCGACACCGTGATAGGTCTTGAGTTGGCCCAGCCTTGCGCAGAGCCCCTCGACATCCGCCAGCAGATCGGCATAGTCATGGCACAGAAAGGCGGCTCTGGCCGCCAACGGCGCCTCCAGCGTGACGTGATCCGCCGCCATCATCGCCTGCCAGAGCATCGGCGGGATGATCAGACGCCCGATCTTGTTGCTTTCCGCTTCCAGAAACACCGGGCGCGCGGGGTCCAGCCGGGCCAGCGCCATGGCGATGTGGCTCTCGAAGCGCTTCTGCGACGGCTGCCCGCCCGGCTGCCCGCCCAGCAAAGACCCGCGATGCGCGGCCATCGCCTCAAGGTCGACCACCTGCGCCCCGGCCCCCGCAAGCCGCGCCAGCATCCGTGTCTTGGCCGTGCCTGTCCCGCCATCCAGCAGGATCAGCCGATGCGCCAGCGGCGCGTGATAGAGCGCCTCGACCACCAGCCGGCGATAGCTTTTATAGCCGCCCTCGATCAGTTCCACCCGCCAGCCGACCTGCGCCAGGATCGAGGCGAAAGACCCCGACCGCTGCCCGCCCCGCCAGCAATAGACCAGCGGCCGCCAGCCACCGTCCTTGTCGGCCAATGGCCCTTGCAGATGCGCCGCCGCATTGCGCGCCACCAGCGCCGCCCCGGTCTTGCGCGCCAGAAAGCGGTCCTGCTGGACATAAATCGTCCCGACAAGCGCGCGTTCCGCATCGGACAGAACCGGAAGGTTGACGGCCCCCGGAATATGATCCTCGGCATATTCGCCAGGTGCGCGCACGTCGATCACCGTATCGAAGGGCAGCGCCGCCAGCGCGGCAAGCGAGGTCAGTTTCATGGCCATGGCAGAGCAAGTTTCCCAAAGATCAGGCCCCTGATCTAGTCCCTTGCCCCGCCAATGACCACGGCTTGCGTTTCATCGTTGCACAAATACTCACACAAACCCTGCCTCACACGGCGACGCTGACGGGGGCCTCCTCGGCTTCGGCTGCCAGCAGGGCCGCGTTGCCGCCTGCTGCGGTGGTATCGACGCAGATATGGCGCTCGATCCGGCAACGCGCCGCCAGATCATCGCCACATGCCAGTCCGACCAGCGCGCCGTCACGGCCTGCCAGCGCACGCCGCGCCGCTGTCAGGTCGCGCGTGTCGGACCAGAGCGCCACCAGATCGACGCCGCGCAGATGTTCCAGCGCCCCGCGCGGCAGGACACCATCCACGCCCAGCGCAGGCGCAATCCCGGGGGCGACAGCCAAGGCATGACAGCCATTGTCGCGCGCGATCCGCAGCTGTTCGGTCGCATCCGCCGCCGTTGGCCCCAGACACAGCACCGTCCCGCGCCCATAGGTCGAGAGCCGGTTCGACTCTCCCGTCGGCCCCGGCAGATCGCTGACCGACAGCCGCACCAGATCCAGCCCCTTCAACTGATCCAGACGCGCCTGCACCACACCGACATCCGCAGGTTTGCCCGCCTGCCCCGCATGGTCCATCACAGCCGCCTTGAGGAAACGGGGCACATAGGACGGCCCACCTGCCTTTGGCCCGGTGCCCGACAGCCCCTCGCCGCCAAAGGGCTGACTGCCGACGATGGCGCCGATCTGGTTGCGGTTGACATAGGCATTGCCCACCTTCAGCCGCGACGTGACCTGCTCCACCCGCCCGTCGATGCGCGTATGCATCCCGAAGGTCAGGCCAAAGCCGCTGGCATTGACCGCATCCACCACCGCGTCGATCTGATCCGCACGGAAGGTCGCGACATGCAGGATCGGACCGAAGACCTCGCGCTCCAGCGCCTCGATCCCGCTGACGCGGATCACGGCGGGGCCGATGAAGTGACCCGCAGCCGGGGCATCCATCGCTTTCAGCAGCGTGCCGTTCTGACGCGCCGCCGCGATATAGCCTGCAAAATCGGCCTGTGCGCGCGCGTCGATCACCGGGCCCACATCCACATCGTGATGCCACGGGTTGCCCAGGCGCAATTCTTCCATCGCGCCGAACAGCATCTCCAGGAATGGCCCCTCGATGTCCTTTTGCAGATAGAGCACCCGCAGGGCCGAGCATCGCTGCCCCGCCGACTGGAAGGCCGAGGCGATGATGTCGCGCACCGCCTGTTCGGGCAGCGCCGTGCTGTCCACGATCATCGCGTTCAGACCGCCGGTTTCGGCAATCAGCGCCGCATCGGGGGCCATGCCATCGGCCATGGTGCGGTTGATCCGCTGCGCCGTCACCGTCGATCCGGTAAAGCAGACGCCACCGATCCGCGCATCGCCCGTCAGCACCGGCCCCAGCACCGACCCTGCCCCGGGCAGCAGTTGCAGCGCGCTGCGGGGCACGCCCGCCTCATGCATCAGGCGCACGGCGACATGGGCGCACAGCGCCGTCGTCTCTGCCGGTTTGGCCAGCACGGCATTGCCTGCGGCCAGTGCCGCGGCAATCTGTCCGGTGAAGATCGCCAGCGGAAAGTTCCAGGGCGATATGCAGGTAAAGATACCCCGCGCCGCGCCCTGCGCCTCGACACCGCGGGCCGCGTAATAGCGCAGGAAATCCACCGCCTCACGCAGTTCGGCAATGGCATCCTTGGGCGTCTTGCCTGCCTCGCGCGCCAGAACGGCGAAAATCTCGCCGAAATTCTGCTCGTAGAGGTCGGCCACGCGGTTCAGGACGACCGCACGGGTCTGGGCATCCGCAGCCCAGGGCTGCGCCGCGCCGACGGCCGCCGTCGCATCGGCCGCCGAGCAGACCACCGTGCGCCCCACCAGATCGGCGGGATCGGCGGGGTTGATCGCCGCGACCGCCTCATCCCCGGACACCTCAATCGCCGCCAATGGTCCGGCCTGCCACTGATGGGGCGCAGCAAAGGGGGCGCGGGCGGCGTCGATCACCGCCAGATCGCGCGCGTCATGCAGATCGAAGCCGCGCGAATTCGGCCGCTCCGGCGCATAAAGCGCAACCGGGTCTTTCACCGCGCCAGAGCGGCGCCCGGCGGGACCATCCAGCGCGTCAAAGGGATCGGCGGCCACCGCCTCGGGGGGCACATCCGCATCCACGATCTGATTGACGAAACTGGAGTTGGCCCCGTTTTCCAGCAGGCGCCGCACCAGATAGGCCAGCAGATCGCGATGGGCCCCCACGGGCGCATAAATGCGGCAACGCGTGCCCGCCTCTTTCATCACCACGTCATGCAGCACTTCACCCATGCCGTGCAAACGCTGGAATTCAAACGCGGATCTATCCGCCTTCATCTCAAGGATCGCGGCGACCGTATGGGCGTTATGCGTGGCGAACTGCGGGTAAATGCGGTCGGTCATGCCCAATAGCTTGGCCGCACAGCACAGATAGGACACATCGGTGGCCACCTTGCGGGTGTAGACAGGAAAGCCCTCCAACCCTTCGACCTGCGCGCGCTTGATCTCGGTATCCCAATAGGCGCCCTTGACCAGCCGCACCATGATGCGACGGTCCAGCTCCTCGGACAGGGCATAGAGCCAGTCAATCGTCGGCGCGGCGCGCTTGCCATAGGCCTGCACGACGACACCGAACCCGTCCCAGCCTGCCAGACGGGGATCGCGCAGCACCGCCTCGATCACATCCAGCGACAGGTCCAGCCGGTCCGCCTCCTCGGCGTCGATGTTCAGACCCATGCCTGCATTGCGCGCGGCCAGCGCCAGCTCCAGCGTGGCGGGCACCAGCTCGGCCATCACGCGGTCGTGCTGGCCTACCTCATAGCGCGGATGCAGCGCGCTCAGCTTGATCGAGATGCCGGGATTGGCGCGAATGTCATCATGGGTGCATTCCCCCGCCAGACGGGCAATCGCCTGCGCATAGGCGGTGTGATATTTTCTGGCATCCCGCGCCGTCAGGGCCGCCTCGCCCAGCATGTCATAGGAAAAGGTGAAGCCCTGCCCCGCCCGCGCCGCGCCGCGTTTGATCGCCTCGCCGATGTCGCGGCCCAGAACGAACTGGTGGCCCAGCTCCTTCATCGCGCGACTGACGGCAGAGCGGATCACAGGCTCGCCCAGACGCTTGATCGCGCCGTGCAGGACATTGGCGACACCCGGCCCCTGATCCTCCTTGAGCACCTTGCCCGTCAGCATCAGCGCCCAGGTCGAGGCATTGACAAGGCTGGACGAGGACCGGCCCAGATGCGCGCCCCATTCAGAGGGGGCGATCTTGTCCTCGATCAGGTCGTCGATCGTCTCCCGATCCGGCACGCGCAGCAGCGCCTCGGCCAGACACATCAGCGCGATCCCCTCATTCGTGGACAGGCCATATTCGGACAAAAACACCTCCATCAACCCCGGCCGCCCCGCCCCGCGGATCGACTTGACCAGCCCCACCGCGCGGGTCGTGGCCGCCGCGCGCATCGCCGCATCCGGTTGCAATTCCTGACGCAGCACCGCCAGCACCACATCCTCGGGACGGTGATGGGTGGCACGAATTTCATCGCGAAGAAGGGCAAGACGGGACATGGCGGACTCCGACCGGGGTTTTCAGGGGATAACTGTCTGGCAAAGCATATCAGATGCTTGACAGCCGTTTTTCCTGTTGATCAAGGTTCGACCAGCCGTTTGTATTTGTTTGCGGCCGTTTTGAAGGAACATACATGTCAGACGAGCTGAAATCAGACCCGCTGGACCGGATCGACACCAAGATTCTGCGCGAACTCAGCACCGATGGGCGGATCGCCATCACGGATCTGGCCAAAAAGGTGGGCCTGTCCAAAAGCCCCTGTCAGGTGCGGATGAAACGCCTTCAGGATCAGGGCTATATCCAGGGCTTCCGGGCGGTGCTGAACCCCTCCAAGCTGGGGCTGGACCATGTCGCCTTTGCCGAGGTGCGCCTGACCGATACGACCGAAAAGGCGCTTTCCGCCTTCAACCGCGCGGTCATGGACGTGCCCGAGATCGAGCAATGCCACATGATCGCCGGCTCCTTCGACTATCTGCTCAAGATCCGCAGCCGCGATATTCAGGCCTATCGTCAGATCCTGGGCGAGGTGATCTCGGCCCTGCCCTATGTCGGCTCCACCTCCACCCATGTGTCGATGCAGGCGGTCAAGGACAGCGCCTTCTGACGCCTCAGGTCAGAACGCCCGCCTTGCGCATCGCCTCCAGCCGGTCGGCGTCATAACCCAGATCCGCAAGCACGGCCTGTGTATCCTGTCCCGGTGCGCCCGGTGCCGCCGGGGCCGCGGCAGGGGTGCGGTCAAACCGTGGCGCGGGGGCCGCCTGCATGACGCCGCCCACCCGCACAAAGGTGCCGCGCGCCGCGTTATGAGGGTGGTGCTCGACCTCGTCCCAATCCAGAACCGGGGCGACACAGGCATCCGTGCCCGCACAGATCGCCATCCATTCGTCCCGCGTCTTGCTGGCGAAGACCTGCGCATAAAGCGCGCGCCGCGCGGGCCATGTGGCGGGATCGTTCTGATCGGCGCGATGCGCCTCGGGCAGACCGGCCAGCGCCACCAGCTCGGCAAAGAACTGCGGCTCCAGCGGCCCGACCGACAGCGCGCGCCCGTCCTTGGTCGCATAGCAGCGATAGAAGGGCGCCCCCCCGTCCAGCAGGTTCGCCTCGCGCGGCTGCTGCCAGCGGCCCTGCGCCAGCCATTGATGGATCAGCCCCATCATCGCCGGCACGCCATCGACCATCGCAGCATCCACCACCTGCCCCTTGCCGGACCGGCTACGCTCGAACAACGCGGCCAGCACGCCAAAGATCAGGAACATCGACCCGCCGCCGTAATCGGCGGCAAGGTTCAGCGGCGGCACAGGTGGTCCGTCAGCCCGCCCGATCGCGCCAAGCGCGCCGGACAGGGACAGGTAATTGATGTCATGCCCCGCCGTCATCGCCAGCGGCCCCTCCTGCCCCCATCCGGTCATCCGGCCAAAGATCAGGCCGGGGTTCAACGCGTGACATGGCGCAGGACCAAGGCCCAGCTTCTCCATCACGCCGGGACGGAAACCTTCGATCAGGATGTCGGATCGCGCGATGATCCGCCGGGCCACCTCCAGCCCTTCGGGCGTCTTGAGGTTCAGCGCCACCGACCGCTTGCCCCGCCGGTTCACATCGGTCGGATCGGCCGGCCCCGAGGCGCGGTCGATCACCACCACATCCGCGCCCAAGTCGGCCATCAGCTGCCCCGCCAACGGACAGGGGCCAAGCCCCGCCATCTCGACAAGTTTCAATCCGTCCAACGGGCCTGCCATCCTCAGCTCCTCCTTCTGATTGCGCATAGGGTTGCAGGTTGCCATCGCCTTGCCAAGCCCCTCACGCCGCGCGGTCATGCCCGCACAACACGTGTCAGGCAAGCGTGACACTTTCCAAAAGAAACCCTGAAATCAACTTGTTCCTGCCCTTTACCCCCTGCACGGAATATGATTGACTTGCCCTGCCGAGACAGCCCCCTTTCGACGCTGCCCCCCATGCAGCGCAACGTGGACTGAATGGATTTTGAGGATGGTTCCGGGCCGCGTGGCTGGTCTTCGGAGGTAAAGGGTGGATCTGTTCTCCACGCCGGTCGGCGGTGTCGCCCGAGGGTGGAAATCAAGGATCATTGGGTCTGATCTATCGGGCGTGCCCCGTCGCCTACCGTGGATAGAGGAATGTTCTTGTCCCAATCGAAAGACCGCAGACCATGCGTCACCGCTCCCGGCAAGAGGGTCATGGCGTGAAGCAGGAAACCCTTGTGATCTCTTTCCTGAACCAGCTGGTGCGGACTCCCGCGGCAGAGCTGGACACGGCCATCACGCGCGTGCTGGGCCGGATGGGAGAGCTGTGCGAGGCGGACCGGGCCTATATCTTCCTGTTCCGCCACGACGAGGTGATGAACAATACACATGAATGGGTGGCGGACGGTGTGCGCCCGATGCGCCCGCATTTACAGAACCAACCGATCGACATCATCTCAAGCTGGCGCATGACCCTGGACGCCGATCAGGTCGTCCATATCCCCGATGTCGCCGCCCTGCCCGACCCATCACCCGAGAAACCCGTTCTCCAGATGCAGAACATTCTGTCGGTGGTCGCGGTTCCCATTCTGGTGGATGGCAAGCTGGTCGGCCTGGCCGGTCTGGACCGCACCCGCCGAAAGGCGCCCTTTCCCGACGACGCCATCACCCTGCTGCGCGGTGTTGCCGATGTGATCCAGTCCGCCCTGATGCGCAAGGAAGCCTTGCAGGATCTTGAACGCACCAAGGACAAGCTGGAACTGACCCTGGCCGCCCTGCCCGACCTGTTGCTGGAGGTGGATCACGACGGCATCTATCGCGGCTTTCACCATACCCGCGCCCTTGGTTGGGCGCCCGAGCCGCATTCCGTCATCGGCCACCGGATCGAAGACATCCTGCGCCCCGAGATTGCCGCCGAACGGCGCCGCATGATGGCCGCCGTGCGTGATGGTGAAACGGTGGTGGGTGTCGAGCAGCATCTGCGCCCCGGCGATCCGACAAGCTGGGTCGAAGTCTCGGTCGCCCTGCGCGACAGTCTTGGGCCCGACGATCCGGGCGGCTATCTGTTCCTGATCCGCGACATCACCGAACGCAAGGCGCGCGAGGCCGAACTGGCGGCAGCGCAGGCCGAGCTGGACAATGCCTCTGCCGAACGCGACGCGGCGGCCTCGCGGCTGCAAGACCTGTCGGACATCAGCGATGACTGGGTCTGGGAACAGGATGCCGAAGGGCGCTATACCTATATGTCGCCCAACGTGGCGCGCTATGGCTTGCCGACCTCGTTCTTTCTGGGGCGCAGCCGGGTCGAAATCGCCAAGGAAATCGGCGTATCCGCGGAAGATGGCGGCTTTGACCAGATCACCGCCAAGATGGAAGCGCGCGAACCCTTTCGCGACCTGATCTACAAGGCCCGCTATCTGGACGGTCGGCCTGCCTATTTCCGCTTCAGCGCCTCACCGATCTTTGCCAAGGACGGCACATTTGCCGGCTATCGCGGTGTCGGCTCTGACGTGACCCAGTTGCGCCTGCGCGAGACCGAGGCGCTGGAGACCGCAGGCAAGTTCGAGGCGATCATGGCCGCCCTGCCCGATCTGCTGTTCGAGATCGACAGCGCCGGGCGCTATACCGGCTTCGTCGCCGGCCCCGACCATCTGCGCGTCCCGGTGGTGGGCGAACTGGCGGGCAAGACCTTCGAGGAGGTTCTGCCGCCCGAGTCCGCAGCTATCGGGCGTATCGCACTGGACAAGGTTCTGCGGGAGGGCCGGATTGACGGGCTGCGCTACCCCATCACCTTTGCGGGTGCGCGGCGCATCTTCGAGATTTCGGGCGCGCGCAAGGACTCGCCCGAGCCCGAGGGGCTGCCGACCGCGATTTTCATCGTGCGGGACGTGACCGTGGATACACGGCAGCGCGACGAATTGCTCAAGCTCGGCAAGATCGTCGAAGCGATGACGAATTTCGTTGTCGTCGTGGATTGCGACCAGCGCGTCGTCTGGTTCAACCGCGCCTTTGCCGAGAAGAGCGGCTGGACGCTGGACGAAGTGCGCGGCCAGTTGTTCGAGGATCTGGTGCGTTGCCCCGAAAGCAACCACGAGACCGCCGCCGCCCTGCGCGCCGCATTGGACCGCAGAGAGCCGTTCAGCGGCGAGATGGTCAATCAGGACCGCTACGGCAACCGCTACTGGATCGACTTCAACGTGCAGCCGCTGTTCGGCATCGACGGCACGCTGCAAGGCTTTGTCACGGTCGAGACGGACATCACCGAGCACAAGCTGCAACGCGCCGAAGTCAGCCGCCTTGCCGCCGAGGCCATGGCGATGCGCCAGCGGCTTGAGAATGCGCTGAATGCCCTGCCGGATTCCGTTGTGATCTTCGACGCCGAGGATCGCCTTGTCATCGCCAATACCGCCTACCGCGAGATGTTCCCGGCCGTGGTCCCCGCCCTGGGCGAAGGGGCCACGCTGGAAAGCATCCTGCGCTACGGGATCGAGGCCAATGTCCTGCCCGGCGGCGGCCCCGGAACAGACATTGATGCTGTTCTGGCCGAACGCCTGCGGATGTATAAGCTGCCGCATTTCGAGGATGAGGTTCCCCTGCCGAACGGGCGCTCGGTGCGGCGGATCAATGTGCGCACCTCGGACGGTGGCTGCATCACCGTCGCCATCGACATCACCGCGCGGAGGCAACAGATTCAGGCGCTGGACGACGCCAATGCCGAACTGACCAGCGCCCTGGCCGAGCGTGACCTTGTCCAGCAGCAACTGACCAAGGTGATGGAAGGCGCAGCCATCGGCACCTGGGAATGGGACGCCGCGCGCAACACGCTCAGCGTCGGCGGACAGTGGCGCGAGATCCTGGGCTATGGGGAAAGCCATATGCCGCCGATGGATCTGTCCAGTTTCCGTAAACTGGTGCATCCCGACGACCTCAAGGTGTTCGACACGATTGCCGTGGTGCGCGAAGACAATGCCACCGCCCTGTCGGAAAGCGAATTCCGCATGAGGCACAATGACGGCCACTGGATCTGGGTGCTCTCGCGCAGTCAGATTACCCGCTTCGCGCCCGATGGCAGCCCCGAGATCATCGGCGGCGTGCATCTGAACATCTCGGACCGCAAACGGCTGGAGCAGGATCTGGAATCCGGCAAAAGGTTCCTCGAACAGGTGATGGACGCCAGCATCGCCGCCATCATCGTGATGAATGGCGACGGCGAGATCATCTATGCCAATAGCGAAGCCGAACGCATCCTGCGTCTGACCCGCAACGAGATGACAGGGATCAGATATAACGCGCCGCGCTGGCGCTCGTCCCGGCTGGATGGCTCTCCCATCGACGACGCGGACCTGCCCTTCGCCCTGGCCATCGCGGGTGGCGAGCCGGTGCGCGACGTGCGCTTTGCGATCCAGTGGGAGGATGGCACAAGGCGCTGCCTCTCGGTCAATGCCGTCGCCTTCAAGGGCGAAGGCGACGAGATGCAGGTCGTGACATCGTTCAACGACATCACGGAAGAACTGGCTGCGACAAGCCGTCTGGAACAGGCCCGCGCGCAGGCCGAGGGCGCCAGCAAATCCAAGTCGATGTTCCTGGCCAATATGAGCCATGAGATCCGCACCCCGTTGAACGGCGTTCTGGGCATGGCCGAGGTGCTGGAAGGCTCGCTGGTCGAAGAGCGGCAGCGCAGGATGATCAGCACGATCCGCACCTCGGGCGAGACATTGCTGAGCATCCTCAACGACATCCTGGACATGTCCAAGATCGAAGCGGGCAAGATGGAGATCGAGAAGGTTCCCTTCGTCGTCAACGATCTGGTGCAGCCTGTGCAGGCGCTGAACGCCATCCGCGCCGAGGAAAAGGGGCTGGAGTTCCGGGTCCACACCAATGGCGGCTGCGCGATGCCCGTTCTGGGCGACCCGCACCGGATCAGCCAGATCCTCAACAACCTGCTGCACAACTCGATCAAGTTCACCGAATCCGGCTCGGTCACGCTGACCCTGCGCTATCAGCCCGGCGAACCGCTGGAGATGGTCGTGGCGGATACCGGGATCGGCATGACCCCCACGCAGGTATCGCGCATCCTGGACAGTTTCGAACAGGCCGACGGCAGCATCACCCGGCGGTTCGGCGGCACGGGACTGGGCATGTCGATCGTGCGCCAGCTTGTCACGCTGATGCAGGGTGACATCACGGTGGACAGCGTGCAGGGACAGGGCACCGCGATCCGTGTCAGTCTTCCCCTGCCCGTGGCCGAGGCAAGCCAGATGCCGCGCGCCCGCGACGCGGCGCCGGTCAACCGCCCGATGGTGCGGCTGGACCACCTGCGCGCGCTGGTCGCGGATGACAGCCCGACCAACCGTCTGGTGATCTCGGAAATGCTGACGGAATGCGGCCTCGACATCACGCTGGTCGAAAACGGGCGCGAGGCGGTGGACGCCTGGCAGGACCAGATCGCGCAGGCGCAGGGCTTTGACATCGTGTTGATGGACATCTCGATGCCGGTGATGGATGGGGTCACGGCCCTGACCATGATCCGCGAGCAGGAGGCGGCGCAGGGCCATGCCCCCGTCCCCGTCATCGCCGTCACCGCGAATGCCATGCCGCATCAGGTGGCCGATTACCTCATCGCCGGATTCGACACCCATCTGGCAAAGCCCTTCAAGCAGGCCGAGCTTCTCCATGCGATCGTGACACTGACCCAGAGCGATTGAGGCCCGCGAAAACCACCCATGCGCGGCCCCCGCGCCCGAAACACCCGCTTACCGCGAAAGGCGGTAAAATGGCCTGACGATTTTCATTTTTTTGCCGAATTGAATTGGTTAATGATACAACATTGCAGAAAGCGGCGTGATCCGGCATTTTCGGATCGCGCCCGATTTCTTGGTATGCGACGGCATGGTGAAAATGACTTTCAAGATCCTACTGGCTGAAGACGATGAAGTGACACAGCAGATCGTGCAATCACTTCTGAGCGGTTTCGGAAACGTGGTGCTGACCGTGGCCAGTGATGGCCGCGAGGCGCTGGAAGCTGCCCTGACACAGCATTTCGACCTGATGATTTTCGATCAGAACATGCCCCATATCAACGGCGACCGGGTCATCCGGCACCTGCGCGCGGGAAATTCGGCCAATCGCGACGCCCGGGTCATCCGTTTCACCGCCGAGGCCGAGGCGCTGCGACAGCCGATGCCCGGTTCTGACGCGGATATCGTGATGCCAAAGCCCATTCGAGGTGCAGAATTCATCGCCGTCATCGACGGATTGATACAAAGGCGACCTTTGGAGCCCGAGACTACCACCGTTTAGGTTGAAAAATGCACCGAATTCGCCCTACTCTCGACATATTCGAACGTCAATTTGTAACGAAAGAACGGATCGAGGATGGGCAACATGAAAGACCTTCGGATACTCGCAGTCGATGACGACCGGGCCTTCCAGATGGTGCTACAGGGCACGCTGGCACAGCTTGGCTACAATGATGTCACAAGTGTGCCCTCGGCTGCGGCTGCGCTGAAGGTCATTCGCAACAGCCCACAGCTCTTTGACGGCTTCCTTCTGGACATCGAGATGCCCGAGGTGGACGGCGTCGAACTCTGCCGCCGGATCAGGGGCATGTCGGTCTATCGCAAGACGCCCATCATCATGGTCACATCGCTGGCGGACAAGCATTTCGTGGACAGCGCCTTTGCCGCAGGGGCCACGGATTACTTCACCAAGCCACTGGACGAGATCGAGCTGCGCGCCCGCCTCCAGGTCATGCGTCAGTTGGTTGACGAACGCCAGCGCGCCCTCGATCTGCTGGACGAACTGAAATCCTGGTCCGATCTGCCCAAGTCCAAGGTCAAATTCGACGCGCCCCTCTCGGTCATCAGCGCGAACTGGATGGTGGAATATCTGGCGATGCAGAACCACCTGCTGACCCTGAACCGGCTGCAACTCTTCGGCCATGCCGCAATCGGCTTTACCGTGACCAATGCCTCGGATGCGTTCCGCCTGACCGATCACGTCGGCTATATCGACTATCTGGCCAATATCGCGACCGTGGTGGCTGAAACCCTCAAGACATCGCCCTTCAGCATGGCCCATGCCGGTCAGGGTGACTTCGTGGTTCTGACCAACCGCACCGCCGTCAGCGATCCCAAGGGCTTGCAGGAAGAAGTGCGCGCCGGGATCGCCAGCTATCACAAGCTCTACAGCAGCCTTGGATTGCCTACCCCTGTCATTCAGGTGGGTCGGCCCGTCTCGGCCAGTATTTTCAGCCAGCGGGCCGAAATCTCGTCTCTGCTGGACCGTGCCCGCATGTCATCGCAAATCGGTCTGGAGGAAGGCTTCAGTCCCCAAAAGCAATGGAACTGATCTGAATGAACAGGAATGCTGCGACGAAAATGCCCGATGGGCTGCCTGAGGTGCTCAAGGCGGCCCATCAGGTTTTCATCACCCTGACCACGGACCGCATCCTGCGGATCGAGGCCTTGACGCAAGCCGTGCACAAGGGGCAGGAACCTGCCCCTGCCCTGACCGAGATTGCGCAGATCGCGCATAAGATCGCCGGCGTGGCCGGCACCCTGGGCTATCCCGAAATCGGTGACAGCGCGCGCTCAATCGAGCAGAAGCTGAAATCCGATCTGGCCGCAGGCGCGCCCCTGCGCAACTGGGACAGCATCGCCCCCGAGATCGAAGACCTGCTGGATGCATTGGAAGAGCTTCTCTGAGCCTCGAACAGGACATCTGCACGGGCGTCGCATCGCCCCCCTGCCAGAGTTAAGGTGACAGTGCTGCGTTTGCCCCTGGGGTGAGCGCATTTTCTTTGGCGATAACAGTCCATGACCTGATAAAGTATACTCTACCTAAAAGTGTTATTTGCTTCGTCGCCACGCTACCACTGCGTCAGGATCACGCCACAATCCTGCAAATCAACTCGCAAACCCACAGCAAGATCACGCATCATCCGGGGTGATTTGGATTGCCGCTCGGTCACTGACCTATGCGCATATTTGCAGAATTTCCCCGCCAAAGGCGCATTAAACACGCAAAAGCGACAATAATCACACGCTCTGGCTGTTTCAGATAACGGCCTATTCATGGCCATCAAGATTGTTGCGACCTGTCTCAAAACTGCAACAAAGACAAGAGAGTAGCGTGTCTTTCCTGCCTTTTGAGGGGAGATCGCTTAGCGCCCTGCATCCATTAATCAACCTAAAGCAATGTTTTCAATGAATATTGCGGGCGCAGCGGTTTCTGCTCTCAAACGCCAGTCTGTCGCCTGTCAGCAACGCCTTCTGCTATTTTTCGCCATAATTGGGCGAGTTTTCGGGTGTTTTTGAGGCGAGCATTGCCTTCCCTTCGTCACAATTCGATTCTCTTGGCCTCATCTTGTTGGTAAGTTCCAAGAACAAGAGATGGGTGCCATCTCGTGGGCTTCGGCCCCGACTTTTAAGACGGGAGTGACTTCAATGTTCACCAGGCAAAAGACCTTTTTGAAATTCACCTGCACCAGCAGCTTATTGACCCTTGCAGCGGCCTGCGCGCAGCCCCAGCCCGTGCCGATCGTGGCGGATATGTATTTCGACAAATACTCCGCCGCGCAGTCGGCCAACAACGGCGTCGCGTTCTGTGACCTCAAGGTTGAGGACTTCACACCCGAGCTGGTCGCACAGATCCGCAGCAACCCGAACTATGAGCGGAACCTGGCCATCTGGCTGGAAGAATGCCCCGAACTGGCTCTGGCCTTCGCTGACTTCGGCACCGCCTCTGTCGCCTCGCCCTCCCCGTCCGGTTTCGGCGGTGAAGCCGACTTCGGTGGCTTCGGCGGCAATATCGGCAACGGCCCCGGCACCCCGGCTGGCGGCACTCCCGGCGGAGCCCCTGGTGGCGCACCCGGCGGCCAAGCCCCCGGCGCAGAAGGCCCGGGCGACGGCGCACCCGGAGGAGGTGACACCGGCGGTGGCGACACAGGTGGCGGCGATACCGGAGATGGCGATACCGGCGACGGTAAAGGTGGCGATGGCGACACCGGCGACGGCAAAGGCGGCGATGGTGACACCGGCGACGGCAAAGGTGGCGATGGTGAAACTGGCGGTGGCGATGATGGATGCGCCTGCGGCCCGGAAGCCTCTCTCTCCAGCAATCTTTTTGCCTGATCCCGCTGGGAACGAATGACACTGGTTCGGACGGTCTCCGTCCGAACCCCAAGACCAGACCCAATTATTGCTTGAATTTCATACCAAAGCGACGCCTATCCCTGCCAACCAAAGGCTTTCTGCCATGCGCCCGCGCTATTCCACAGTCTTGATTGCATGTGCGCTGATAACGGCGCCGCTGGCCTCCACAGCCCAGACGCCAGACTCGGCCGACACCAAGCGCGCCTTTCTTGACCGATACCTTTCCTGCGCCGAAGCGCCGGGCGATGCCGCGCGCCTGGCCTGCTACGATCAGCTTTTGCTGGATATTCCAGCCTGGATCGACAATGTGGATGATCCATCGCAGGCGACCAGACCAACACAGGTGAATGGCGCGAATTACGGCGCGTTCTTCAAGATCGAGAACCTTCAGGACACTTCCAGCCACTGACCCAACGGTCAGAGGAAGCGAAACCCCGTCCCCTCTTCAGCGGGAATGCGTTGCCTTGGCCGCAACCGTCGGCGCCGTCACCGTGGCCCCCGATGTGCCCAGACGCGGCGTGGACACCGCATTGTCATTGCGCAAGATGCCACCGTCGATCACCGCAGTCCAGCGCGCGGGATTGGCCGGGTCTTGCATCCGCAAGAAAGTATACCCTGTCTGACGCCAGTGCAGCACCTCGTCGCGCAGGTTGTCGAGGATGAAATCCCCCTGCGCCGTCCGCATCACAAGCACCGCATGAGCGTTGCGATTGCGGTCCAGAACCGTCGAAACCAGCAACATCTGCGGATCAAGCCCGGCTTCGATCAAGCGCTTCTTCTTGATCAGCGCGAAATCCTCGCAATCGCCCCCGCGCGCGGTTGGCAGGGACCAATGCTCGACCCGCCCGTATTGCGATTGATCCGAGATCGAGCGCACCTGCCGATTGAGTTGGCGGTTGATCCTGATGGCGATGTCCAGTTGCCCACCCGACACCCGGATCGCAGCGGATGACTGCTGACACGCCCAAGGGTAGGTGCCGCACAGATTGCTGGCCCCTGCGGGCGCCGAAACCGCCATGCGCGACGAGAGAAACGCATCCTTGGCAAAGGCCGCCTGCGCCCCGACAAGCAGGACCGCCGCCGACAATGCTGCCAGAGCCAAGGCCTGCACGCGCCGAGTGCCCGCCTGCCGCACCGCGACCGTTCCCCGCGCCGGCGACCGATGGCCGCCCCGCAGCTGTCCCGGGACTGTGTGACGTCGGACTGGCCGTTCGCTCATCCTGCATTCCTCGACTGCTCGGCAAGGCACATCTGCGCACCGATGGTCGGATCAATCTTGACTGCGAAGGTGTCAAAGGTCAGGCCAGAGTTGGGAGATTTGCGTGCAAACTTGGGCCAAGCCGCCATTTTTGGCTGAAACCCGCCACATTTCGCCGGAGCTTTGGGCAAAACTGGCGGAAAACTGCACATCGACCCTGTCGCCTCCTGACTCATTGTCGGGCTGGTTCACCCTGACAACGCAATAGACGCGAGAATCCTTCCCCGCGTCCAAGCAAAAATCACATCAAATGAAAAATCATGACGCAGCCGCCCGGAAAACGAGTCGCCCCACTCGCCACCCAAGGCATCACGCCAGCGCCGATCACGCCTCACAGGGCGAAAACCGTTGAAAATCAGTGATCTGGTGCCCCCACACGGACTCGAACCGCGGACCCACTGATTACAAATCAGTTGCTCTACCAGCTGAGCTATAGGGGCACTGGAGAGTGCGTTTAAGCAATCAACGCGCGGGTGGCAAGAGGATTTCCACCTCAGCGGTTCGCCCGTGCCAGCAATCCAACCGCGGCTAGACCGACAAGGATCACAAGGATCGCCGCAGGGGCGGCATTGCCCAGATTCTCGAGGCTGGCCTGATCATGCACCCTTGTGGCCAGCGTGTTGTAATTGAACGGGCGCAGCAGCAGCGTCGCCGGCAGTTCCTTGACGCAATCCACAAAGACCAGCAGCAGGGCCGACGCGATCGACCCCCGGATCAGCGGATAGTAGATCTGCCCCAGCACCTGCCCCTGACTGCGCCCAAGCGAGCGCGCGGCCATCGGCAGGCTGGGTGACACGCGCCCCATGGCCGCATCCGCCGCCCCTTGGGCGATGGCGAAGAAACGCACACTATAGGCCAGCACAAGGGCCGTGGCCGATCCGGTCAGGACCAGCCCGATGTCCAGGCCCGTCACCAGCTCGACCATATCCGCCACGCGGTGATCCAGCGCGGCCAGCGGGATCAGCAGCCCCACGCCCAGCACCGCCCCCGGTGCCGCATAGCCGATGGTGGTCAGTGGCAACAGCAACCGCGGCAACCGCCGCCCCGACAGCCGCACACCATAGACCATGAAGACCCCGGCCAGCACCGTCAGCGCCGATGCCGCACCGCCCACGGTCAATGTGTTGAACAAGGCGCGCAGCAAGGCAGGGTCGGCCCAGCGTTCAGCATTGTCCAGCGCATGAGACAGGATCACCCCACCCGGCAGCACAAAGCCGATGGCGAAGGGAAACAGGCACAGGATCGTCGCCAGCCAACCTGCCCCTCCCTGCAATGCCACAGGCTCGACCGGACGGTGACGGGTAGACAGGTTGAAGAACCGGATGCGGCGGCGGCTTGATTTCTCGAACCCGACCAGCAGGATCACCAGCGCCAGCACCACACTGGCGATCTGCGCGGCCCCGGCGGCATTGCCGCTTTCCAGCCAGACGCTGAAAATACCCGTGGTCAGGGTCTGAACCGCGAAGTAATCCACCGCGCCGAAATCATTGACCGTCTCCATCATGACGATGGCCATGCCGGCGGCAATGGCGGGCCGGGCCAATGGCAGGCCGACGCGGGCGAAGCGGCCCCAGGGGCCCGCCCCCAACGAGCGCGCCACCTCTTCCGAGGCGCCCGACTGCTCGCGGAACGCGGCGCGGGCCAGAAGATAGACATAGGGATAAAGCGCCGCCGTCAGCACGACCACGGCCGAACCGATGGACCGGATCTGCGGGAACCAGTAATCCCGCGCCGAGGTCCAGCCCATCATCTCCCGCAGCCATGTCTGCACGGGGCCAGCATATTCGAACATATCCACCAGCGCATACGCCCCCACATAGGCCGGGATCGCCAGTGGCAGCAGCAGCAGCCACTCCAGCCAGCGCGACAACGGAAAGCGGTAGCGCGTGATCAGCCAGGCTGCCCCTGTGCCGATCAACCCGGACAACAGCCCCACGCAGAGCATCAGGATCACCGTGTTGCGCAGATAGCGCGGCAGCGTGGTCGAGATCAGATGCGGCCAGATATTCTCGCCCGGTGTCACCGCAATCCAGAGAACCGACAGGATCGGCAACAGCACGATGGCCGCAATGAGCATGGCCCCGAACGACCAGGGGCTGAGCCGCGATCCGATCCGTCCACGCCAGCGCGATGGCGTTTTGCCTGCTGCGGTGATGTCACTCATAAGGATCAGGCGTCTCCCGGTTGTGTCATTGCCGCAGGTTCATTGCCTGAATACGGTTCAACTGTCCAGAAAAGAGCTTATAGTCGCCGCCGTAGCGTACCAGCAAGACAAGAGCAGTTTACCCGATGCATATCGTTCTTCATGCCGGCGTCCATGCCACTGACGAGGACCGGCTGATCAAGTGTTTTCTCAAGAATACGCAGGCCTTCGCGGCACTCGGTGTCGCAGTTCCCGGTCCGTCCCGCTATCGCCGCCTGCTGCGTGACACGCTTCATGCCATGGCCGAGGGCGATCTGGCGCCCGATGCCCGCGCGGTCCTGCTGGATGCGATCTTGGAAGGCGATACTCCGGACCGGATGATCCTGTCCAATGACAGCTTCTTCGGCACGCCGAAAATGTCGGTCGGCAAGGGGGTGTTCTATCCGGGGGCCGAGCTGAAAATGGCCCGCCTGCGCCGCCTGTTTCCGCAGGACAGCATCGAACTATGCCTGGGCCTGCGCAACCCCGCGACCTTTGTTCCGGCGGTTTTCGCTCTCGCGCCCGATACGGATGTGATGGAGTTCATGAACGGGACCGATCCTCTGGATCTGCGCTGGTCCGAACTTGTCGCGCGCATCAAGGACGCGGTCCCCGACATCGAAATCACCCTGTGGTGCAACGAGGATACGCCGCTGATCTGGGCCTATCTGGTGCGCGAACTGGCGGGTCTTGCGCCCAACACCAAGATCATCGGAGGCTTCGATCTGATTGCCGAGATCATGTCCAAGACCGGCATGCAGCGGTTCCGGTCCTATCTGAAAAGCCATCCTTCGATGACCGAAATCCAGAAACGCCGGGTCATTGCCGCGTTTCTGGACAAATACGCCCTCGATGACGCCATCGAGGAAGAGGTGGACCTGCCCGGCTGGACCCATGATCTGATCCGCCTGATGACCGAAACCTATGAGGAAGACATTTTCCGCATCCAGCGCATGTCCGGCGTCGAACTCATCTCGCCCTGACGCCGTGCCGCGACCCGCGGCACGGATCGCCAGCCTGCCGTCAGTGCACCGTGCTCAGATCATGCCCAGCGCGGCTTTATACATCTCCAGCACCGCTTCTTCTTCCGCGATGTCGTCCTTGTCGCGCTTGCGCAGGGAAATGACCTTGCGCAGAACCTTGGTGTCATAACCGCGCCCCTTGGCCTCGGCCATCACCTCTTTCTGTGCATCGACAATGTCTTTCTTCTCGGCCTCAAGTCGCTCATAGCGCTCGATGAAGGCGCGCAGCTCTTCGGCGGCGACGCTGTAGGTGGAGTCGGAAATGGTGTCGTTCATCGTCTCTCTGGCCTCCATTAAGTTGCCCTTCCCTACCGCCGCCCCCTGCGCCCTGCAAGGCCGATGATGCGAAAAGCCGCCGCGTTGCGGCGCGCGCGGCAATGCGGTAAGGCAGGGGCGCGCAACAGGAGCTGACGAGATGCAAGGATTGATCTGGAGTGGTGCAACCGTGTCGGTCGCGGGTCTGGCCGGGCTGGTCTGGTGCATCTTCAAGGTGGCCGCCGCCAAACGCGCCAATCTACCGGATGAGGAGATGCGCGCCACGATCAAACGCGTGGTGCCGATCAATCTGGGCGCGCTCTTCCTGTCGGTGATCGGCCTGATGATGGTCATCATGGGCGTGTTTCTGGCCTGATCCCGCCTGAGCGCCCGCCCTTACCCCGGTATGCTGCGGCGCTTGCGGCCCAGCCGATTCAGCGCATCAAAGCTCTCGCCCTCGCGGACAAGTGCTGCAAAACCCGGATCGGGCGTGTAAAGCGCCGGGTTTTCGGGGCTGAACCGCTTGAGCGCCTGCTGGATCTCGAACAGCCCCACCAGATCGGCCGCCTTCATCGGGCCACCATGCCATCTGGGAAAGCCATGGCCATGGATCATGACCGTATCTATGTCCGAGGGTCTGAGCGCGATCCCCTCGCGCAGGGCCCGCGCCCCGGCATTGGCCATGGCGGCGACAGCGCGCAGAATGATCCCCTCCGGCGACAGGGGCGCGCGCGGCGCGGGCATGGCCTCTGCCACCGCCACATCCAGAATGGCAGCCACGGCGCGGTCGCTCTGCGGCTGGCCTTCCTGCCACAGATAATAGCCGCGCCCCGCCACCTGCCCCGTGCGCCCCGCCATGATCAGCCGGTCCAGATCGGCCAGATACTGCTGACCGCTTTTTAGCCGGGCCACGGCGACCCGACCCTGCGCCATGCAGACCTCAAGCCCCATCAGATCCATCTGCCGGAACAGGCCATGGGCAAAGCCATAGCTCTGCAACGCCTTGTCGATCGCCGCCGGACTGGTGCCCAGACGCAGCATCCCGGCACCGGCTTCCCTCAGCGCGGCCAGGATCACCTCGCCCATTCCGCCCCCGCCTGTGCCCGTGCGGACGGGAATGCGCCCCAGCCGGTCGCGCAGCATCGCCACGCTCCGCGCGATGGCCGCATCCGATGTGGCGGGGCCGGGGATCACCTCGGCCAGACGGCTCAGATGCGCGGGTGGTGCCAACCGCAGCCCCAGAACCGCATCCGGGCGCGCCGTGGCCGCCGCGATCTGGGCCACAGGATGCAACTGGCTGGTGGTCGCCAGAACGGCCCCCTCTGGTGCCAGCCGGTCCAGTGCCGCCAGAACCTGTTGCTTGGTCGCCAATGTATCGGCCACCGCCTCGATCAACAGATCGGCTTGCGCCAGATCGTGCAGCTGCGTTGTCCCATGCCACAGGCTCATCTGCGCCTCGGTCGCGCTCGCCGCCATCCGCCCGGCCCGCACCAGCGCGGCCTGCGCCGCCGCGATCCGCTCGGACAGCGCGGCCAGCGCCTCGTCGCTGCGCTCGAACTGCACCACCTTCAGACCTGCCGCCAGACAGGCCACCGCCAGATTGGCCGCAGCCGTGCTGCCCCCCACCACAGCCACGCAGCCCACGGGCAAGGGCGTTGCCCGCGCCAGCTCGGGCATATGGGCGGCGCGTCGTTCGGCAATGGCCGCATGGCGCAGCGATTTCGACACATCCGAGGCCAGAAGATCCTCGAAGGTCACAGCTTCAAAATCCAACCCGGCTTCAAACGGCAAAAGACAGGCCGCCTCGACACAGTCCACGATCTTCAGCCCCGCGATATTGGGGCTTTCCCCCAATTGCGCGCGCCGCGCCGCGATGGCGGCAGCGTTGGCTGCGTAATCGGCCAGCCCCTCGTCCCTGTCGCGGACAAGGCGCAACCTGCCCCCCGCCGCCAGACCATCGGCCAGCTCGCGCGCCAACGCCAGCGCCGCCGCCTCGGCATCATCCCCTTCGGGCACGATCCTGTCCACCAGCGGGCGCAGCAAACGCGACCGCAATGGCCGAGGATGTTGCGTCAGCAACAGATCGAGCGCCCCCTGCGCACCCAGCAATCGCGGCAGGCGCTGCGTCCCCCCTGCCCCCGGACACAGGCCCAGCATCACATCGGTAAAGCCGATACTCGCCTCTCCGGTCGCAACACGCGCATGGGCCGCCAGCGCCAGCTCGGCCCCCGCCGACAATGTCGTGCCATGCAGCAGCACGACGACCGGGATCGCCGCCGCCTCGATCCTGCGACAGAGATCCGCCAGCAAGGGCGCCGAAAAACCTGCCGCCGCCTCGCCAAGATCCATCCCGATCGACAGACCCCGCGTCTGGGGATGGGTGCCATCACTCAGGCCGGTCAGAATGATCGCCGTCACATCAGGATCGGCCATCGCCGCGACCAAAGCCCCGTCCAGATCGCGGCGCATCTCATGGGTCAGCGTGTTCAGCGGCGGCTGGGACAACCGGATGATCGCTATCCCCTCCCGCCTATCCTGACGGATTGTTCCGACCACACCACCGCTCCCTTGTCATCCGCGCTGCTCAACAGGCCCTTTGCAGACCCGGGCCTGCCTGACTGTGCAAAATCATAAGGGTATCTGGCAAGCCCCGTTACACGGGCAGATTGTCAAACGGTCCATCCTCCGCCGCCTCGGTCAACAGCGCGTCCAACGCCCGCAATCTGTCGGGCACCGCATAGCCATCGCGCACAAGCCTTTCGCAAAGGCGGTGCAGATCCGCCTGAAGCTCCACGCGTTGCGCCAAGGGTGTCGCCCGGATCTGGGCTTCAAGGCCGGACATCATCCGGATCAGGTCTTGTGGCAGCTCGTCGGTCATCACTCCCTCCTTCCCGGCCCTGTGCCGGCCTCAATGAACAGGCGCGCGGTCCGTGTCATGCCGCCGTCCCCGCGCAGGTCTTGCAAAAAGGCGTGGCAGGCAGCACGTCCAGACGCTCCTGCGAAATCTCGGCCCCGCAGGTCACGCAGACACCATAATCCCCCGCCTTGATCCGCCCCAGCGCCGCCATGATACGGCGGATCTCGTCCAGACCGGATTGCCCTAGCCGCTCCAGCACCTGATCCCCCTCTCTCTCGATCGCCATATCGTCCCAATCCTTCGTATGGGGCTGGTCGAGTTCGGTTTCGATCTGGTGCAGGCGGCTGTCCAGTTCCGACAGGCGCTGAAGCAAGATGGCGCGGCGGGCTTCGATGGTTTTCATGCTGTGCTCTCCCTATATGCAATGTGACCTTGGCCCATCTGCCGCGCGCCTGCCTTGATGCAGGTCAAAACCGATCCCGCAGAACGGGTTTCATCCGTCCGGTCGCGGTTCGCCCTTGATACACATGCAGATCATCATATATGTTCTGCCAAACGGAGGATTGATCATGAAACCTGACGTCAAAGCCTTTTTCGACGAGGCCACCAATACCGTCTCCTATGTGGTGAAAGACCCGCAGGGCAGCGCCTGTGCCATCATCGATTCCGTGCTGGATTTCGACTATGCCTCAGGGCGCACCGACACCCGTTCCGCGGATGCGATCATCGCCCATGTCCGGGCCGAGGGGCTGGACGTGCAATGGCTTCTGGAAACCCATGTCCATGCCGACCATCTCTCTGCCGCGCCCTATCTTCAGCAGGCGGTCGGCGGCAAGATCGGCATCGGCGACCGGATCAAGGTGGTGCAGGACACTTTCGGCAAGGTCTTCAACGAAGGGACCGAGTTCCAGCGCGACGGCAGCCAGTTCGACCGCCTGTTCGAAGAAGGCGACAGTTTCATGATCGGCCAGTTGCGCGGCGATGTGCTGCATACGCCGGGGCACACGCCGGCCTGCCTGACCTATGTGATCGGTGACGCGGCCTTTGTGGGCGATACGCTTTTCATGCCGGATTTCGGCACGGCGCGTTGCGATTTTCCGGGCGGCTCGTCCGAGGTTCTGTTCAACTCGATCCAGAAGATCCTCGCCCTGCCCGATGCCACGCGGATCTTCGTCTGCCATGACTACAAGGCGCCAGGGCGCGACGACTATGCCTGGGAGACCACCGTGGCCGCGCAAAAGACCGGCAATATCCATGTGGGCGCAGGCAAGAACCGCGAGGACTTCGTGAAGATGCGCGATGCACGCGACGCGCAACTGGCGATGCCAAAGCTCATCATCCCCTCGTTGCAGGTGAACATGCGCGCCGGTCAGATGCCGCCCGCCGATGAAAAAGGCGATGTCTTTCTGAAAGTGCCGGTCAACAAGCTCTGACCCCCATGACCCTGTCGCGGCGCAAGATCGCGGCAGCGGTGTCTCAACGCAAACCAACAGGACAGGAAGAATGGAACAGGATTGGATCTGGGGTCTGGTGGGCGGCCTGCTCATCGGCACGGGCGGCGCGGTCTATCTGCTGGGCAATGGCCGGATCATGGGCGCCAGCGGCATCATCGGCGGGCTGGTGGACGGAACCGGGCGCAACACACTGGCCGAGAGGCTGGTGTTTCTGGCCGGGGTGATCCTGCTGCCGATCCTGCTCTATCCGCTTTACGGCGCGGTGGACACGCATGTGTCAACCAATCCGCTGGTCATCATCGCCGCGGGCCTTCTGGTCGGCGCGGGCACACGGCTGGCCAATGGCTGCACCTCGGGGCACGGGGTCTGCGGTATCTCCCGCCTCAGCCTGCGCGGCATCGTCGCGACTGTCTTCTACATCCTGGCGGGCGGCCTCACGGTCGTGGTCTTCCGTCATCTGCTGGGGGTGATCTGATGCGGCTGCTTTATGCGTTCCTTGCGGGCGGGCTTTTCGGTGCGGGTCTTTTCGTGTCGGGCATGACCGATACATCCAAGGTGCAGGGCTGGCTGGATGTGTTCGGCGAATGGGATCCGACGCTGGCCTTCGTCATGGGGGGCGCGATCATCCCGATGGCAATCGCCTGGCGGCTGGTGCCAGGGCGCAAACCCCTGGCGGGCGACACCTTCCCCGCACCGCAAGAGCCGAAGATCAGCCGCGAGCTGGTGCTGGGGTCCACCATGTTCGGCGCAGGCTGGGGGCTGGCGGGGCTTTGCCCCGGTCCGGCCATCGCCTCGCTGTCCTATGGCGGCATGTGGCACTGGGTCTTTGTGGCGGCCATGCTCGCGGGCATGGCGATCACCCCGTCCCTGCGCGTCCGACTGGACAGACTCGCTCCGGCAGAATAAAGGCGGATCATGGATATTCGTCAGATCACACCCCGCTATGCCGTCTCGCCCCAGATCGACCCCGAGGACATCGCGGCGATCAAGGCAGCCGGTTTCACCACCGTCATCTGCAACCGCCCGGATGAGGAAGTCCCCCCCTCGCACCAGGCCAACGCAGTGGCGGCGCAGGCGCAGGCCGCAGGGCTTGCCTTTCACATCCTGCCCCTGACACATCAGACCATGACCCCCGCCAATGTCGCGCGGCAACGCGCGCTGATCGAGGAGTCGCAGGGCCCGGTTCTGGCCTATTGCGCCTCGGGGACGCGCTGTTCGGTCGTGTGGTCGCTGGGTCAGGCCGGGCATCTGCCGGTGGATCAGATCATGCAGGCCACCGCCAGCGCCGGATACGATCTGGCCGGGCTGCGCCCGCAACTGACCGCGATCGAGGCGCAGGGCGGTCTCTGACACCGTCCATCCAGCCTAGCCGCATCGGATTACGGGGGCAGCGCCGGGGCGCCGCCCCTGTCCAGCCCTCATGCCGCATCCGGCCCCATGTCCAGCGCGAAACGCGCCAGATCGTCCAGATCATCGGTGATCCGCATCTCGCCCAGCGGATCAAGCGGGGCAATGGCAAAGCCATCGCCCCCCGGATCGTCCAACGCGCGCCCCTGACCTGCAAAGGGATCATCCTGATCCGCGGCACCCGCGACCGGATCACCGCGCCCCGCCACCATCGGCTCGAAGCCGCTCCACCCCTCTGCTTGCGCCGCCACGGGGGCATGGGTGATCTGCCCGCCCTCCGGCGGGTTCAGGGGCTGCGGGGTCGGTGCACCCGGGATATTCAACCGGATCGCCCGCAATCCATCCACCTTGCCCAGACGCCCCGTCGCCACGCGCCGCCGCCCGACCCCTTCCACCGCAATCTCGCGCAGGGCTTCGCCGGGCAAGGGCAGCAGGTCGCCTACCGCCAGCTTGCCGATCCCCGACAGCGGCAGCGAGACACGGCACAGAACCGCATCCAGCCGCACCGGAGCCTCCATCACACGGGCCTGAAGCTGTCTTGAGGCCCCGTCTTGATCCGCGTCACGCTGGGTTTGCGCGGGATCGTCGCGCCGGGGCAGGACCAGCATCACCTCGCCCTGACGCAAACCGCCCGCAATATCCAGCTCCAGCCGGAACACGTGATAGTCCGGCGCGCCCAGCGTCAGGCCCAGGCTGCGCCGATCCTCGATCATGGCGCCGAAGCGATAACCGCAGGTCCAGTAGTGATCCGGGTGATCCGCCAGATCGCGCGTCATCCGTTGCAACACACCGTCCACAAGCGGCGCCGCCAGCGCAGCATCGGTCCGCGTCAGCGGCCTGTCGCGCGGCGGCTTGGGCAGCACCTGCCCGACCGTCTGCATCTCGATCAGCGCGGACAGAATCGCCGCGTCCAGCGTCATGACCCCCACGCTCCCGTCCGGCCCATCCAGCAGCAGCAACAGCAACCCGTCGGGAATCAGCGCCAGAAGCCCCGCGTGATCGGTCAGAGAGCGACTGACGGATTGCACCGCCAGCGCCAGCGAAAAGGCCTCGTTCGCAGTCTTTTCCGCCGCCATCCGCAGCGCCCGCGCAGGCGACATCGCCCGTGCCTCCTGCTCGTCGCGCGTGATGCGGGCCTTGCGGCGCAAACCTGCGTTGGATGCTGTTTCGACCATGTTCTCCGCCACCGCTTCTGCGGGTTTCGTGGTCTCTTTCTATCCGCTGGAAGGTTACGATTGTCTGAACCCGGACCGGCAAGTTTGCCTTATTGCGCCGCCATGCGCTGTGCGGCGGGCAGACTGACGCGGAATGCTGCCCCGCCCTGCCCCGGAAGATAGCCC
>JAMWZG010000010.1:0-35502 GCA_024304855.1 Paracoccaceae bacterium
CGACGCCCCCGAGGCGGCACCGGCCGAGACGCCGGATACGCCGGCCGTGCCAGCCGACTGACAGCCCCTGTGCTGCGGCGGCATTGCTTGGATATTTGAGGCAAGAAGAAGCAGGGCGGCGCGCGCCCTGTCAGACGGGCTTGCCCGCCTGCATCCGGGCGAGGAAGTCATCCGCCTCGGCCAGAACGGTGGCGCGGCGATCCTCGGTCATGCGGTCCCAGGTCGCATACATCTGCCCCATGCGCGGATTGCTCGCGAAGCGGTCGCGATGCCGGATCAGGAAATGCCAGTAAAGCAGGTTGAAGGGGCAGGCCTTGGGGCCGGTCTTGTCCTTGACCCGGTAGGCGCAGGTGCCGCAGTAATCCGACATCCTGTCGATGTAATTGCCCGATGAGACATAGGGTTTCGAGGCGATGATGCCACCATCGGCAAAGAGGCTCATCCCCACCACATTCGGCGCCTCGACCCATTCATAGGCATCGGCATAGACGGCCAGATACCAGTCCTGCACCTGCGCCGGGTCGATCCCGGCCAGCAGGGCGAAATTGCCCGTGACCATCAGGCGCTGGATATGGTGGGCATAGGCGTTCTCGGCCGTCTGCGCGACTGTGCGTTCCATGCAGCGCATATCGGTGGGCGCGCCCCAGAACAGGTCCGGCAGCGCGTTGTTATGGCCCAGCGCGTTGCGGCGCATGTAATCGGGGCCCTCGCGATACCAGATGCCGCGCACATATTCGCGCCAGCCGATGATCTGGCGAATGAAGCCTTCGGTCGCGTTGAGGGGGGCGTGGCCCGCTTTCCAGGCCGCCTCGACCTTTTGGCACACCTCAAGCGGATCAAGCAGACCTGCGTTCAGGTAGAGCCCGATCAGCGCGTGATACATGAAGGGCTGATCGGCCAGCATCGCATCCTGATAATCCCCGAACCCCGGCAGGCCGCCCGCGATCCAGTGATCGAGATGGGCCAGCGCCTGCGCGCGGTCGGTGCCGAACCAGAAGGGACGCAACTGGCCGAAATGGTTGGAAAAGCGCGCCTCGACCAGATCCAGCACCTCGGCGGTCACGGCATCGGGTTCAAAGCGCAATGGCCCGGAAAAGGTCACGGCATCGGGGGCGGGTTTGCGGTTGTCGTGGTCATAGTTCCACTGACCGCCGGCGGGGTGATCCCCCTCCATCAGCAGGCCGGTCTTGCGGCGCATCTCACGGTAGAAATACTCCATCCTGAGCTGCTTGCGCCCCTTGGCCCAGTCCTCAAACTCGGCCGGGGTGGCGATGAAACGGTCGTCGCGCAGCAGGTGCAGTTTCAGCGGCATCTCTTCCATGGCCGCGCGCAGGCGCCAGTCTCCGGGTTCGGTCGCGATCACGCCTGTGGCCTTGTGGTCGGCCGCGCGGCGGATCAACTCTCCGGGGATGGTGTTGGTGTTTTCGGGATCGCCAAGCCGGGTATAGGCGACGCGCCAGCCCTGCCCCTCCAGCCGGGTCGCGAATTTGCGCATGGCGGCGAAAAGGAAGGCGATCTTTTTGGGGTGATGGGGGACATGCCCCGCCTCCTCGGCCACCTCGGCCATCACGACGATGTCGCGGGCGGGATCAGCCGCTTTCAGCGCGGCGATACCCTCCGAGAGTTGATCCGCCAGAACCAGAACCAGCCGCGTCACCAGGCCACCCGCTTGCCCTGCCAGTCGAAGAAACCGCCTGTGTCGGCGGGGGTCAGCCCCTCGATCACACCCAGCAGGTGACTGGCCGCCTGCTCGGGCGGGACGCGGTCATGGCTGGCGGCATAATCGGCAGTAAAGCGCGTGGCGACGGTGCCCGGATGCAGCGCCACGCAGAGCGCGTGGCGGTGACTGCGGGCCAATTCGATGGCGCCCGTGTGGATCATCTGGTTCAACGCGGCTTTCGCGGTGCGATAACTATACCAGCCGCCCAAGGCGTTGTCCCCGATCGAGCCGACGCGGGCGGAAAGGGCCGCGAAGACGGCACGGCGATCACGCGGCAAGAGGCGCAGGCTGTGTTTCAGCACAAGCGACGGCCCGATGCAGTTGAGCGCGAATTGGTCGGCCATGGCGCGGGCCGTCACCTTGCGGATGGTCTTTTCCGGCGCGGCCCCGCCGATGACCAGCGCGCCGGTGGCGACAAGGATCAGGTCGAAACCGGGGGCGAGCGCGCCCAAGACAGCGGCGACGCTGTCCTCATCCGTGACATCCAGCCCGTCGTCGCGCCGCGACAGCGCCGTCACCGCACAGCCCTGCGCCTGCAACACCGTTGCAACGGCTGCGCCGATGCCGCCGGACGCCCCTATGATCAAAGCCTTTTCCATGGCGCTGGACCTAGTTGCGGGGTCGCGCGCTTCAATGTGCGTGATGCGAATTTCGGGCTTTTCATTTACCTGATCCCGCGTATAACCTGAGGTCATGACGATTTTGGCACATAAGGCGACCCCGGCCCGCGCAATCTGCGCGACCCTCGCTGCTGCCCTTCTGCTGTCGCTAAGCCGCCTCTGAGCGTGCCGGCCCGGCGCGACCGCTCAGAGGATGTGCACCCCGCGCCAAGCCCCATCAGCAGATATGAAAAGAGACCTGACATGACCGATACAACCGACCAAGACCGCGTCTTGATCTTTGACACGACCTTGCGCGACGGCGAACAGAGCCCCGGCGCCACCATGACCCATGCCGAGAAGCTGGAGATTGCCGAGCTTCTGGACGATATGGGCGTGGACATCATCGAGGCCGGGTTCCCCATCGCCTCGGAAGGGGATTTCCGCGCGGTCAAGGAAATCGCCGAGCGGTCGAAGGAGGCGGTGATCTGCGGATTGGCGCGCGCCAACCTGGCCGATATCGACCGCTGCTGGGAGGCCGTGCGTCATTCCAAGCGCCCGCGGATTCATACCTTCATCGGCACCTCGCCGCTGCACCGGGCCATTCCGAACCTCACCCAGGACGAGATGGCCGAAAAGATCCACCAGACCGTCAGCCATGCGCGCAACCTGTGCGACAATGTGCAATGGTCGCCGATGGATGCGACGCGGACGGAACATGACTATCTGTGCCGCGTGATCGAGATTGCGATCAAGGCGGGGGCGACCACGATCAATATCCCCGATACCGTGGGCTATACCGCCCCGCGTGAGAGTGCCGATCTGATCCGCATGATCAAAGAGCGTGTGCCGGGGGCGGATACGGTCATCTTCGCCACACATTGCCACAACGATCTGGGCATGGCCACGGCGAACGCCTTGGCGGCGGTCGAAGCAGGCGCGCGCCAGATCGAATGCACGATCAACGGTCTGGGCGAGCGCGCGGGCAATACCGCCCTCGAAGAGGTGGTGATGGCGTTGAAGGTGCGCAATGACATCATGCCCTACCGCACGCGGGTGGATACGACCAAGATCATGAACATCTCGCGCCGCGTGGCCACGGTGTCGGGATTTGCCGTGCAGTTCAACAAGGCCATCGTGGGCAAGAACGCCTTTGCCCATGAATCGGGCATCCATCAGGACGGGATGCTGAAGAACGCCGAGACCTTCGAGATCATGCGCCCCGAAGACATTGGCCTGACCGCGTCGAACCTTGTCATGGGCAAGCATTCGGGCCGCGCCGCCTTGCGCGACAAGCTGCGCCAGTTGGGGCATGATGTGGGGGATAACCAGCTTAAGGACATCTTCGTGCGGTTCAAGGAATTGGCCGACCGCAAGAAAGAGGTCTATGACGAAGACATCGTGGCGCTGGTCTCGGCCACGGCGGATGCGGGCAATGACCGGCTCCAGATCGTCTCGCTCAAAGTGCTGTGCGGCACGGGTGGTCCGGCCGAGGCCACGCTGGAGATGGAGATCGACGGCAAGGAGATGATCGCCACCGAACAGGGTGACGGCCCCGTGGATGCCACCTTCAAGGCGGTGCGCGCGCTGCATCCCAACAAGGCGCGGCTGCAACTCTATCAAGTGAATGCCGTGACCGAGGGCACCGATGCACAGGCCACTGTCAGTGTGCGGCTGGAAGAGGATGGCATGATCGCCACGGGCCAGTCCGCGGATACCGATACGGTCGTCGCCTCGGCCCGCGCCTATGTCAATGCGCTGAACCGTCTGCTGGTCCGGCGCGAGAAGACCGGCCCCGGTGCCGACCGTCGCGAGATCAACTACAAGGATGTAAGCTGACCCAGCCCGGCCGGCCTGAAAGCCAGACCCGCCGCCTGATCCGCGGCGGGTTTCTTTTTGCCTGAAATGTCCTCGGGGGGGGGCGTCGAACACAGTTCGACGTGGGGGGCAGACAGCCCCCCCTGCCCGGCTTCAGCGGCGCGGGAAAACCTCGGTCAGGCGCTGCGCGCCTTCCTCGGTTCCATAGGGCGCGTTCACGATGAAAAGGCCCGATCCCACCATGCGATGTCCGGGGCGCACGGGGGGAAAGCGCACCTCGTGGCGCAGGGCACCCGGCAGGTTTTGTGCCTTGAGTGCCGCCAGCATCGGGGCGTGGGCCCCGCTTGTCAGGATCGGATACCACAGGCAGATGATGCCGACGTTCCATTTGCGGTGCAGCTTGGCGATCTGGGCGGGGATCGTTTCGTAATCGGTTTTCACCTCATAGCTGGGGTCGATCAGCATCAGGCCGCGGCGCGGTTCCGGCGGGCAGATGGCCTGCGCCATGGCGAAGCCGTCCTGCTTGTAGACCCGCGCGCCATAGGCCGACATCGCGAAATCAAGGGCGGCATGTTCCTGCGGATGCAGTTCGGCCAGATGGATATGGTCGGACGGGCGCAGGATCGTGGCTGCCAGCAGGGGCGATCCGGCATAGGCCTGCGGGCCGTGGGATGCGCGCACCTGCGCCAGCGCGGCCAGATAGGGGTGATCCGCCGCCATGCCGCCCCGGCGCAGGATTGCCTCGATCCCCGCCGCAGCCTCGCCGGTTTTGACCGCTTCGGGCGCGTCCAGCATGTAGAGCCCGCGCCCGGCATGGGTTTCCAGATAGCTGAGCGGTTTGTCCTTGGCGGTCAGATAGGAAAGCATCGCGCAAAGCAGCGCGTGCTTGTGGACATCCGCCGGATTGCCCGCGTGATAGATGTGTTGATAGGACAGCATCGCCTGTCCATAGCCCATCGCCCCATCCGGCGGAAGTGTGCTGATGCAAATTGAAGGGGGGTCTTTCACAAAGAGCACCCCAGCCCTATAAGGGCAACTGGCCTTGTTCGGTAGAGTCGCCGGCCACTTGTACAATTTCAACTATGGGACATGACACGATGTCAATTTTCGATAAGATGCCCAGCCTGTTCGCCTCGGATATGGCGATCGACCTCGGCACGGCCAATACGCTGGTCTATGTCAAGGGCAAGGGTATCGTGCTCAGCGAGCCATCGGTCGTAGCCTATCACATCAAGGACGGTGTAAAAAAGGTGCTTGCCGTGGGCGAGGATGCCAAGCTGATGCTGGGCCGCACGCCCGGCAGCATCGAGGCGATCCGGCCGATGCGCGACGGCGTGATTGCCGATTTCGATACTGCCGAGGAGATGATCAAGCATTTCATCCGCAAGGTTCTGAAACGCTCGACCTTTTCAAAACCGAAGATCATCGTCTGTGTGCCCCATGGTGCGACTCCGGTCGAGAAGCGGGCGATCCGGCAATCCGTGCTTTCGGCCGGGGCGCGCAAGGCCGGTCTGATTGCCGAACCCATCGCGGCGGCCATCGGGGCGGGGATGCCGATCACCGATCCCACCGGCAACATGGTGGTGGATATCGGCGGCGGCACGACCGAGGTGGCGGTGCTGTCGCTGGGCGATATCGTCTATGCCCGGTCCGTCCGCGTGGGCGGCGACCGGATGGATGAGGCGATCATCAACTACCTGCGCCGCCAGCACAACCTGCTGGTGGGTGAAGCGACGGCCGAGCGGATCAAGACCTCGATCGGCACGGCGCGGATGCCCGATGACGGGCGCGGCACCTCGATGATGATCCGGGGGCGCGATCTGTTGAACGGTGTGCCCAAGGAGACCGAGATCAGCCAGGCGCAGGTGGCCGAGGCGCTGAGTGAACCCGTGCAGCAGATCTGCGAGGCGGTGATGACCGCGCTGGAAGCGACGCCGCCGGATCTGGCGGCTGACATCGTGGACCGTGGCGTGATGCTGACAGGTGGCGGCGCGCTGCTGGGGGATCTGGATCTGGCGCTGCGCGAGCAGACGGGTCTGGCCGTCTCCATCGCGGATGAGGCGCTCAATTGCGTGGCATTGGGCACCGGCAAGGCGCTGGAGTATGAAAAACAACTGCGCCATGCGATTGATTACGACAGCTGATCACCCCATCCTCTGAGAGGCTCTGACAAGGACGGGACAAGACCTTGGCAAAGGACAGATCACAGGCCGATGATTTTCTGGCCCCGCTCAAGCGTTTGCTTGTCGGGGTGCTTGTCCTGTGCCTTGTCGGTCTGTTTCTGGTCTGGCGGATCGACAGCCCGCGGGTCGAACGGTTCCGCGCCGCTGTCGTGGACCGGGTGGTGCCCAGTTTCGATTGGGCCATGGCGCCGGTGACGGCAACGGTCAACATGGTGCGCGATTTCCAGAGCTATCAGCGGATTGTCCAGCAGAATCAGGATTTGCGCAACGAGTTGCAGAAAATGAAGGCCTGGAAAGAGGCGGCCCTTCAACTGGAGCAGGAGAATGCCCGGCTTCTGGATCTGAACAAGGTCCGGCTTGATCCCCGGCTGACCTTTGTGACGGGTGTGGTTCTGGCCGATAGCGGCTCGCCCTTCCGGCAGTCGGTGCTGTTGAATGTGGGCGCGCGCGATGGGATCGTGGATGGATGGGCCACGATGGACGGTATCGGTCTTGTGGGCCGGATTTCGGGCGTGGGGCGGGATACGTCGCGGGTGATCCTGCTGACCGATCCGGCCAGCCGCATTCCGGCGACGATCCAGCCTTCGGGGCAGACGGCCATCGTTCAGGGTGACAATACGCCCGCGCCGCCGATTTCGTTCCTAGAGGATGCGGATCTGGTGCGTCCGGGCGACAGGGTCGTGTCATCCGGTGATGGCGGCGTCTTTCCCGCCGGTCTGTTGATTGGGCAGGTTGCGGCCGATCCGGGCGGGCGCCTGCGTGTCGTTCTGGCCGCCGATTACGAACGGCTGGAGTTCCTGCGTGTGCTGCGCAACCCCGGCACCGAGGTGATCCGTGACCCCGGCGCGCTGGTGGCTCCGGTTCAGCCGCGCGCGACCCCCGCCCCGCTGCCCGCCGCCGAAGACATCCTGTCGGGAACGGAGGATGGCAATGGCTGAGGGAAGCGCGCCGCGTGTCTGGGCGATGCGGATGCTGTATCTGGGGCTGGCGCTGGCGGTGATCTTTGCCAATCTGATCCCGCTGGATTTCCAGCCGCAGGTCTGGACCGGGCCGGATCTTCTGGTGGCGCTGACCTTTGCCTGGGCGCTGCGGCGGCCCGAGTTCGTGCCGGCCCTTTCCGTCGCCGTCATTGTCCTTCTGGCGGATCTGCTGCTGCTGCGCCCGCCCGGGCTTTGGGCGGCCTTGATGGTCATGGGCACGCAGGCGTTGAAGAACCGCGCGCGCAATCTGCGCGATCAGCCGTTCATGATGGAATGGCTGGCGGTGGCGGGGATATTCCTGGTCATCACGCTGGGGAACCGGCTGGTTCTGGCGGTGCTGATGGTGCCGCAAGCGCCCCTTGGACTGACCGTGATCCATGTGGTGATGACCTTGATCTGCTATCCTGTGGTTGTCATGATCTCGCAACTGGTCTTTGGGGTGCGCAAATCGGCGCCCGGTGATCTGGACAGGTTGGGACAACGGATATGAGACGCAATCCCAAGGACAGCGCCGACTCGGCCCGCCGGATCACCCGGCGCGGGCTGGTCATGGGGGGCTCGATGCTGGCCTTCATGGGCGTCCTTGGCCTCAGGATGCGGTATATGCAGGTCGAGCAGGCCGACCAGTTCCGCGTTCTGGCCGAGGAGAACCGCATCAGCATCCGGCTGATCGCCCCGGCCCGCGGCCAGATCTATGATCGTAACGGTGCGGTGATTGCCGAGAACCAGCCCAGCTATCGCATCATCATGGTGCGCGAGGATGCGGGCGACATCGACATGGTGATGCGGCGTCTGGCGATGTTGATCGACCTGAGCCCGGAGGATCAGGAACGCGCATTGGAGGAGATGCGCGAAAGCCGGGGCGACACGCAGGTGACGGTGGCGGACCGTGTCAGCTGGGATGACATCTCCAAGGTGGCGATCAATGCCCCTGCCCTGCCCGGCGTGACGCCCGAGGTGGGTCTGTCGCGGTTCTATCCCACGGGGCCGGATTTCGCCCATGTGATCGGCTATGTCGGACCCATCAGCGATTACGATCTGTCCAAGATCGAAAACCCGGATCATTTGCTGCGCATCCCGCGCTTTCAGATCGGCAAGGTCGGGCTTGAGGCGCGGCAAGAAGAGGTGCTGCGCGGCAAGGCGGGCACCAAACGTGTCGAGGTCAATGCCGCCGGTCGCGTGATGCGCGAGCTGGACCGGCAGGAGGGCAAGGCCGGGGCGAATATCCAGTTGACGGTGGACAATGCCCTGCAAAGCTATGTGCAGGCGCGGCTGGCGGGCGAAAGCGCAGCTGCGGTGGTCATGGATTGCGAGACCGGCGATCTGCTGTCCATCGCCTCGGCCCCGAGCTTTGATCCCAACCTGTTCGTGCGCGGCATCTCGGTTTCGGATTACGCGCTTCTGACCGAGAACAACTATCGCCCGCTGGCCAATAAATCGGTGCAGGGCCTCTATCCGCCGGGGTCCACCTACAAGATGGTGACGGTTCTGGCCGCGCTGGATGCCGGTGTGATCACGCCCGAGGAAACGGTCTGGTGTCCGGGTCATCTGGATGTGTCGGATCGCCGCTTTCATTGCTGGAAGCGGGCCGGGCACGGGCATATGAACCTTGAGACGGCGCTGCGGGAAAGCTGCGATGTCTATTACTACGATCTGGCGCTGAAGGTGGGGATCGACGCGATGTCGGCAATGGCCGAAAAGCTGGGCATCGGCGTGCGCTTCGATCTGCCGATGTCGGCGGTGGCGCGCGGGCGGGCCCCCACGCGAGAGTGGAAGCGGGAAGCCTTCGATCAGGAGTGGCGCGTCGGTGATACGGTCAACGCCTCGATCGGGCAGGGTTATGTGCTGACCTCGCCGCTGCATCTGGCGGTGATGACGGCGCGGCTGGCGGTCGGGCGCAAGGTCGAGCCGCGTCTGATCCGCAGCATTGACGGGGTCGAGCAGCCGGTTGTGGCGGCCGAGCCGCTGGGCTTCAACGAGAACCATATGCGCGCGATCCGCCGCGCCATGTTCGAGGCGACAAACAACCGGCGCGGCACGGCCTATGGCAGCCGTATCATCACGGATGGCTATCGCATGGCGGGCAAGACCGGCACCAGCCAGGTCCGCAACATCACCGCCGCAGAGCGCGCGCGGGGTGTGATCCGCAACGAGGATCTGCCTTGGGAACGGCGCGACCATGCGCTGTTCGTGAACTACGCCCCTTACGACAACCCGCGCATCGCGGTGGCTGTGGTCGTGGAACATGGTGGCGGCGGCTCTGCCGTGGCGGCCCCGGTGGCGCGCGACATCACGCTTCAGGCGCTCTATAACGGTGATCCGCCGCTGGATGCCTATCCCGAGGCGGAACGGTCCCGCGCGCAGGCGCTTCAGGAACGGCTGCGGCGCGAAAGAGAGCCGGTGCTGCGCCCCGGACAGGACCGCGCATGAGTTATCTTGAGTATACCGTCAAGACGGTGCCTTCGGGTATCCGCAAGGTTCTGTATCTGAACTGGCCGATCGTGCTTTTGCTGGTCGCTGTGGCCAGTGTCGGGTTTCTGATGCTCTATTCCGTGGCCGGCGGATCGTTCACCCGCTGGACCGAGCCGCAGATGCAGCGTTTCGGTCTGGGACTGGTGGTGATGTTCATCGTCGCGATGGTGCCGATCTGGTTCTGGCGCAACATGGCGGCGCTGGCCTATCTGGTGTCGTTGCTGCTGCTGCTGGCGGTCGAATTCTTCGGTGCCACAGGCGGTGGGGCGCAACGGTGGATCGACCTGGGTTTCATGCGGTTGCAGCCGTCGGAACTGGCCAAGGTCACGTTGGTGATGTTTCTGGCCGCCTATTATGACTGGCTGCCGATGAAGAAAGTCTCGCATCCGTTCTGGGTGGCGGTGCCTGTCTTCTTTATCCTGCTGCCGACGGCACTGGTCCTGACGCAGCCCGATCTGGGCACGGCGTTGCTGCTGATTTTCGGCGGGGCGGGGCTGATGTTCGTGGCCGGGGTGCATTGGGGATATTTCGCCGCGGTCTTTGCCAGCGGTATCGGCATCGTGGCGGCGGTCTTTCAGTCGCGTGGCACGTCTTGGCAATTGCTCAAGGATTATCAGTATCGGCGGATCGACACGTTCCTTGATCCGTCCCAAGATCCGCTGAACGCGGGCTATCACATCACGCAGGCCAAGATCGCACTGGGATCTGGCGGCTGGACGGGGCGGGGTTTCATGCAGGGCACGCAAAGCCGTCTGAACTTCCTGCCTGAAAAACACACCGACTTCATCTTCACGACATTGGCCGAGGAGTTCGGCTTTATCGGCGGTGTATCCCTGCTGGGGCTTTACGCGCTGATCATCGTGTTCTGCGTGGCCACGGCGCTGTCCAACAAGGACCGCTTTTCATCCCTGCTGACGCTGGGGATCGCGCTGACGTTTTTCCTCTATTTTGCGGTGAACATGTCGATGGTGATGGGGCTGGCCCCGGTCGTCGGCGTGCCGCTGCCGCTGGTCAGCTATGGCGGATCGGCGATGCTGGTGCTGATGGTTGCCTTTGGCCTTGTCCAAAGCGCGCATATCCACAAGCCCCGCTGATTTTCCCTGAACCGACCGGAAGGCCAAGACATGACCGTGAATATCCTGTTTGCCGCAAAGCCCGACAGCTGGGCCGCCTATGAGGCCCCGCTGACCACCGCACTGGCCGAGGTGGGGGTCAAAGCCAATCTGTCGCGCGAGATGGCGCCGGATCAGGTGGATTACATCGTCTATGCGCCCAACAGCACGGTGCAGGATTTCACCCCCTATACGCGCTGCAAGGCGGTGCTGAATCTCTGGGCGGGGGTCGAGCATGTGGTGGGCAACACGAGTTTGACGCAGCCCTTGGCGCGGATGGTGGATCACGGGCTGACGCAGGGCATGATGGAATGGGTGACGGGCCACAGCTTGCGGCATCATCTGGGGATGGACCGGCATATTCGCGGGCTGCACGGTGTCTGGGACAAGCATGTGCCACCGCTGGCCGAAGACCGGAAGGTGACGGTTCTGGGCCTTGGCGCCTTGGGGTCGGCCTGTGCGCAGGCCCTGGCGGGCCTGGGGTTTGACGTGACCGGATGGAGCCGCAGCCCGCGCGATGTGGCGGGGGTGCGCTGCCTGCATGGTGACGAGGGGCTGACGCAGGCCTTGTCGCGTGCCGAGATCGCGGTGCTGCTGCTGCCCCTGACGGCGGCGACCGAGAACCTGCTGAATGCGGCGCGTCTGGCGCTGATGCCGCGCGGGGCGGTGATCCTGAACCCCGGCCGGGGCGCGCTGATCGACGATGCGGCGCTGCTGGCCGCGCTGGACAGCGGGCAGATCGGCCATGCCACGCTGGATGTGTTCCGGGTCGAACCCCTGCCCGCGGATCATCCGTTCTGGGCGCATCGGTCGGTCACGGTCACGCCGCATATCGCATCCGAAACGCGGCCCGCCTCAGCCTCGCGCGTGATCGCCGAAAACGTCCGGCGGGGCGAGGCGGGTGAGCCTTTTCTGCATCTGGTGGATCGCAAGCTCGGCTATTGACCGCCGCGTGACGGCCTAGCGCAGCCGGGGTGGCTTTGCGGGATCGGAGCCGGGGGCCATGCGCAGAACCTCCTGCACGGCCTCGGCCGGTTGCGGCAGGTCATAGCGCAGACCGTGCTGGGCCAGACGCGCCGCCATCGGCTCGGCCGCGCGGAAAAAGGCGACATCCAGCGCCCCGGCTTCGATCCCCGAGAAGGTCAGCGCCTCGGCCACGGCGCGGGCCAGTGACCCTTGGGCGCCGGGGGCCGCGTCCACGAAGGCCAGCATATGCCCCTTGCCGCCTTCTTCATAGGTGACGCCCAGCAGATAGGCGGCATCGGCAAGACCTGCGGCGCTGGCCAGTTTCGTGTCCAGTGCGGTCAGCAGGCGCTCGGGCAGGCCGCGCGGGCTGGACAGCGCCTCGATCCGCGCCTCGGCCTCGGACGGGGCGTTGCCAAGGGTGCCGGCCAGCCAGGTCACCGCCTCGGGCGGGATCAGGATCGAGGACGGGGCAACGTCCAGATTGACACCCATGCCGATCCCCTGTTCAGCCAGAAGCCCCGCGATCACCCGTCCCGACAAGGCGGCATAGGGCGCCGGTTTGCCCACGAACTGCGCCAGACGGTCATCGCGGTCGAAGACCAGCACGAAACTGGCGTCACCCAGGTCAAAGACCTCGGGCGTGATATTGTCGCCCTGCGCCTCCTCGGACAGCAGCAGGAACATCTCGGAATCCGCAAGCCGTTCGTAGAAGCGCAGCCGTGCCGCGTCATCGGCGGGAGCGGCCTCCATCGCGGCATGGGCGGTATCAAGCGGGGTCAGGTCGGTCATCCATCACTCTCCGGACAGCGGCGCGCAGCGCGGGCAGAACCTCGGCATCGAACCACGGATTTTTGCGAAGCCAAGCGGTATTGCGCCAGGACGGGTGAGGCAAGGGGAAAACCCCGGGGCCATGTTCGCGCCATGCGGCCACGGTCTGTGCGACGGGCTGCCGCGTGCCCAGATGCCAGCGATGGGCGTGACCACCCACCAGAACGCGCAGACGCAGAGAGGGAAGCGCGGCCATGACCTCTGCGTGCCATGTGCGCGCGCAAATGGGGGGCGGAGGCAGGTCGGCCCCCTTGGCGTCATAGCCCGGAAAGCAAAAGGCCATGGGCACGATGGCGACGCGGTCACGGTCATAGAATTCATCCGGGGTCAGTCCCAGCCAGTCCCGCAACCTGTCGCCCGAGGGATCGTTGAAAGGGCGGCCCGACTGATGCACCCGCATCCCCGGCGCCTGGCCCGCAATCAGCAGCCGGGCGCCGGGGCGGAACCAGACAACCGGGCGCGGGCTGTGGGCGGTGGCTGTGGCCGCAAACCGCGCCGCGCAGAGGCGGCAGGCGTCGATCCGGCGCGACAGGGTCAAGGCAGAGGCATCCATGGAAGTCAGCCTATCACGCGGGCGGGCGGGGTCCAGCAGCAGGCAGGCCACATGACACGCGAGGCGCTGAGAGAGGGCTTGGTGATCCGGGCTACCGTAAGCTATAGTTTCCGCGCGGATGACATAAATTTGCCGCGAAAGTTTGTGAAGTGACAGCGGTGGCTCGACATGCGCCCAAAGCCATTGCTAAGTGCGAGTTAACACAACCCCGCTAAGAGGGTGGGCAGGAGCAGACCGGAGCGTTGAATGCTCGAATTCGATAACGTCAGCAAGTCCTTCTGGACGGGGATGCAGCGCAAGGTGATCCTCGATAGGGTCAGCTTTCGCGTCGAACTGGGCAAATCGCTGGGCATTCTGGCACCGAATGGCACCGGCAAGACGACATTGATCAACATGATGGCCGGGCTTGAGAAACCTGACGAGGGGTTCATCCGCCGCGAAGCAAGGATCAGCTTTCCGCTGGGTTTCATGGGTGGCGTCGTCTCTCGCGTGTCCGCGGTCGAGAACAGCCGCTATATCGCGCGGCTTTACGGGCTGGACCCCGACTATGTCGAGGCGTTCTGCCGCTGGCTGTGCAATCTTGGCGAATATTTCGAACAACCGCTGGGCACCTATTCCTCGGGGATGCGGGCGCGGTTTTCCTTTGCGCTGATGCTGGCGCTGGATTTCGACATCTATCTGATCGACGAGGGGATGCCATCCTCGACCGATGCGGAGTTCAACCGCAAGGCCGGAGAGATCCTGCGCGAAAGGCTGCGCAATACGACCGTGATCATCGTCTCGCACCAGCCGCAGGTGCTTGAGAAATTCGCCCGCTCTGCCGCCGTGTTGATGGACGGCAAGTTGCATATGTTTGACACCTTGGAAGAAGCGAAAGAGCTGTATGATTACGAAACCCAAGGCTAGGAAATTCCGCATCAGGCGCAGCCTGACCGAGGCATTCTCTGGGGTCGAGCAAGAGCAGACCAGCACCGCGGCCGCCCCGTCGGGGCCGACACCGCTGATCCAGAACCGTGCCTTTGCGCAACGCCCCGGTGCGGCGCCGGTCGAAAGGCACGATCCTGTCAGCCACCACCGTGCGGCAGATCCGCGGGACTTGCACCCGATGCCCGATGATGCAGCACCCGACATATCCGAGCTGGTGGGCGGTGCACCCTTTACCGACGCCGGCCCCGAGATCGACGCCATCCGCCGCGAGGGTCTGACCGGGCGGCAATTGCGCATGGCGCGCCGCGTGGCGCAGAAGCATGGGCTGGCACCGACATCGGATTTTGATGCGGTCCGCCTGCTGCGGGCCGAGGGGATTGATCCCTTCCAGCGCGCCACCATGCTGGACCTTGTCATGCCGCGCGATGACGAGGCCGAGGAGGAAGAGGCCTATGTCGCGCAGCCGGGTGCCGCGCGCGCCGCTCCGGGTGTCGTGCCGGGCGCGACACCGATCGGGCGTGTGCAACTGCCGCAGACGATGCCGGCGGGCAACCCCTATCTGCCCTCGACCGAGGTGAGCCCCTCCGAGCGACGGGCGCGGGACATCATGGACATCCAGCGGGACATTGCCCGCCGGCGGCGGCGCAAGCTGCTGCTGCTTCTGACGCGACTGACCACTTTCGTGTTCCTGCCGACGCTTCTGGCGGGGTGGTATTACTTTGCCTATGCCACGCCGATGTATGCGACCAAATCCGAGTTCCTGATCCTTCAGGCGGATGCGCAGGGCGGTGGCGGCGGTCTGGGCGGATTGCTGAGCGGGACGCAGTTTGCGACCAATCAGGACAGTATCGCCGTGCAATCCTACATGCAGTCGCGCGACTCGATGATACGGCTGAACGAGGATATGGGGTTCAAGGATCACTTCCGGCAGGACTGGATCGACCCCATTCAGCGGCTGGACCCCAATGCCACGGATGAGGCGGCCTACAAGGTTTACAAGAAGAACGTGAAGATCGGCTATGATCCCACCGAAGGCGTCATCCGCATGGAAGTGATTGCCGCCGATCCGCAGATCAGCGCCGCCTTCTCCTCGCATCTGATCGACTATGCCGAGGAACGTGTGGACGAGTTGTCGCGGCGCAAACGCGAGGATCAGATGCGCGATGCCCGCGCCAGTCTTGAGCAGGCCAAGGCCGAACGGCGCGAGGCGCAGGAACGGCTGGTGAAACTTCAGGAAGGCACGATCCTTGACCCTCAGGGCGAGATTGCCAGCATCCGCGCGCTGATCAATGCCGTTGAAATGCAGGTGCAGGAAAAGGAACTGGCCCTCAATTCGCAGCTGAACAACGCCCGTCCCAATGCCGCGCGGGTGGATGCGCTGCGCTCTGAGGTGCGATTGCTGCGTGAGGATCTGGAACGGCAGAACCGGCGTCTGACCAACGCGACCGAAGGGCAGAACTCGCTGGCCGCGATCACGGCACAGATCCAGATGGCGCAGGCCGATCTGGCGACGGCGGATCTGTTTTTGCAATCCGCACTCCAGAACGAGAAACAGACCGAGCTTGAGGCGAACCGTCAGGTGCGTTACCTGACCACCAGCGTGCGACCCGTGGCCCCGGACGAACCGACCTATCCGCGTGCGTTCGAGAATACGATCCTGGCCTTCCTCATCTTCTCGGGAATTTATCTGATGATTTCACTGACCGCCTCGATCCTGCGCGAACAGGTCTCTAGCTGACATGAAAACTGTTTCCATCGGAGCCTTGAGCGTCGGCAATGACGCGCCTTTGACGGTCATCGCAGGACCGTGCCAGCTGGAGAGTGCGGATCATGCCCTGATGATCGCCTCCCGGATGCAGGAGATCTGCGCCAAAGCCGGGGCGCAGTTCATCTTCAAGGCCAGCTATGACAAGGCGAACCGCACCTCTGTCGCGGGGCGGCGCGGTCTGGGTCTGGATGAGGGGCTACGCGTGTTGCAGCGGGTCAAGGACAGCCTGTCCGTCCCGGTCCTGACCGATGTGCATAACGAAGGGCAATGCGCCCCGGCCGCCACGGTCTGCGACGTGCTGCAAATCCCCGCCTTCCTGTGCCGCCAGACGGATCTTCTGCTGGCCGCCGGGCAGACGGGGGCCGCGATCAACGTCAAGAAGGGGCAGTTTCTGGCCCCATGGGACATGCCCAATGTGATCGACAAGATCGAAAGCACGGGCAACACGCGCATCCTTCTGACGGAGCGCGGCACCTCCTTTGGTTACAACACGCTGGTTGCCGACATGCGCGCCCTGCCCCAGATGGCGGCGACCGGCTATCCTGTTGTGATGGACGCCACCCATTCCGTGCAGCAGCCCGGCGGCAAGGGGGGATCCAGCGGCGGTCAGCGGGAATTTGCCCCTGTGATGGCGCGCGCGGCTGTGTCCCTTGGCATTGCGGCCGTTTTCATCGAAACCCACGAAGACCCGGACAGCGCGCCCTCGGACGGACCGAATATGATACCCCTCGACCGGATGGACGCGCTGATCCAGAGCCTGATGTCATTTGACCGGCTGGCCAAGGCCGACCCGATCCGCCTTTGAATTCCTTTTCAGACAAGAAAGACCGCACCGTGACCAAACCCGCGCCTACTGTGACACCAAACACCTGGGAATTCCTGCGTGACCCTATGATCACGCCGACCGGCTTTCGCGAATATGACGCGCGCTGGAAATATCCCGATCAGATCAACCTGCCCGGCATCACCGCCCTGGGTCTGGGTCTGGGCACCCAGATGCGGCGGCGCGGGATTGCGCCGGTGATCGCGGTGGGCAATGACTATCGCGACTATTCGCTCTCGATCAAGAACGCGCTGATCCTTGGGCTGATGCAGGCGGGGATCACCGTCAAGGATATTGGCCCGGCACTGTCGCCCATGGCCTATTTCGCGCAGTTCCATCTGGATGTGCCAGCCGTGGCGATGGTCACGGCCAGCCATAACCCGAACGGCTGGACCGGGGTGAAGATGGGCTTTGACCGCCCCCTGACCCATGGCCCCGACGAGATGGCGGAACTGCGTGACATCGTCCTGAACGGTCAGGGCGAGGCAGCAGCGGGCGGCGCTTATGAATTCGTGGATGGCGTGCGCGAGGCCTATCTGGACGATCTGGTGGGCGATTTCCGCATGACGCGCAAGCTGCGCGTGGTGTGCGCCACGGGCAATGGCACCGCCTCGGCCTTTGCGCCTGAACTGTTCGCCCGTCTGGGGGTTGAAGTGATCCCCAGCCATAACACGCTGGACTACACCTTTCCGCATTACAACCCGAACCCCGAGGCGTTGGAAATGCTGCACGACATGTCGGACAGCGTGAAAGCCTCGGGCGCGGATTTCGCGCTTGGCTTTGATGGCGATGGCGACCGCTGCGGTGTGGTGGATGACGAGGGTGAAGAGATCTTCGCCGACAAGATGGGGGTCATCATGGCCCGCGACCTGTCGAAACTCTATCCCGGCAGCACCTTTGTGGCGGATGTGAAATCGACGGGGCTTTTCGCCTCGGATCCTGAGTTGATCGCCAATGGCGTCAAGGCGGATTACTGGAAGACCGGGCACAGCCATATGAAGCGGCGGGTCAAGGAACTGGGCGCGCTGGCGGGGTTCGAGAAGTCGGGTCACTACTTCCTGGCCGGTCCGATCGGGCGTGGCTATGACTGCGGGATGCGGGTTGCGGTGGAAATCTGCAAGCTGATGGATCGCAACCCGGAGATGTCGATGTCCGACCTGCGCCGCGCCCTGCCGCAGACATGGGCGACACCGACCATGTCGCCCTATTGCGCCGATACCGAGAAATATCAGGTGCTTGAACGGCTGGTGGCCAAGCTGGTGGCCAAGCATGAAGCGGGCGAGACACTGGCCGGGCGCAAGATCGCAACCGTGGTGACGGTCAACGGTGCGCGGGTCATTCTGGACAATGGCGGCTGGGGTCTGGTGCGTGCCTCGTCGAACACGCCCAATCTGGTCGTTGTCTGCGAAAGCCCCGAGAGTGAGGCCGAGATGCGCGCCATTTTTGCCGAGATCGACGCCGTGATCCGGACAGAGCCAAGCGTGGGCGATTACGATCAGACGATCTGAGATCAGGTCATATCATTCATGAAAAAGGCCCCGGATCACCGGGGCCTTTGTCGTTTCAGGCGGCCAGACCGCGCCCTTTCAACAGGGCCTCTACCCCCGGCAGGCGACCACGGAAGGCGGTGTAAAGCGCGGCCGGATCCTGCGAGCCGCCTTTGGAGAGGATGAATTCCTCGAGCGCCCGCGCGCGTTCGGGATCGAAGGCACTGCCTGCCTCCTCGAACGCGGCGAAGGCATCTGCATCCATCACCTCGGACCACATGTAGCTGTAATAGCCGCTGGAATAGCCATCACCAGAGAAGACATGCGCGAAATGCGGTGTGGCGTGGCGCATGGCGATGGTGCGCGGCATCCCGATGTCGGCCAGAACCTGCGCCTGTTTTGCCATCGGATCGGCGGGGGGTGGTCCATCGTGGAAGGCCAGATCGACCAGGGCCGAGGCCACGTATTCCACGGTCTGAAAGCCCATGTCGAAGGTCGCGGCCCCCAGCAGACGATCCAGCATGTCACGCGGCATCGGCGCGCCAGTCTCGGCATGGGTGGCGAATTCGGCCAGCACCTCGGGCACTTCCAGCCAGTGTTCGTAAAGCTGGCTGGGCAGTTCCACGAAATCGCGCGCGACCGAGGTGCCCGAGATCGACGGATAGGTCACATCCGACAGCATCTGATGCAAGGCATGGCCGAATTCATGAAACAGCGTGCGCGCATCGTCATAGGAGAGCAGCGCGGGATCGCCCTTGGCGAAGTTGCAGACATTGATCACGATCGGGTGGCGGACCTCGGGGTATTTCGCCTGTGACTGCATCGCGGAACACCAGGCGCCCGAGCGTTTCGAGCCGCGCGCGAAGTAGTCGCCGATGAAGACCGCGATATGCTGCCCGTTCCGCGTCACCTGCCACGCCCGCGCGTCGGGGTGGTAAAGCGGCAGATCGAGCGGCGTGAATTCCAACCCGAACAGGCGGTTCGCGCAGGCGAAGCTGGCCTCGATCATCCGGTCGAGTTGCAGATAGGGTTTCAGCGTCGCCTCATCCAGATCATGTTCGGCCTGACGGCGGCGGGCAGCGTAGTAGTGCCAGTCCCACGGCTCCAAATCGCCATTGACGCCATCCTCGTGCATCATCCGCTCCAGCACCTTGGCATCCGCCTCGGCCTGCGCGCGGGCCGGGGTCCAGACCTGCATCAACAGATCGCGAACGGCCTCGGGGGTGCGGGCCATTTCGGTTTCGAGCTTGTAGGCAGCGAAACTGTCATAGCCCAGAAGGGCTGCGCGTTCGGCGCGCAGGGACAGGATTTCGGCGGCAATGGCGCGGTTGTCCGTTTCGCCGCCATTGGCGCCGCGCGCGACCGAGGCGCGCCACGCCATCTCGCGCAGATCCCGGCGGGGCGAGAATTGCAGGAAAGGCGTGATGAGCGAACGCGACAGGGTGATGACCGGGCCATCCGCGCCCTTTTCCGCACCTGCCGCACGGGCGGCCGAGACCAGAAAACCGGGCAATCCCGCCAGATCATCCTCGGACAGGGGCAGATACCACGCGCGCTCATCCGCCAGCAGGTTCTGGGTGAACTGTGTGCCCAGCACGGCCAGGCGCGATTTGATGGCGGCCATGCGCGCATCCTCGGCCCCGGTCAGGGCGGCCCCTGAGCGGACAAAGCCGCGATGGGTCAGCATCAGGACGCGCGCCTGTTCGTCGGTCAGGCCCAGATCGTCGCGCCGCGCCCAAAGGTCGGCCACGCGGGCGAATAGCGCCTTGTTTCCCGTGATCTCGGCGGAATGGGCGGCAAGCCGGGGCGAGAAATCGCGCTGCAACGCCTCGCGGGCGGGGGTGCTGTCGGCCCCTGCAAGGGTATAGAAAACCGACAGAACCTGATCCAGATCCTTTCCCGCCCCTTCCAGCGCGCCCACGGTATTGTCGAAGTCGGGGGTGGCGGGGTTCGCGGCAATCGCCTGCACCTCGGCCTTGTGGGCCGCCAGTGCCGCCTCGAAGGCGGGGGCGAAGTCGGCATCCGCGATCCGGTCAAACGGGGCCAGACCGAAAGCTGTGGTCCATGTCTCAAGCAGCGGGTTTGTCATCGGTCATGTCCTTGGTTGGGTGGGATGCGGCGCAGATCGGGCAATCCTCGCGCCTGTGCAGACGAATGGTGCGATGTTCGGCATGGAGCGCGTCATGGATCAGCATCCGGCCGCGCAGGTCTTGTCCCGCGCCGGTGATCAGCTTGATCGCCTCAAGCGCCATCATGGAGCCGATCACGCCCGGCAAGGGGCCGATCACCCCCGCCTCGGCGCAGCTTGGGGCAAGGCCGGGGGCGGCAGCTTCGGGGAAAATGCATTGATAGCAGGGGCCGCCCCGCGCCGGATCGAACAGGGCAATCTGTCCTTCCCATTGCGAGAGGGCGCCGGAGATCAGCGGCTTGCCAAGAGCGACGGCTGTCTTGTTCACCAGATAGCGGGTGTCGCTGTCATCGGTGCCGTCAAGGATCAGGTCATAATCGGCAAAGAGGTCGCTGGCCATGTCTGCGGTCAGGCGGCGATTGTAGGGGCGCGGGGTGACGAAAGGGTTCTGGGCGCGCATCGCCGCCTCGGCAGAAAAGACCTTGGGCATTCCGATACGGTCATCCGTATGGATCACCTGCCGTTGCAGGTTGGAGTTATCCACCGTGTCATGGTCGATCACGCCGATTGTGCCCACCCCGGCAGCCGCCAGATAGAGCAGCGCCGGCGACCCCAGACCGCCGGCCCCGATGACAAGCACCCGGGCATCCTTGAGCTTGCGCTGCCCTGTGCCGCCCACTTCGCGCAGCACGATGTGGCGGGCGTAGCGGTCCAGTTCAGTGTCCGAGAATGGCCCATTCTGCGGGGGCAGACCCGGATCGGTCGCGCTGCCATCGGCGCGGATGCGCAGACGGTTCAACAATGTCCGATAGGTCAGGATCAGTGCGGCAAACCCGCCAAGCAAAAGCCATGGCGCAGCGCTCCCTCCGGTGGACAGGCGCAGCGGCGCACCTGCGGGCAGGGTCAGGTGGATCACCACGACGCCGATCCAAAGGACGGCAATCATGGTCCAACGCATCCGGCGCGGTGTGCCCATGAAGGCACCGATCCCCCATAGAACCGCCGCCATGAAGAAGACCAACGCCATGCCTCAACTCCGCCCGGTCGAGCCGAAGCCGCCCTGCCCGCGCGCTGTTTCATCCAGCGTGTCAACAAGGTCAAAGCTGGCGCGCAGGACCGGGGCCAGCACCATCTGCGCGATCCGCTCGCCATGGGCGATGTGAAAGGGCTCCTGCCCCGCGTTCAGGATGATCACGCCCAATGGCCCGCGATAATCGCTGTCAATCGTGCCGGGGCTGTTGGGCAGGGTGATCCCGTGTTTGAGGGCAAGGCCAGAGCGGGGTCTGATCTGCACCTCATGGCCGTCGGGAATCGCGATTTGCAACCCCGTGGGCACCAGCGCGCGGGCACCGGGGCCAAGGGTCAGGCCATCGCGCTGGTCCGGCGGGAAGTTCGCGCGCAGATCGGCACCGGCCGCGCCGCCCGTCTCATAGGACGGCAGGGGCACGGCGGGATCGGCGTCCGGCGTTCGGAGACAGCGGATGGTCGGCATGGGATGCCCTTTGCTGTTGGTTGCGTCCGGTTTGACCTTAGGCAGGTCGGGCGTGTCTTGAGACATAACCGAAAGACCCTGTCTTGCAAGGTATCACCGGGTTTTGATCGCAGCGCGACAGGTCGTGCTGGGCCTTTGGCGATCAGAGGCGCTAGTCTTGACGAAGGCGTTGCGACAGGTTGGTGGCTGGTTGCGCGGCATTGACCGGACATCGCGCCAGACGCAACAAAATTGCCATTAGTTCTTCTTTCGCCACAACTTTCCTCTGCTCATGGAAGTATCACATCAATGAAAATCCGGTTATTGGCCCTCTGCTGGATCATCACTTCCGCCGCAGGCGGCGCCTTGGCAGAGAGGGCGCAGGTCTCGGTGAAGGGTGATCCTGCGACGCAAGGGGGGAGTCTGCCCTGGGCTGTCGCGGCGAGCTTGTCAGAGCCCACGGATCGCTATCCGCATGATGTGCTGGGCCGCATTCCGTCTTTCACCCGGCTTTCTGTTACGGCACAGGTCTGTTCGGGCTGCGCGGCCCCAGTGATCACGGGTCACTTGACGTTGACCGCGCCACTGGTGTTCGAGGATGTCGCCCCACGTCTTTGGGATGTGACCGGCGACGGACGCCCGGAGGTGGTTGTCGTGCAGAGCCATGCCGATTTGGGGGCAAGGTTGACTGTCTGGGCGCTGCGCGAGGCGGATGCAACTGACGCGCCGTTGTTCAGTTTGCTGGCCGCCACCGATTACATCGGCACGCGCTTTCGCTGGCTGGCCCCCTTGGGTCAGGGCGATTTTACCGGGGATGGCAAGACGGACATCGCCTATGTCGAGACCCCACATCTGGGCAGGACGCTGCGCCTTGTCGGGCTGGAAGGGGACCGTCTGGTAGAGCGTGGATCGCTGGCAGACGTCACAAATCACCGGATCGGAGAGGAGGTCATCGCAGGCGGGGTGCGGGATTGCGGCGGTACGGCAGAGGCTGTGCTGGCCTCGTCCGACTGGCGGCGGATGGTGGCGGTTTCATGGGACAGCGGAGGCCTGATCAGCCGCGACCTTGGCCCCTTGGCTGCGCAGCCTGACTGGGCCAAGGCCCTGACCTGCCCGCGCTGAACCTATCGCAAGGCGGCGGCGATCCTGTCGGCCAGCCTCTCGGCGACGGCCTGTTTGGACATGCGCGGCCAGTCTTCGACCCCCTCGGCGGTGATCAGGTGGACGGCGTTTTCTGTGCCGCCCATGATGCCCGTCGCGGGACTGACATCATTGGCCATGATCCAATCGCAGCCCTTGCGCGCCCGTTTGGCGGTGGCATGGGCGACCACGTCATCCGTTTCGGCGGCAAAGCCCACGACCAGAGACGGGCGCAGGGTCTTGCGCTGGCTGACGGTGGCCAGGATATCCGGGTTCTCGGCAAATTCCAGCACTGGCAGGCGGCCTGCGTCCTTCTTGATCTTGGAACCGGAGGCAGAGGCGACGCGCCAGTCGGCCACGGCCGCAGCGAAAATGGCGGCATCGGCGGGCAACGCGTCCTCGACCGCTTGCAGCATCTGCTGCGCGGTCTCGATCCGCAGAACCTTCACACCCGCGGGGGGCGGCACGTCGGCAGGTCCGGTGACAAAGGTGACATCCGCCCCAAGCCCGGCGAGAGCGCGGGCAATCGCTGCGCCCTGCGCCCCCGAGGAGCGATTGGCGATATAGCGCACCGGATCAATCGGTTCATGCGTGGGACCAGAAGTCACGAGGATATGCTTGCCCGTCAATGGCCCCTGCCCCAAGGCACTCTCGATCGCGGCCACGATCTCCAGGGGTTCGGACATGCGGCCGGGTCCGTATTCGCCGCAAGCCATATCGCCCGGATTGGGGCCGACGACACGCAGGCCGTCGGACAGTAGTTGCGCCAGATTGCGTTGCGTGGCGGGGTGATCCCACATGCGCACATTCATGGCCGGCGCAATCAGCACGGGCGTGTCGGTCGCCATCAACAGGGTCGAGGCCAGATCATTGGCATGGCCATGGGCCATCTTGGCCATCAGATCCGCCGTCGCAGGGGCCACCACGACCAGATCGGCACTGCGCGACAGTTGGATATGGCCCATCTCGGCCTCCTCGGTCAGGTCGAACAGATCGGTATGGACCTTGTGCCCGGCCAATGCCGACACGGAGAGAGGCGTGACGAATTCAGCGCCCGCGCGGGTCAGAACCGGCGTGACGGCCGCCCCCCGTTCACGCAGACGGCGGATCAGGTCGAGGGTTTTATAGGCGGCAATGCCGCCTCCGATGATCAGAAGAATACGTTTGCCGCTCAGCATGTTCCCTGCCTCCGTCACTTGGGGCGACAGTAGGACCAGCGCCACGCACTGGCAAGGCGGCACCACGCGGCTCTGGCCTAGCCCTTGTCGCGAAAAACGGCGCAGGGATCGGGGCGGTCGACCGCAGGGGCCGACAGAAAGGCATCGAAATCGCCGGGCGCGCCGCTGCCGTCTTCCTGCTGGCCGATGGTCAGAACGTCGAGATCGGGACGCAGCGTCGATAGATAGGCGGGCACGCCCCAATCCTCGCGGGCATGACCATTGCCTGTGATCACGACGACCGGCCCGCCCGTCTCCTCCAACGCGCGCAGGGTTTCGCGGGCCAGAACCGCGTCGCGCAGCCGTTGCAGATCGACCATGACAGGCAGCATCTCGGGCGGCATGGCATTACAATGCGCTTGTTGCTGCATCTCCTCCTGCGCGGCCTGAACCTCGGCGGGCAACGCGTCGGTCAGACCGTAGTCGGCAGCATTCGGGCCAAAATGCGCGGCGACTCCCGCCTGCATCGCCGCGCGGGCTGCATCACGCGGCACAGCCGCCCCATATATCGCGGCATCCGGGGCCGCGATGAAGATCGGATGATACATGGCGAAATCGGGCCAGCCGCTGTCGGCCCAATTCAGCGCCGCAGCCAGCGCTGCCTGATCGGCGCGAAGCTCGGGCGTCACGGTCCCCGCCTGCGCCGTAGTCAGCATTTCGAAGACGATGGCGCGGGGCTGGACATGGGCCACAAGTCCTGCTTGCGCTGCGTGATGGGCGGGGTTGTCATGCACCTCGCCCACAATGATGACCGGGGCTGCGGCGGCCCGCCCCAGCAGTTCGGCAGGCAAAGGGCCCGCAACGGCGGGCCCGGCGACAAGTGCGGCAATCAGGGCAAGACATCTCATGCGAGGAAGTCTTGCACCTCGCGCGACTGACTTTCCAGCTTTTTGCGCATCTTGGCGAAGGCGGCGGCTTCCAGTTGGCGCACGCGCTCCTTGGACAGACCCAGTTCCTCACCCAGACTCTCCAAGGTGCGGGGATCGTCGCGCAGCTTGCGCTCTCGCACGATGAAACGTTCGCGGTCGTTCAACGCGCCCAATGCCTCGAGCAGCCAATTGCGCAGGGCGGCCGTATCATGCGCGTTTTCGACGATGTCTGCCGCCTGATGTCCCTCATCCTCGATCGTGTCGATCCATTCGCGCCCCTCATCCTCGGAGGATTGGGTGGCGTTGAGCGAGAAATCGGAACCGGACAGCCGCCCCTCCATCATCTCGACATCGTGCAGGGGCACGCCAATCTCGGTCGAGATCATCTGACGCATCTGGTGGCGATCCAGTTCCTCGCCGCGCGCCTGCGCCTCACGCTCGAGCCGCGCCTGCACACGGCGCAGGTTGAAGAACAGCGATTTCTGGCTGGAGGTCGATCCGGTCCGCACCATGGACCAGTTGCGCATCACATAATCCTGAATGCTGGCCTTGATCCACCAGACGGCATAGGTCGAAAAACGCACCCCCCGGTCAGGATCGAATTTGTCGGCGGCCTTCATCAGGCCAAGGCCGGCTTCCTGGATCAGGTCGTTCATCGGCGCGCCGTAGCGGCGGAACTTGGACGCCATCGAGATCGCCAAGCGCATATAGGCCGTGATCAGGCGATGCAGCGCCGCCTCATCGCGCTGATCGCGCCAGGCATAGGCGAGGCGCAGTTCGGTCTCGGCATCCAGCAGTTCGGCCTTCATGGCCTTGCGGGACAGGGTCATGTCATTTGGTGCATCAAGTGCCATTTTCACCCCCATACTGTGGCCCTGAGCAACTTGCGCGCGATGAGCCGTTTTTGTTTGTCTTGCAGTTTGATACGCAGGCAAAAACGGATCGGATCAAAAAACATGAGTCTTGCATGTTACCAAAACTGACGCTGGTTCTTGGCGGGGCGGCTTCGGGCAAAACCGCCTGGGCCGAGGCATTTGTCCTCGGATCGGGGCACGCGCCGGTCTATCTGGCCACGGCGCAGGCCTGGGACGCGGAAATGCAGGCCAAGATCGCACGCCATCGCTCCATTCGCGGAACGGGCTGGCAAACCGTCGAAGCCCCGCTGGAGCTTGGCCCTGCGCTGGCCGAGGTCGGGGCTGCGCAGGCGGTGTTGCTTGACTGTGCGACACTCTGGCTCAGCAATCATCTGCTGGAGGGGCATGACCTGGCCGCAGAAAGTCAGGGCTTGCTGCGCGCGCTGGCCCAATGCGCCGCGCCGGTCGTCGTGGTCAGCAACGAGGTCGGACAGGGGATCGTGCCCGACAACGCGCTGGCCCGCCAGTTCCGGCAGGCGCAGGGCGAGTTGAACCAACGTATCGCGGCCGAAGCCGGTTTGGTCGTCGCGGTGATGGCCGGATTGCCAATGGTGCTCAAGGGGCAGTTGCCGGAGGGGGTGCTGTGAGCCGTTTCTTCTGGGTGCGGCACGGGCCGACACATGCGAAATCCATGGTCGGCTGGTCCGATCTGCCGGCCGATCTGTCGGATCACGCGCAGATCGCGCGACTGTCTGCGGCCCTGCCTGCCGATGCGGTGATCATCTCCTCGGACCTGATCCGTGCCAGCGCGACAGCAGATGCCATCGCGGCGGGGCGTCAGCGCCTGCCGCATGATCCCGACCTGCGCGAAATCCATTTCGGAGACTGGGAACTGGCCCGTTTTGACGAGGTGGAGGATCAGGACAGGCTGCGCGCCTATTGGGAGGAGCCGGGCGATGTCCGCCCCCCGGGCGGCGAAAGCTGGCACGAGGTTTCGGCCCGCGTCACAGGCGCGGTAGATCGGCTGCTGGAGGCGCATCAGGGGCGGGACGTGATCGTGGTCGCACATTTCGGCGTCATCCTGACCCAGGTGCAACGGGCTCTTGGGCTGGGCACCTATGAGGCCTTCGGTCACAGGATCGACAATCTCTCTGTCACGGAGATCCACCGGGACGGACCCGGCTGGCGCGTGATGCGGATCAATCATCTGCACTAGCGGCTTCAGCAGCGACCGTCTGGATGGATATTTGCAGCAAGAAGAAGCCGCGAGGGGCGCGTTAACCAATCTGAAAGGAAAAGTGCCTAGCCCTTAACTTTGGTTCAGGGTGGGTTCACAGATGGTAGCGCGCGCCTATACGGTGGCTTTTGAGGGTGTCTCGGCCCGCACGGTCGAGGTGCAATGCGCCGTGACCCCGGGCTTGCCCGCCTTTGCCGTGGTGGGTCTGCCCGACAAGGCCGTGAGCGAGGCGCGCGACAGGGTGCGCGCCGCCTTGAGCGCGATGGGCATCGCGCTGCCCAGCAAGCGGATCACGGTGAACCTGTCGCCTGCGGATCTGCCCAAGGAGGGCAGTCATTTTGACCTGCCGATTGCGCTGGCCCTTCTGGCGGCGCTGGAAATCGTGCCCCCGGATGCGGTGGAGCGCACGACGGCCCTGGGGGAGTTGTCGCTGGACGGCTCTCTGATCGGTGTGCTTGGCGCGTTACCTGCGGCGATGGCCGCGGCGGAAGAGGAGCGGACGCTGCTGTGTCCCCGCGCCTCGGGGGCGGAGGCGGCATGGGTCGGTGCCTGCGAGGTGATCGCGGCAGCCTCGCTGATGGAAGTGGTGCGGCATTATACGGGGCAGGCACCGATTGCCCCGGCGGAACCGGGTGAGGTGATCGGTGTCGCGGGCGGCCGCTGTCTGCGCGATGTCAAGGGACAGGAGCGGGCCAAGCGCGCGCTGGAGATCGCGGCGGCGGGACGGCATCATCTTTTGCTTCTGGGCACGCCCGGATCGGGCAAGTCGATGCTGGCGGCGCGCATTCCGGGTATCCTGCCCCCCCTGACCGCAGGAGAGGCACTGGAAACCTCGATGATCCATTCGCTTGCCGGGCTGCTGGACGAGGGCGGGATCTCGCGGGCGCGCCCGTTTCGCGAGCCGCATCATACGGCCTCGATGGCGGCGATTGTCGGCGGCGGGCGCAGTGCGAAGCCCGGCGAGATCAGTTTGGCCCATAACGGTGTTCTGTTCATGGACGAATTCCCCGAGTTTCCGCGTGGTGTGCTGGAAACCCTGCGGCAGCCGATCGAAACAGGTGAGGTGATGGTGGCGCGGGCCAATGCCCATGTGCGCTATCCCTGCCGGTTCATGCTGGTTGCGGCGGCAAACCCCTGCAAATGCGGCTATCTGACCGATCCTGCCCGCGCCTGCACCCGCGCGCCGCTGTGCGGCGAGGATTATATGGGTCGGATCAGCGGACCGCTCATGGACCGTTTCGATCTGCGCATCGAGGTGCCCCCGGTGGCCTATACCGACCTCGACCTGCCAGCGTCGGGCGATACGTCTGCCCAGGTGGCGGCACGGGTGGCGGCGGCGCGGGCGGTGCAGGCCGCGCGCTTTGCCGAGGTCGAGGGGATGCAGCTGAATGCCGACGCGGAGGGGGCCGTTCTGGACCGCATCGCCCTGCCCGATGCGGCCGGCCGCGCACTTCTGGGCAAGGTTGCCGAGCGTTTCGGCCTGACGGCGCGCGGCTATCACCGGGTGCTGCGGGTGGCGCGCACCATTGCCGATCTGGACGGCAGCGATAGGGTCATGAGCGACCATGTGGCCGAAGCGGTGAGCTATCGGCTGGTGGGCGTCAAGGAGACCTAGCGGCGGCACCCCGCGAGCGCATCACCAGCCAAGCAGCGGCGATGCAGGGCGCCGCCTGACAGATCAGCTACGGCGCGCCTCGATCCGCTCCCAGATCCGGGCGGCGATGTTGACACTGTCGAACCGTTCCAGCTCCTGAATGCCGGTCGGTGAGGTGACGTTGATCTCGGTCAGCCAGTCGCCGATCACGTCGATCCCGACGAAAACCTGTCCCTTCTCGCGCAGAACCGGGCCGATGCGGGCGCAAATCTCGCGGTCACGGTCGGTCAGGCCGACCTTTTCAGGCCGCCCGCCGACATGCATGTTCGAGCGCGTCTCACCGGCGGCGGGCACGCGGTTGATCGCGCCGACCGCCTCGCCATCGACAAGAATGACGCGTTTGTCGCCCTGAGTCACGGCGGGGAGGTATTTCTGCACGATCAGCGGCTCGCGGCTGAATCCGGTAAAAAGCTCGTGCAAGGATGACAGGTTGCGATCATCGGCCGTCAGACGGAAGACGCCCGCACCGCCATTGCCGTAAAGCGGCTTGAGGATGACATCTCCATGCTTGTCCTTGAAAGACCGGATCGTGGCAAGATCACGCGCAATCGTCGTGGGTGGCGTCAGGTCGGGGAAATTGAGCACGAGAAGTTTCTCAGGCGAGTTGCGAACCCAGAACGGGTCATTCACGACCAGCGTTTTCGGATGGATACGGTCCAGCAGATGCGTCGTCGTGATGTAGAACATGTCGAAAGGGGGGTCTTGCCGCAGCCAGACGACATCGAAATCCGCAAGATCGACTTCAACCTCGGTGCCAAGTGCGTAGTGATCCCCTTGAACCCGCTGCACGGTCACAGGCCAGCCGCGCGCTGTGACACGCCCCTCCTGATAGGCAAGGCGGTCAGGGGTGTAGTAAAAAAGCGAGTGCCCTCGGGCCTGCGCCTCTTCCATCAGGCGGAAAGTGCTGTCGGCGTTGATGTTGATCGGCCCGATCGGGTCCATCTGAAAGGCGATTTTCATGTCCGGCTCCCCTGAGGATAGAGCCTTTACATGGCGCATGGGCGGGGCCGAGACAATGCGAAATCAAAAGAAGGGGGGCGGAACCCGGGGGCAGTGATCTGCGGGAGCGCGGTTCAGTCACCCTCTCCAAAGGCATTCTCAAGGATGCTGATCGCGCCTTGATCGTTCACCATGGCCAGATCGAGACGGGCCGGTGTCAACTGGCCGGCTGCCCTTTCGCCCAGAAACTCGGAGGCGGCCGACATGATACGGCGTCGCTGAGCCGGGCCGAGTGACAAGATGGCTGCATCAAAACTGCGGCTTTTCTTGACCTCGACAAAGATTACCGCGTCACCATCCGCAAGGATCAGGTCAATCTCAGCGCAAGAGCCGCGCCAACGCCGGGCCAGAACCGTCAAACCACGCGATGTGTAGTCACGGGCAACACTGTCTTCTGCGGCCAGACCAGAGAGATAGGCGGTGCGTCCACGGCTCTGGCGGTTACGGCTGACCTGAGGCGACGGACCGTCTGCGGGGAAGGTCAACGGCAGGCAGCCCTGAACATGTGCCGCAATCGCACCACGCGGATCGAACCAAGCTGTCATTCATCCTGCTCCATCTTCAACGCCATCTGATAGACCTGTCGTCGCGCAAGTCCGGTTCTGGCGGCGACGGCATCTGCCGCATCGCGCACCGTCATTCCCGTCAGCGCCTCTCTCAGCAATGTTTCTAAATCCGAATCATGAATATTCTCCGAAGATTTCCGCTCGATCAGGACCACGATCTCGCCTTTCAGGCTGCGGTCGGCGCATATCGTGGTCAGTTCTGCAAGGGTTCCGCCCAGCACTTCCTCGAATTTCTTGGTCAGTTCGCGGCAGATTGCGGCGCGACGGTCCGGGCCCAGCACTTCGGCTGCATCGCGCATCATCGCGGCGATCCGCTTGGGTGATTCGTAAAACACAAGCGTTCCGGGGATCTCGGCATAGCGGCGCAGGGCGGTTTTTCGCTGACCGCTGGCATTTGGCAGAAAGCCTGCGAAAAAGAACCGATCCGTGGGCAGCCCGCCGACGGTCAGGGCCGTCACGACCGCCGAAGGTCCGGGGGCAGCAACCACGGTGTAGCCTGCCGCTCGCGCCTCTCGGGCCAGATCGAACCCGGGGTCGGCGATCATCGGCGTGCCCGCCTCGGACGCATAGGCCAGCGTCAGACCCTGTTCCAGCAAGCCCATCAGACGCGGGCGCATCTGTGCCCCGTTATGGTCGTGATAGGCCATAACCTGACGTTCGCCCAAGGGGATGCCGTGAATTTCCATCAGTTTGCGCAGGGTGCGCGTGTCCTCGGCAACCAGAACATCGGCGCTGGCCAGGATGTCGAGCGCGCGCAGCGTGATGTCGCGCGCCGTGCCAATCGGCGTGGCCACAAGATACAGTCCGGGGTTCAGTTTGATGGCTTTCGGATTCAACACTGGACCCTCCCTCTGGGGTGTCTATTATCCCCGACATGTGCCGGTGACGCAGATCACAGCCATTGTCGAGGGAGAAGTAGCCACCATGTTTGCCTTTCTGTCACCTGCCCGCAACCCGCTGCGCCCGGCGCTGTCCGTGCTGCGCGAGACTGTCGGTGCCGCATCCCGCGCCCTGAGCCAGTGGAGCCAGCCTGCCCGGCGTGGCGCCCTGATGGTTGCCGCGATGGGGGCTTTGGCGGCCTGCGAACCCATCGACACGTCCTTGGGGCCATCCGGTCCCGCCATCAATACAGCGGCCCCGGTTCCTGTTGCCCTTCTGGTGCCGCGTGGATCGGGCAATGCCAGCGACGAGGTGCTGGCCCGCGCGCTTGAGAACGCGGCGCGTCTGGCGATTGCCGATCTGGGCGATGTGGCGATTGATCTGCGGGTCTATGGGACCGCGGGTTCTGCCGCGACGGCGCAGCAGGTCGCGCTTCAGGCGGTGGCGGATGGGGCCAAGATCATCCTCGGCCCGGTCTATGGCGAGAATGCCAATGCGGCGGCGGTGGCCGTTGCCTCAAGCGGGGTCAACGTGCTGGCGTTTTCGAACAATACCTCGATTGCGGGGGGGAACCTTTTCATTCTGGGCCCGACCTTCGACAATACCGCTGAGCGTCTGGCAAGCTATGCCGTGCGGCAAGGCAAGGGGCGCACCGTTGTGGTCTATTCCGAGGATGTCTCGGGACGGGCCGGGCGGGCGGCTGTTGAGGCCGCGCTGTCGCGCAGCGGCGGCACCTCTGTCGGGGCCATCGGGCATGAATTCTCGCAGAACGGGGTGGTTCAGGCGATTCCGCAGATCGTTAATGCGGTGCGCAGCGGATCGGCGGATTCGGTCTTCATGACCGCCGATACGGCCGGCGCCCTGCCCCTTTTGACGCAGCTTCTGCCCGAGGCAGGGGTGTCCCCCGCGACGACCCAGTATATCGGCCTGACGCGTTGGGATATTCCCAGCCAGACCACAGAACTGCCGGGTGTTCAGGGCGGCTGGTTCGCGCTGCCCGATCCCGAGATGTCGGCCCGCTTCCGTGGCCGCTATGAGGCAGCCTATGGCGAGAGCCCCCATCCGATCGGTGGGTTGGCCTATGACGGGATTGCCGCAATCGGCGCTTTGATCAGCGCAGGTCGCAGCGACGCCCTGAGCCGGGCGTCCCTGACCCAGAGCGCCGGATTTCAGGGTGTGAACGGCATTTTCCGGCTGCGTCCCGATGGAACCAACGAGCGCGGGCTGGCCGTGGCCCAGATCCGCGACAGACAGGTGGTTGTGATTGACCCTGCCCCAAGAGCCTTTGGTGGCGCCGGATTCTGATCCGGCGCTGGTGTTGAAACCTCAATCCTTGCCAGCGGCACCGGAGGATCTGATCTGTCCGGCCAGGGCGATCTTTGACCCCGAGGATGTCGCACAGGCGCTGCATGACGCCACGGCGGGACTGGCCGCAGCCCAGATGCGGGCTGCGGTCGTTCCGGTCCTGTCGCGCGTCTTGCAGGATGGCCGCTCTGCCATTGCAGAGGCCTTTGCCGCCCGGCCCTTTGATGCGCGCCCCGTGACGCGCGCCTATGCCTGGTTGACAGATTGCATCGTGGCCTGCGCACAGGATGTGGCGGTGCGTCAGGTGCATCCGCTGTCCCAACCCAGCCCGAATGAGCGCATCGCGCTGATTGCCGTCGGTGGATATGGCCGGGGCGAGATGGCGCCGCAATCGGATGTGGACCTGCTGTTTCTGAGCCCGACCCGGATCACGCCTTGGGCCGAGGCGGTGATCGAGACGATGCTCTATATCCTGTGGGATCTGCGGCTGAAGGTGGGCCATGCCAGCCGCACGATCAAGGACTGCCTGCGTCTGGGGACCGAGGATTTCACGATCCGCACCGCCCTGCTGGAGCACCGCTTTCTGGGCGGTGACGCGGATCTGGCCGCCGACCTGGACCGGCGGCTGAAGTCCGAGCTTTTCAAGGGCACCGCCCGCGACTTCATCGAAGCCAAACTGTCCGAACGTGATGCGCGCCATGAAAAGCAGGGCGGTCAGCGCTATATGGTCGAGCCCAATGTCAAGGAAGGCAAAGGGGGCCTGCGCGACCTGCAATCGCTGTTCTGGATCGCCAAATATCTGCACGGCGTGCAGAACCCCGAGGAGTTGGTGCGGATCAAGATGTTCCGTCCCGAGGAATACGCGACCTTCCAGAAGGCGGAAAACTTCCTCTGGGCGGTGCGCTGCCATCTGCATCTGATCACCGGGCGTCCTGCGGATCAGTTGACCTTCGACTTGCAGGTGCAGGTGGCCGAGCGGATGGGCTATGTCGATAAGGGCGGTCGCCGCGCGGTCGAGCATTTCATGCAGGATTATTTCCGCCATGCCACATCGGTGGGTGATCTGACGCGGATATTCCTGACCAAGCTGGAGGCGCTTCACGTCAAGTCCGGCCCCTTGCTGGAACGGATCTTCCGCCGCACGCCCAAGGTCAAGGCCGGGTATCAGGTGATCCACAACAGGCTGGCCATCGAGAACGAGGCGGAATTCCTCAGGGACAAGCTGAACCTGCTGCGCCTGTTCGAGGAGGCGTTGCGCACCGGGATGCTGATCCACCCTGATGCCATGCGACTGGTCACGGCCAATCTGCATCTGATCGACGACGACCTGCGCACCCTGCGCGAGGCGCAACAGATCTTCATGGATCTGCTGCTGAAACACGGCAACCCCGAGCGGGCGCTGCGGCGGATGAACGAGCTGGGAATGCTGGCCGCCTTCATCCCCGAATTCGAACCCATCGTGGCGATGATGCAGTTCAACATGTATCACAGCTATACCGTGGATGAGCATACGATCCAGTGCATCCGCAATCTGGCCCAGATCGAGCGGGGCGAGCTGGTTGAGGAATTGCCGCTGGTTTCGGGCATTCTCAAGGCCGGGGTCAACCGCAAGGTTCTCTATATCGCGCTGCTGCTGCATGACATCGGCAAGGGCCGGACCGAGGATCACTCGGTTCTGGGGGCGCAGATCGCGCGGCGGGTGGCGCCGCGTCTGGGCCTGAACAAGGCCGATGCCGAAACCGTGGAATGGCTGGTGCGCTATCACCTGCTGATGTCCGACATGGCGCAGAAGCGCGACCTGTCGGACCCGCGCACCCTGCGGGATTTCGCCAAGGCGGTGAAGACACGCAAGCGGCTGGACCTGCTGACGGTGTTGACGGTCTGTGACATTCGCGGGGTCGGCCCGCAGACATGGAACAACTGGAAGGCGATGCTGATCCGGCAGTTGCACCGCGAGACGACCCGCGCGCTGGAGCATGGGTTGGAGGATCTGAACCGCGAGCATCGCGGGGCCGAGGCCAAGGCGAGCCTGCGCGACGCGCTCAAGGGATGGGATGCAGGGGCGCTCAAGACCGAACTGGGGCGGCATTATCCGCCCTATTGGCAGGGGCTGGACACGCGCACGCAGGTCGTCTTTGCCAATATGCTGCGTGACCTGCCCGATGACGAGATCCGGATCGACCTTGTCCCGGACGAGGATCGCGACGCCACCCGCGCCTGTTTCGCCCTGTCGGATCATCCGGGCATCTTCTCGCGGCTGGCCGGTGCGCTGGCGCTGGTGGGGGCGAATGTGGTCGATGCGCGGACCTATACCTCCAAGGACGGGTTCGCGACGGCGGTGTTCTGGGTGCAGGATGAAAGCGGCAGCCCCTATGACGCGACCCGCCTGCCCCGGTTGCGGCAGATGATCGACAAGACCCTCAAGGGCGAGGTGGTCACGACCGAGGCGATCAAGAGCCGCGACAAGATCAAGAAACGCGAGCGTGCCTTCCGCGTGGCGACCTCGATCACCTTCGACAACGAGGGGTCGGAAATCTATACGATCATCGAGGTCGATACCCGCGACCGCCCCGGTCTGCTGTTCGACCTGACCCGCACGCTGGCCAATGCGAATGTCTATATCGCCAGCGCCGTGATCGCGACCTATGGCGAGCAGGTCGTGGACACCTTCTATGTCAAGGACATGTTCGGGCTGAAGTTCCATTCGCTGTCCAAGCAGAAATCGCTGGAGCGCAAACTGCGCGAGGCGATCGAGAAGGGCGTGGAACGGGCGATTTCCTGATCCGGACCGCGCCCACTGCCGCGCCCTCTTTCACGGGGGGCGCGCTTGGGATACTCCTGCCCCTGACACAGCAAAGGCAAGACGCGCCATGAAACCCATCCGCCTGATCGCCGGCTTCATGACCGTGGGCCTGTGGACCCTGCTCAGCCGGGTGCTGGGCTTTGT
>JAMWZG010000010.1:35512-41088 GCA_024304855.1 Paracoccaceae bacterium
GATGCGATCATCCTGGCCTATCTGGGCACCGGCCCCGCCTATGAGGCCTATGTTGTGGCGTTCCGCCTGCCCAACATGTTCCGCCGCTTCTTTGCCGAGGGCGCGTTCAACATGGCCTTCGTGCCGATGTTCTCTAAGAAATACGAGGCGGGCGAGGATGCGCAGGGCTTTGCCGAGAACGCCTTCGCGGGGCTGGCCACGGTGCTGATCCTGCTGACGCTGGCGGCACAGCTTTTCATGCCCTGGATGATCTATGCGCTGGCCAGCGGCTTTGCCGGGCAGGAACAGTTCGGCCTGTCGGTCGATTTTGGCAGGATCGTCTTTCCCTATATCCTGTTCATCTCGCTGGCGGCTCTGCTCTCGGGTGTGCTGAATGCCACAGGCCGCTTTGCCGCCGCCGCGGCGGCGCCTGTGCTGCTCAACGTGATCCTTGTCGGCGGGATGGTCGGCGCGGCGATGCTGGATCTGGATGTGACCATGGCGCTGATCTGGGGCATTCCGGTCGCGGGCATCGCGCAACTGGCGCTGGTCTGGCACGCGGCGCGCAGGGCGGGCTTCGCCCTCAGACCCCGCCGCCCGCGCTGGACGCCCGAGATGCGGCGTCTGGTCCGCATCGCCATCCCGGCGGCCCTGGCCGGCGGCGTGGTGCAGGTCAACCTTCTGGTGGGCCAGCAGGTCGCCAGCTATTTCGACCGCGCCGTGGGCTGGCTCTATGCGGCTGACCGTCTCTATCAACTGCCGCTGGGCGTCGTGGGGATCGCCATCGGGGTGGTGCTTCTGCCGGACCTGTCGCGCCGTCTGGCGGCAGGCGATGACGCGGGCGGGCGCAACGCCCTCAGCCGCGCCGCCGAGGTGTCGCTGGCGCTGACCATCCCCGCCGCCGTGGCGCTGATGGTGGTGCCCCTGCCACTAGTCTCGGTGCTGTTCGAACGCGGCGCCACGACAGCCGATGACAGCGCCGCCATCGCCATGGCCGTGGCCGTCTACGGCCTGGGCCTGCCCGCCTTTGTGATCCAGAAGATCCTGCAACCGCTCTTCTTCGCGCGTGAGGATACGCGCAGCCCCTTTCGCTATGCCATCGTGGCGATGATCGTGAATGCCGCCATCGCCATCGGTCTTGCGCCGGTGATCGGCTGGATCGCAGCGGCCATCGCCACCACGCTGGCCGCCTGGGTCATGGTCGGATTGCTGATGATCGGCACCCGTCCGATGGGCGATGTGGCGCGGTTTGACGCGCGCTTTCACGGACGGATCTGGCGGATCATCGCAGCCTCACTGGCCATGGGGGCGGTGCTTTGGGCCGCAATGGTTGTGATGACGCCCTTCTTCGCGATGACGGGCTGGCGCTATCTGGCGCTGCTGGGGCTGATCCTGATCGGCATCATCAGCTATTTCGGGATCGGCCAGATCATCGGTGCCTTCCGCCTGGGCGAATTCAGACGCGCCTTCAAGCGCGGAGGCAGCGCCTGACGCCGGACAGCGGGCCGGTCTCGGGATGATCCGCGCCGCCTGCTTCTTCTTGCTGCAAATATCCCCGCGCGGAGCGCAGTCCAGCGGGGCCGCCGAACGCCTCAGTCGTGGCGAATCTTCGCGCGCAGCCGGGCAAAGCCGCCCGGACTGACTGCAAAGGACAGGGTCAAGCCGAACACGAACCCCGCCAGATCGGCGATCCAGTCACGCCCGCCACCAAACAGGATACCGAAGACCAGCTGTATCCCCATGAGAAAGGCAATCAAGGTGAAGGCGCGGATCTGTGGCCCGCCCTCTTGGCCCAATCGCAACCACAGAAGATAGGTGAAAGCGCCGATCAGGCCATAGACCCCGGGAAAGGCCCCGATCAAGGGCACGCCCGTGCCCGCCAGCAGGCCATAGATCAGCGCACCACCGGCAGAGGCGCCGAAAAACACCACCAGAACGGCCCAGCCGCGAAACACCTCGCCCACGAACTTGCCCAGCGCCAGCACCATCACACCTGCAAACAGCGCATGGGTAAAGCCCGCATGGATGAACGGATAGGTCAGAAAGCGCAGCAGATGCTCGCCCGGCCAGCGATTGTTGGCCAGCATCCACTGGAAGATCTCGGCGGAAAAGGCGTAGCCCTGGATCGCGCCCAGACGCCAGCCAATCGCCTGCGGTCCGCCGACAATGCCCTGCGCGCCAAGGCTGAACAGCGCCTCGATCGCCATGATGATCACGAACAGCGCCAGAACCACGGGCGGCAACGGGTTCACGGGGCTGATGGGCTGGTCGCCTTGGTGCCGGGGATCAGGATACATGATGGACCTTCGCTTGACGGGGCTTTGGGGCATGGGTAAGCCAGCCGCACCCATAAATCCAGACGGAGATGTCACCATGGCGGATGCGGTCCACACGCAGTCCAACCCGAACGCGGCCTTCACCCCCCGCGTCTTTTCCGGCATTCAGCCCTCGGGCGGGCTGACCCTTGGCAATTATCTGGGCGCGATCAAGCGGTTCGTGCAGATGCAGGACAGCGGCACCCCCACGATCTATTGCGTGGTGGACATGCACGCCATCACCGTCTGGCAGGACCCCGACGCGCTGCGCCGCCAGACTCGCGAGCTGACAGCGGGCTATCTGGCGGCAGGTCTTGATCCGGCAAAGTCGATCATCTTCAACCAGAGCCAGGTGGCCGAACATGCGCAGCTGGCCTGGATCTTCAACTGCGTGGCGCGGATGGGCTGGATGGGGCGGATGACCCAGTGGAAGGACAAGGCGGGCAAGAACGCCGAGAACGCCTCGCTGGGTCTGTTCGCCTACCCCGCGCTGATGGCCGCGGACATTCTTCTCTATCACGCCACCCATGTGCCGGTGGGCGAGGATCAGAAACAGCATCTGGAGCTGACCCGCGACGTGGCGGCCAAGTTCAACCATGACTACGGCGTGGATTTCTTCCCCATCACCGAACCCGTGATCGAAGGGGCGGCAACCCGCGTGATGTCGCTGCGCGACGGTTCCAAGAAGATGTCGAAATCCGATCCCTCCGATGCCTCGCGCATCAACATGACCGATGATGCCGACACGATCGCCAAGAAGATCCGCAAGGCCAAGACCGACCCGGACGCCCTGCCGTCGGAGGCTGCGGGGCTGGAGGGGCGGGCGGATGCGCGCAATCTGGTGAACATCTTTGCCGCCCTGTCCGACAGCACGGTGGACGCGGTTCTGCGTGATGTGGGCGGCAAGCAGTTTTCGGAATTCAAGCCGATGCTGGCCGATCTGGCGGTGGCCAAACTCTCGCCCATCTCGACCGAAATGGCGCGGCTGATGCAAGAGCCGGCCGAGATCGACCGCATCCTGGGCGAAGGTGCGGCCCGCGCGCGGGCGATTGCAGCGCCAATCCTGCAACGCACCTATGACATCGTCGGGATGATCCGCAGCTAAGGCGCAGACAGCCCCATCTCAGGCAATCTGCGCGCGCTGTCACCGGCGCGCGCACCCCATGTCCGACGTTGCCTTTCACAGGATCTGGTCGGCACCATCAGCGATTCCCGGTCCCCGCTGGTGCCCCTGCCCGAGGAAGCGCGGCCGCGCTGACCGAGGGGGCGGGTTTGCCCTCAGATCAGACGCACCTGGGTGCCTACTTTCGCCAGACCATAGAGCTCTTCGATGTGATCGTTATAAAGCCCGATGCATCCGTCGGACGAGGCGCGCCCGATCTTGCGCGTGTCGTGGGTGCCGTGGATCAGGTAATATTGCCAGCTCAGGTATAGCGCATGTGTGCCCAGCGGGTTCTCCGGCCCGGCGGCCACCGTGATGGGCAGGCTGGGATCGCGTTCCCGCATCGAGGGCGTGGGCGTCCATGTCGGACCCACCCGTGTGCGCACGATGCGCGTATAGCCCAGTTTCGTCAGATCCTCGCTGGCGGGCACCGAACTGGGGTAGAGGCGATAGATGCTCTCATCCTCGGACCAGAAATGCACCGCCCGCGAGCGGGTATCGGCCAGAATCGCGCCATTCTCCAGCGTGTCGAAGTGATCCTGCCAGCGCTCCATGCGGAACGAGGACAGGTTGTTGCGCACACCTGCCCCGTCCGGGCGCTGCTGCGGCTCCTGCGCGGCCCCTGCCCGCCCGGCCAGCAGGCTTGCCGCCGCCCCGACCAGAATTGTTCGCCTGTTCCACCGATCTGCCATCTTGCCTCCTTCGGGTCTGCCTGACCCCGATCTGTCCTGTTCTTGCGGCCCCGCCTGTCCGGGCCGCCTGCGTGGCCCACAAACCGCATCGGGAACACATGCTCAAATCACGATATCTTGTGATCCGCGTCATCTGCGCCACCTGCATCATCTGCGCCGCTGCACAGGGGCGGTGCATACATCTGCCTTATCGAAATCACCGACATGGCGCATATTCGACGCAGCAAAGGAGAGATTGCCATGTCACGTTATTCGGCACATCCCGAGACCCGCATCGGCCACGTGCATCTCAAAGTGTCCAACCTTGAACGGTCCATCGCCTTTTATCGCGATGTGATGGGGTTCGCGTTGCAGCAACGCTATGGCGATCAGGCGGCGTTCCTGTCGGCTGGCGGCTATCACCACCACATCGGTTTGAACACATGGGACAGTCTTGGCGGCACTCCCGCGCCGCAGGGGCATACAGGGCTTTATCACACTGCCTTTCTCTATCCCGACCGCGCGGCGCTGGGGGCGGCATTGGCGCAGGTTCTGGCGGCCGGGGTGGATCTGGACGGGGCTGCCGATCACGGCGTGTCCGAAGCCATCTATTTCCGCGACCCCGATGGCAACGGGATCGAGATCTACCGCGACCGCGCACCCGAAGACTGGCCGCGCGACGCCGCAGGCACGCTGTCCATGGTCAATCGCCGGCTGGATCTGACCGCGCTTCTGGCCGAGGCCGGGACGCAGGATCGCTGATAAACACACGGTCACAGAGGCTGATCAGGTCGGCACGACAGGGGTCTGGCCCAGAAATGGCGCGGAGCGCGTCATGAAAATGACACCGGAGACTGTCAGTCTGTCTTTACCACGTCGATGGTGAGGAGGCGGCTCGTCCCGCCGCTGCCCTCGTGTGTGAAGCGTAATCAGTAGTGCCGTATTTCCGGCATTTCAGGAAGACGAGTATCGACAGCATTTCAGTAGCTTTCAGCCCGGCCCGAGTCCCTCGGGTCGGGCTTTTTGATCCGGCTGTCCCTATGTCCCGCCTGAGGTCGCAAAATCGCTGCGCGGTGCGGTTTTCCAGACTTTACCCTGCGGCGAGATGCGGTGCAGGGTAGGCGCGGAACGCCCCGCTTTCGCGGTCACTCTCCACATGCGGCGGGACAGGGAACAGGCACGCGATGCATCTCAAGAGCAAGACGGCGGTGATCGGCGAGGCGCTTCAGGATTGGCGCGAGCGCGGGTTGCTGGACAGCGAGACGGCGCTGCGCCTGCGTGATGATCTGGAACAGGGCAAACAGCGTTTCAGCTTCAACGCCTTCGTGATCACCGCCGGGGTCATCTGCCTGTGTTTTGCCGCCATGACCTTTGTGGCCGCGAACTGGGATCAGATGAGCCGTCTTCTGCGCCTTGGGTTGGTGATGCTGGCGCTGTGGGCGGCCTGGG
>JAMWZG010000100.1:0-1598 GCA_024304855.1 Paracoccaceae bacterium
TGGGATCTGGAGATCGAGGAGGACGGCGGCTACCGCCCGACCCGCCACCCGGTCAACCGCCGCGATCTGCAAAAAGACCTGCGCCTTGACTATGCCGACCAGACGCTCGCCGTCTATCCTGCGCCGCTCGCCCCGCATCCATGGCCCTATCCCGCGCCGATGGACCGCGAGGCCGGGATTGCCGCCTACCGCGCCATGATCCCCGCGTCCGAGCATCGCGCAAGGCTGGCGCAGGGCGACGAGAGCCATGTCCACCGCTACACCGTCCCCGTCGATGCACCCGTGATCGAGGTCCGCGTGTCGCGCGTGGACCGCATGACCCCGGATGTGACCAAATTCGAATTCACCGCCCCGGATGGCGGCGATCTGCCGGAATGGACGGCGGGCGCGCATCTCGACATCGTCGTAGCGCCCGAATACCTGCGCCAATATTCCATGTCCGGCGATCCGGCGGACCGCTCCCGCTATCAAATTGGCGTGCTGCGCGAGGATGCGGGGCGCGGCGGGTCGAAACTCATGCACCGCATCTTTGCGCCGGGGCGGCGGGTCTTCATCTCCAAGCCCATTAACCATTTCGAACTGGTGGAAGAGGCCACGAAAACCCTGCTCATGGGCGGCGGCATCGGCATCACGCCGATGATTGCCTTCGCCCACCGCCTGCACGCGCTGGGCCGTGACTTCGCGCTGCACTATTCCTGCGCCAGCCGCGCGGCGGCGGGGTATCTGGATGATCTGGCTGCCGCCCCCTGGGCCGACCGCGTCCATCTGCATATCTCGGACGAAGGCTCCCGCGCCGATCTGGACGCCATCCTCGCAGGCTACCGCGACGGCTGGCATGTCTATACCTGCGGCCCGACCCGCTACATGGACGCGGTCATCGCGGCGGCGGAACGCCAAGGCTATCCCGACGCCGCCCGCCATCTTGAGTATTTCGCCGTCCCCGAGGTGCCGGATTACGTCAACCACCCCTTCACCCTGCGACTGGCCCGCTCGGGGCGCGATCTGCACATCCCCGCCGACCGCAGCGCCACCGATGTGCTGGCCGAGGCGGGTATCCATGTCGATGTCAAATGCGCCGACGGCATCTGTGGCGTGTGCAAATGCGGGCTGGTGTCGGGCGCGGTCGAACACCGCGACTTTGTGCTGTCTCGCGCCCAGCGGACAGGTGCGATCATCCTGTGCCAAAGCCGCGCCGCCGACCCGGACGGGGTGATCACCGTCGATCTGTGATCCCTGCCTCAACCTTGTGCAACGCTCTTGCCCCGCCCTACGATCCGCCCTTTCGGGCGTCCTCGGGCCTTGCGGGCGCGCATCGCCTCTGGCTAGGCTCGATCCGTCCCCAGCCTCACAGGTTCCCCATGCGCCAACTCTCGCCCGCCAGCATCGCCCCGCCTTTCGCCCGCTATGCCCATGGCGTCGAATGTCCCGCCGGCTGGCGCATCGCGCGCACCTCGGGGCAGTTGGGGCTGGCCGCTGATGGCACCGTCCCCGACAGCGCGCTGGATCAGGCCCGGATCTGTTTCGCCAATATCACCGCCATTCTGGCCGAGGCGGGGATGGGCCCGGCAGATGTCCTGCACCTTGCCGCCTATGTCACC
>JAMWZG010000100.1:1608-9346 GCA_024304855.1 Paracoccaceae bacterium
ATCGACGCTGCTGATCGTGTCAGGCTTCACCCGCCCCGAATTCAAGGTCGAGATCGAGGTGATCGCCGCCGCCCCCTGATTCAAATCACCCTCGTGGCGCGCTCCTCAGACCACGACATCCATCGCCTGCTGGTCGCCCACCGCGAACACGCGCTTGTAGCGCGCAATCTCGGCCTCCGGCCCCATCGCCTTGTTGGGATTGTCCGACAGCTTGACCGTGGGCCGCCCATTGGCCGACACCGCCTTGCACACCAGACTGAACGGCGCCAAAGCATCCCCCGCCACCAGCCCCCTGAAATCATTGGTCAGCAGCGTGCCCCAGCCGAAGGATGGCCGCACCCGCCCCGCAAACTGCTTTTGCAGTTCCGCGATCTTGGCCACGTCCAGCCCGTCCGAGAAAATCACCAGCTTGCCCCGCGGGTCTTCGCCCCGGCTCTTCCACCAGTCAATCGCCACCTCGGCCCCGGTCGCCGGATCACCGCTGTCGATGCGGATGCCGGTCCAACCCGCCAGCCAGTCGGGCGCATTCTTGAGGAACCCTTTGGTCCCGTATGTATCGGGCAGGATGATGCGCAGATTGCCGTCATGCTCCTCATGCCAGTCGGCCAGCACCTTGTAGGGCGCCTCGCGCAGCGCGTCGTCATCCTCGGCCAGCGCGGCATAGACCATGGGCAATTCATGGGCATTGGTGCCAATCGCCTCGATGTCGCGCTTCATGGCGATATGACAGTTCGACGTGCCCACGAATTTATCCCCCAACCCTTCGATCAACGCCTGCACGCAGCGATCCTGCCACAGATAGGAATGCCGCCGCCTTGTGCCGAAATCCGCCAGCCGCAGCCCGTCCACCTCGCGCAGGGCCTCGACCTTTTCCCACAGCTTCGTCATCGCGCGCGCATAAAGCACCTGCAACTCGAACCGCCCCATCCCGTTCAGCACTGCCCGCCCGCGCAATTCCATCAGCACGGCCAGCGCCGGGATCTCCCACATCATGACCTCGGGCCAGCTGCCCTCGAAGGTCAGCTCATACTGGTCGCCCTTGCGCTCCAGATGATAGGGCGGCAGGCGCAGCGCCTCGAACCATTCCATGAAATCGGGGCGGAACATCTGCCGCTTGCCATAGAAGGTATTGCCCCGCAGCCATGTGCTCTCGCCGCGCGTCAGCGACAGCGACCGGATGTGATCCAGCTGCTCGCGCAGCTCGCCCTCGTCGATCAGCTTGGCCAGCGGCACATGCGTGGATCGGTTGATCAGGCTGAACGTCACCTGCGTGTCGGGCTTGTTGCGAAACACCGACTGGCACATCAGCAGCTTGTAGAAATCCGTATCAATCAACGACCGCACGATGGGGTCGATCTTCCAGCGGTGATTCCAGACGCGGGTGGCGATATCGACCATGGGGCGGCTCCGTCAATGTGCGTGGCCGTTAAATCAAAGGGCGCAGGGCGTGTCCAGCAATGTCACACCAGCCTGACACCCGCCGCCCGCATCGCCTCCAGCGCCGCCGCCAGCGACCCGTTCAGGTCAATCCCCCGGCACAGGTCCAGCCGCACGGTCACATCGAACCCCAGCCTTGCCGCATCCTGCGCCGAATAGGCGACGCAGAAATCCGTGGCCAGCCCCACCAGCACCAGATCCGTGATCCCGCGATTGCGCAGATACCCCTCCAGCCCCGTGGGGGTGGTCCTGTCATTCTCGAAAAACGCGGAATAGCTGTCGATGGCGCGGCGGAACCCCTTGCGGATGATCAGATCCGCCGGATCGGTATGCAGGGCAGGATGAAAGGCCGCCCCCCTGGTGCCCCGGACGCAATGATCCGGCCACAGAACCTGCGGACCATAGGGCATCTCGGTCATGTCATAGGCCGCAGCCCCCGGATGTTCCGACGCGAAAGAGGAATGATCCGCCGGGTGCCAATCCTGCGTCAGCACCACGCAACCCGCCTCCTGCATCAGCGCGTTGATCCCCGGCACGATGGCATCCCCACCCGCCACCGCCAGCGCACCGCCGGGGCAAAAGTCGTTCTGCACGTCGATCACGATCAGGGCTTGGGTCATGGCGCGGGCCTCCTTTGCTCCCCTCAGGCCTAGGGTCTGGCGCGCCGCGCGTCAATCAGCCATGACCGCCGGGCTTGCACGCATCCCAAACGGGGCGTAAATCGCGCCCCATGTATACTGTCGCCGCCCTCTATCACTTCACGCGCTTTGACGACCCCGCCGCGATCAAGCCGGGGCTGGCCGCGCTGTGCTGCGCGCAGGACGTGACCGGCACGCTGCTTCTGGCGCGCGAAGGGATCAACGGCACCATCGCCGGCACCCGCGCCGCCATCGACGCTGTTCTGGCCCATATCCGCGCCCTGCCGGGCTGCGCCGATCTGGAATGGAAGGAAAGCACCGCCAGCGCGCCGCCCTTCGCCAGGATGAAAGTGCGGCTGAAGCGCGAGATCGTCACGATGGGCCAACCCGACGTGGACCCTTTGGCCCGCGTCGGCCATTACGTCGAACCCGCCGACTGGAACGCGCTCATCACCGCGCCCGATGTCGCCGTGATCGACACCCGCAATGATTATGAGGTGGCGATCGGCACCTTCCGGGGCGCCGTAGATCCGCAAACCGCCAGTTTCCGCGACTTTCCGGCATGGTGGGAGTCGAACAAGCACCGCTTCCACAACAAGCGCATCGCCATGTTCTGCACCGGCGGCATCCGCTGCGAGAAAAGCACGAATTACCTGCTGGGGCAGGGGGTCGAGGAGGTCTATCACCTCAAGGGCGGCATCCTGAAATATCTGGAAGAGGTGCCGCAGGATCAAAGCACATGGCAGGGCGAATGTTTCGTCTTCGACCGCCGCGTATCCGTCGGGCACGGCCTGGCCGAGGGGCCGCATCTTCTGTGCCACGCCTGCCGCCGCCCCATCCTGCCCGAAGATCGTGACCATCCCGCATTCGAGGAAGGCGTGGCCTGCCATCACTGCGTGGATGAAACCAGCGCCGAGGACAAAGCTCGCTTTCGCGAACGCCAGAAACAGATCGCCCTCGCCCGCGCGCGCGGCGAGGCGCATCTGGGCGGCGTCACCGGGCTTTAGGCTGAATTTTTTGAGTATTTGAAGAACGATGAAGGGGCAGGTGCTACCTCAAGCCGCAGCCATCCGCATGGCGCGGCGCGCGCGGGTCAGGATCAGAAGCATGATCCCGATGTTCAGGAAATTCCACGCGATCCCGTTGATGAAGGCCATGTGATAGCTGCCGGTCACGTCATAGATCCAGCCCGACATCCAGCCGCCAATCGCCATGCCCACAATCGTGGCCATGATCACGAAGCCGACCCGCGCCCCGGCCTCGCGGGCGGGCATGTATTCGCGCACGATCACCGCATAGCTGGGCACGATCCCCCCCTGGCTCAGGCCAAAGACGGCGCTCACCACATATAGCGACACCAGCCCCCCGGCAGGCAGATAAAGGAAGAGCGCCAGACATTGCAGCGCCGACCCGATCAGAAGCGTCATCACACCGCCCAGCCGATCCGCCAAAAGGCCCGAGATCAGGCGCGACACCACGCCCCCCAAGAGCATCAGCGACAGCATCTCGGCCCCGACGGCCGGGCCGTAACCAAGGTCCACGCAATACGCCACGATATGCACCTGCGGCATCGACATGGCCACGCAACAGCCGATCCCCGCCAGACCCAGGAGCCACATCAGCGCGCGCGGCGAGAAGCCCGCCGATTTCGCCCGCGCCGCCGTGATGCTGTCGGAATGGGCACTCGCCTCCAGCGGGACACGCGCGCGCAGGAACAGCGACAGCGGGATCACCCCCGCGACGACAGCCAGTGCCAGCACCATATAGACCGTGCGCCAGCCGCTCTCCTCCAGCACACCGGCCAGCAGCATGGGCCAGATCGCGCCCGAGAGGTAATTCCCGCTGGCCGCAATCGCCACCGCAATCCCGCGCCGTTTCAGAAACCACAGCGAGACATCGGCGATCAACGGGCCGAAACTGGCCGCCGTGCCAAAACCGATCACGAATTGCAGGAAGGTCAGCACCCAGACCGACCCCGCCACGCTCGCCAGTGCAAACCCACCCCCGATGGTCAGGGCCGAGGCCATCAGCGCAAAAGTGATCCCGAAACGGTCCACCGCGCGCCCGATCACCAGATTGCCCAAGGCAAAACCGATCATCGTAAAGGTATAGGGTAGCGACGCATCCGCCCGCGCCGTCTGAAACTCGGCCTGCATCGCGGGCATGATCACGATGATCGCCCACATGCCGACATTGCCGATCGTGGCAATCAGCAGGGACACGGCAAGGCGTGTCCAGGAATAGCGACTGTCGAGTGCATCAATACCCATGGCGCGACGCTAGCCGTGGCTTTCGCGCTTGTATAGGGCGCATACGACCCTTCGGTGACGCAATTGTGTGCAAGGGTGCAAGACAGGCGACAGATGCAGGGTGTAGAAGGCGCAGGAACGCCTCAAGGATGGCCCCATGATCGACGCCCTGATCCTGCCCGCGCAACGCCGCGCCCTCAACCCGCTGGCGCGGGCGCTCCACCGGCGCGGTGTGACGGCGGACCGGATCTCTCTGACCGGCTTTGCCGTGGGGATCATGGCCGTGCCTGCGCTGGCGTTGGGATGGTTCTGGCTGGTGCTGGCGCTGATCCTCGCGAACCGTCTGGCCGACGGTCTGGACGGGGCCGTGGCCCGGCTCAGCGCCCCCACGGATCGCGGTGCCTTCCTCGACATCGCGCTGGATTTCGTCTTCTACGCGGTGATCCCCTTGGGCTTTGCGCTCGCCGATCCCGCCGCCAACGCGCTGCCCGCCGCCGTGCTGATCGCGGCCTTTGTCGGCACCGGGTCCAGCTTTCTGGCCTTTGCCGTCATCGCCGCCAAACGCGGGTTGCGGGCCGAGGATTACCCGACCAAAGGCATCTTCTATCTCGGCGGCCTGACCGAAGGGTTTGAGACGATCGCCCTCTTCATTGCCATGTGCCTGTTTCCGTCCCTGTTCCCGGTGCTCGCCTACGGCTTCGCCGCCGCCTGCGCACTGACCACCCTCACCCGCTGGTGGCAGGGGTGGCGCGCCTTCGCCTAGATGCGCCGCCCATCCGCCCCGAACACCATCATCGCCGCATCGTGCCAGCCCAGCCACAGATCCGTCCCCTCGGACGGCAGCGGCAGATGCCCGCCCTGCCGCACCGTGATCAACTGCCCATGCGGCAGGCGCAGATGCACCAGCGTCTCCGCCCCCAAGGCCTCGCAATAGGCGACACGCGCCTTCAACCGCGTGGGCGTGTCGGTCAGCTGGATATGCTCGGGCCGGATGCCCACGGTCTTGCCGACACTGACACCCACACTGCCCGCCGGCATGAAATTCGTCGCCGGTGATCCGATGAACCCTGCCACGAATTCCGTCTGCGGGTTCTCATAGACCTCCAGCGGCTTGCCGATCTGATCCGCCACGCCCGCGTTCATCACGATCATCCGGTCGGCCAGCGTCATCGCCTCGACCTGATCATGCGTCACATAGAGCGAGGTGACACCCAGCTCCCGCTGCAACTGCTTGATCTCCAACCGCATCTGCACGCGCAGCTTGGCGTCAAGGTTCGACAAAGGCTCGTCGAACAGGAACACCGCAGGCTTGCGCACGATGGCGCGGCCCATGGCCACCCGCTGCCGCTGCCCACCCGACAATTCACGCGGCTTGCGCTGCAAATAGGGCTCCAACTGCAACAGCTTGGCGGCCGAGGCCACGCGCGCCGCAATCTCGTCCTTGGGCGTCTTCGCGATCTTCAACCCGTAAGCCATGTTGTCGAACACCGACATATGCGGATAAAGCGCGTAGTTCTGGAACACCATCGCGATGTTGCGCTCCATCGGCTCCGCCTCGTTGACGCGGTGGCCGTCAATCCGGATCTCGCCGCTGGTGATGCCTTCCAGCCCCGCCACCATCCGCAGCAGGGTGGATTTGCCACAGCCCGACGGCCCGACGATCACGATGAACTCGCCATCCGTCACCTCGATGTTCACACCGTGGATCACATCCGTCGCGCCAAAGGATTTGCGCACATTATCAAGGGTCAAAGTCGCCATTTTTCTTATTTCTCGCTATCGACAAGGCCGCGGATGAACAGTTTCTGCATCGAGATCACCACGATCACAGGCGGCACCATGGCCAGGATGGAGGTCGCCATGATCACCGGCCAATCGGCCAGATCGTCGCCTGAGGGGAACATCTGCTTGATGCCCATCACGATGGTATTCATCGACGGATCGGTGGTGATCAGCAGCGGCCAGAGATATTGGTTCCAGCCATAGATGAACAGGATCACGAACAGCGCCGCGATATTGGTCCGGCTCATCGGCAACAGGATGTGGAAGAAGAACTGCATCGGGCTCGCCCCATCCACCCGCGCGGCCTCGGTCAATTCATCCGGCACGGTCAGAAAGAACTGCCGGAACAGGAATGTCGCCGTGGCCGAGGCGATCAGCGGAAAGATCAGCCCGGAATAGCTGTTCAGCATCCCGAAATTCGCGATCACCTCATAGGTCGGCACGATCCGCACCTCGACCGGCAGCATCAGCGTCAGGAAGATCAGCCAGAAAAACACCGTCCGCCCCGGAAAGCGGAAATAGACGATGGCAAAGGCCGAAGTCAGCGAGATCACGATCTTCCCGATGGTGATCCCCAAGGCCATGATCAGCGAATTCAGCATCATCGTCGCCACCGGCGCATTCACCCCCGCAAACAGCGCCTTGGAGTAATTCTCGATGAAATGCCCGCCCGGCAGCAGCGGCATCGGCGGGCGCACGATCTCGGGCTGCGTCACGGTCGAGGCCACGAAAGCCAGCCAGATCGGGAAAAAGATGAACAATACGCCGATGATCAACCCCAGATGGGTGAACCAATGGCCAAGGCCGCGCCGTTGCACCATGCCGCGTTGATCAGACATCAGTAATGCACCCTGCGTTCGATGAATTTGAACTGGATTACGGTCAGGATTCCCACCAGCACCAGCAGGATCACCGACTGCGCCGCACTCGACCCCAGGTCCTGCCCCACGAACCCGTCGGAATAGACCTTGTAGACCAGGATCGTCGTCGCCTGTTGCGGCCCGCCCGCCGTGATCGTGTGGATCACGCCGAAGGTCTCGAAGAACGCATAGACCACGTTCACGACCAGCAGGAAAAACGTCGTCGGCGACAAAAGCGGCCAGACGATCGTGCGGAACCGCGTCCAGAACTTCGCCCCGTCAATCGCTGCCGCCTCGATCACCGACCGCGGGATCGCCTGCAAACCGGCCAGGAAGAACAGAAAGTTATAACTGATCCGCCCCCAGCTTGACGCCACCACGACCAGACCCATCGCCTCGGCCTCGTCAAGCACATGGTTCCAGTCATAGCCCAGCAGGCCCAGATACCAGGCCACCACGCCGACGCGGGTGTTGAACATGAACATCCACAGCACGCCCGCCACAGCCGGCGCCACCGCATAGGGCCAGATCAACAGCGTGCGATAGGTGCCCGATCCCTTGATCAGACGATCCGCCAGAATGGCCAGATACAGGGCCACCCCCATCGACACCACCGTGACAAGGCTTGAAAAGATCGCCGTCGTCACAAAGGAGGCGCGGTAATAGGGGTCGCCCAGCAGATATTCGAAATTGCCCAGACCCACGAATTGCGTCTTCAACCCGAAAGGGTCGGGGACAAACATCGACTGCCAGATGGCCTGTCCCGCCGGGT
>JAMWZG010000100.1:9356-9885 GCA_024304855.1 Paracoccaceae bacterium
CCGGGTAGAAGAAAAAGATCGCGGTGATCACGATCTGCGGCAGAAGCAGCAGGGCGGGCAGCATCCAGCCCTTGAAGATGACACGCTTTTCCATGCGGGGGGTCCGGTTCCGGTGGTCAGGCGGGCGCTTTGGCCCGAAAAGGAACGGCCCCCGGTTCAGACGGGGGCCGTTCCCGGTGTCGTCAGATCAGCGGTTGGCCTGCTCGAAGCGGCGCAGCAGCTGGTTGCCACGCTCCACGGCGCTGTCCAGCGCGACCTGTGCGGTCTTCTGACCCGACCAGACGCCTTCCAGCTCCTCGTCGATGATCGTGCGCACCTGATCATAGCTGCCCAGACGCAGACCCTTGGAGTTTTCGGTCGGCGCATTGCGGGTCATCTGCGTGCCCGCGATGTCGGTGCCGGGGTTGGCATCGTAGAAGCCCTGCGATTTGGTCAGCTCGCCCGCAGCGGTGGTGATCGGCAGATAGCCGGTATCCTGATGCCACTTGGCCTGCACCTCGGGCGAGGACAGGAAGTTCAGGAAGGCGGC
>JAMWZG010000101.1 GCA_024304855.1 Paracoccaceae bacterium
AGCGATCCGGCCTTCGTGGACAAGATGGCCCGTTTCGTGCGCGCCTCGATGAAGGGCTGGAAATACGCCGAGGAGAACCCCGACGAGGCGGCGATGATCGTGCTGGACAATGACCAGACCGGCGCGCAGACCGAGCAGCATCAGAAGCGGATGATGGGCGAGGTGGCCAAGCTGACCGCCGGTTCCAACGGCGCGCTGGACCCTGCGGATTACGAGCGGACGGTGGCCACGCTGCTGGCCGCAGGCGAGGAGCCGGTGATCACCAAGGAGCCCGAGGGCGCCTGGACCCATGTGATCAGCGATGCCGCGCTGAACTGATCCGGGACGACAAGTTGACCGAAAGGGCCGGTTGTAACCGGCCCTTTTGTTTTGCGCAGCCGGGGGCAAGTCCCTAAGACTGGCGCGACCAGATGGCTATTGACAGGCAGGGCGCCGGATAGCAAAGTCAACCAAGCGGTCGGTTTAGCTGTGAGGGGGTGCCGACCCGGTCAGCCCGGCAAAGATATGCTTGGCCGCAGCGGTGAAATGCAGTATCAAAATGGAAGTGACGTATAACTATAAGTATGCGTCCTAATTTGCGGAAACCTTTGGGAGGAGGGCTCATGCAAGCGATGTTCATCACAGCCCGTCCGGGGATGGCCGCATGAAATTCTATGGCTATTTCCGCAGCTCTTCGTCCTATCGCTGCCGTATCGCGTTCAATCTCAAGGGGTTGGATTATGAATTCGCCTCGGTCCACCTCAAGAACGGTGCGCAGAAAACACCGGAGTTCGCGGCGCTGAACCCGCAGAAGCTGCTGCCGGCGCTGATCACGGATGAAGGCGCAGAGCTGACGCAATCGCTGGCGATTCTCGAATGGCTGGACGAGATGCATCCCGAGCCTGCGCTTCTGCCGTCGGACCCGTTGGGGCGGGCCCGTGTGCGCGCCTTTGCACAGGTCATCGCCTGCGAGATCCATCCGCTGCAAAACCTGCGCGTGCTGAAATACCTGGCCGATCAATTCGGTGCCGATGCGGGGGCCACGACCGCGTGGCTGACCCGCTGGCTGACCGAGGGGTTGGAGGCCTGCGAGGCGCTTCTGGCCAAGCGTGAGGCAGAGACGGCGTTCTGTTTTGGTGACACACCGGGGTTGGCAGATGTGTGCCTTGTCCCGCAGATCTTTTCCGCGCAGCGTTTCGGGGTGGATGTCAGCCACCTGACGCGCATCGCGGCGATCCATGCGCGATGCGAGGCGCTGCCGGCCTTTGCCGATGCGCATCCCGCACGCCAGCCGGATGCCGAACCCTGAGGAGCGGGGCGCGGTTTCCGGTCAATAAGGCCCGGCCCATCGCATGACACGGGGGCGGTTTCCACACAATCCTGAGGGAGGATGACACGATGACCTTTATGAAAACGGCACTGCGCAGCGTTGCGACAGCGGCTATCCTGGCTGGCATGGCCGCCACGGCCCATGCGCAGGAGGTGACGCTGAAGCTGCACCAGTTCCTGCCCGCGCAGGCCAATGTGCCCAAACTGGTGCTGGATGTCTGGGCCGACAAGGTCGAGGCGGACAGCAACGGGCGGATCAAGATCGACCGTTTCCCGTCGATGCAGCTGGGCGGCACCCCGCCCGAACTGATCAACCAAGTGATCGACGGCGTGGCCGATATCGTCTGGACCGTGGCCGGTTACACGCCGGGCCGCTTCCCGCAGGCGGAAGTGTTCGAGCTGCCCTTCATGATGACCAATGCCGAAGCCACCAGCCGCGCCTATTGGGACTATGCCGAGGCCAATCTGCTGGATACCGAATTCAAGGATTTCAAGACGCTGGGTGTCTGGGTCCATGGTCCGGGCGTGATCCATTCCAAGAACCCGATCACCTCGGTCGCGGATCTGAACGGGGTCAAGCTGCGCGCGCCGACGCGCACGACGACGCAACTCTTCACCGCGCTGGGCGCAACCCCCATCGGGATGCCGGTGCCTGCGATCCCGGAATCGCTGTCCAAGGGCGTGATCGACGCGGCGGTGATTCCGTGGGAAGTGACCGCCTCGCTCAAGATGTCGGAACTGGTGGGCAACCACACGGAATTCGGCGGCGAGTCGCTTTACACCACCTCGTTCATCTTCGCGATGAACAAGGACAAGTATGAGGCGCTGCCCGATGATCTGAAAGCGGTGATCGACAACAACTCCGGTCTGGAATTCTCGGCCTTCGCGGGCAAGACCCAGGCCGCTGGTGACGCCCCCTCGCGTGAGGTGGCGGTGGCTGCGGGCAACAACATCATCACGCTGACGCCCGAGCAGCTGGAGGAGTGGAAGACTGCCGCCGCCGGGGTCGAGGCCGCGTGGATCGACAGCCTGAACAAGACCGGGCTGGATGGTCAGGCCGTGGTAGATCAGGCGCGCGCGCTGATTGAAAAGCACAGCAACTAAGCGCATAGAAGGACAAGACCCCGCAGCGTCCGCGTTGCGGGGTCTTGTGTGACGCCGGGTTCATCAACACAAGGAAAGCCACTCTGATGCACAGGTTCATGAATGGTCTGGCGCGCCTGATGGCGGTGCTGGGCGGGCTGGTCCTGACAGTGCTGATCTTCGTGATCTGCGTCTCGGTTCTGGGGCGGGCGCTCAACACGCTTCTGCATTCGGGGCCGGTGGTCGCGGTGCTGGGCGATTTTGCGCAGACCCTGCTGGATACCGGCGTCGGGCCGATCCTTGGCGATTTCGAACTGGTCGAGGCGGGGGTGGCCTTTGCCATTTTCGCCTTCATCCCCTTCTGCCAGATCACCGGCGGTCATGCGACGGTGGACATCTTCACCGCCGGCCTGTCGGTCAGGGCGAACCGCTTCATCCAGATGGTCGTGGACATCGTCTTTGCCGGGGTTCTGATCCTGATTGCGCTGCAACTCTATGAGGGGATGCTGTCCAAGATGCAGTATAACGAGACGACCTTCCTGTTGCAGTTCCCGGTATGGTGGTCCTATGCGGCCAGTCTGGTCGGCGCCGTGATGGCGGCGCTGGTCGGCGTCTATATCGCGGTTGTCCGCGCGGGTGAGTTTTTCGGCAACCGGACCATTCTGGCCATCGGGGGAGCAGACCATTGACCACGCTTGAAATCGGGATTGCATCCTTTCCCGTCCTGCTGACGCTGATCTTTCTGCGCGTGCCCATCGGTCTGGCGATGTTTCTGGTGGGGCTGTTCGGCCTGTTCTTTGCCACCGGCACGTTCAACATGGGCTTTGCCCGCCTGAAGTCCGAGACCTATTCGACCTTTTCCAGCTATTCGCTGTCGATCATTCCGATGTTCCTGCTGATGGGCCATTTCGCCACGCTGGGCGGCATGTCCCAATCGCTGTTCAAGGCGGCCGAGGCGTGGCTGGGCCATCGCAAGGGGGGCGTGGCCATGTCCGCCGTGGGCGCCTGCGCGGGCTTTGGCGCGATCTGCGGATCGTCGCTGGCCACCGCAGCCACGATGAGCCAGGTCGCGCTGCCGGAACTGCGCCGCTATGGTTACGCCGGGGGCTTTTCCACGGCGACGCTGGCCGCGGGCGGCACGCTGGGCATTCTGATCCCGCCCTCGGTCGTGCTGGTGATCTATGCCATCCTGACCGAGCAGAATATCGCCAAGCTGTTTCTGGCGGCCTTTGTGCCGGGCCTGCTGGCGGCCGTCGGCTATATGATCACCATCGCGCTTTATGCCCGTATCCATCCTGACCGGGTCGGCACCCCGCGCGAGCGGATGCCCTATGCGCAGCGCTGGCGCGCCATTCTGGATGTCTGGCCGGTGCTGACCGTCTTTCTGGTCGTGGTGGGCGGCATCTATCTGGGCGTGTTCACCCCGACCGAGGGTGCCGCCGTCGGCGCGCTGGGCACCGGGCTGATTGCCTTTGCTAATGGCGGGCTGACCCGTCACAGCCTGATCGAAAGTTTCATGACCACGGCCCGTTCGACCGCGATGATCTTTTTCATCGTGCTGGGCGCGGCCTTCTACAACGGTTTTCTGGCGCTGACGCAAGTGCCGCAGGAGTTGTCGAACTATGTGGTCAGTCTGGGCCTCAGCCCGTGGATGGTGCTGACCGTGATCCTGCTGATCTATCTGATCCTGGGCGCGGTGATGGACAGCCTGTCGATGATCCTGCTGACGATCCCGATCTTCTTTCCGATCATCGCCAATCTGGATTTCGGCATGACCGCCGAGGAAGTGGCGATCTGGTTCGGCATTCTGGTGCTGATCGTGGTCGAGGTCGGCCTGATCACGCCGCCGGTGGGGATGAACCTGTTCGTCATCAACTCGATGGACCGGCTGACCCCGATGGTCGAGACCTATAAGGCGGTGATGTATTTTGTTGCCTCCGACATCATCCGCACGGTTATCCTTGTGTTGTTCCCGGGCATCACGCTTTTTGCCCTGCGGATGATGTATTGACAGACCACGCCCCGGCCCCCGCATCATGCGCGGGCCGGGGAGAGTTTGCGTTGACACGCGCCCAGATAGTTATGACATATAGCCAAAAAGGCCCAGCAGATGACCAGATCGCCCATCCAGACACTGAAATGCGAGATCGAGGGGCCGATTGCGACCCTGACCATGAACCGGCCTGACAAGCGCAATGCGATGAACGACCAGCTTCTGACCGAGCTGGACGCCTTTTTCTCGCATCCGCCCGAGGGGGTGAAGGTGGTGATCCTGACCGGCACGGGCGGGCATTTCTGCTCGGGTCTGGACCTGAGCGAGCATGTGGCCCGCGACGCCGAAGGCACGCTGCGCCATTCGCGCGGCTGGCACGCGGTGATGGACAAGATCCAGTTCTCGGGCTTGCCTGTCGTCTCGGCCATGTTCGGCGCAGTGATCGGCGGCGGGCTGGAACTGGCCACGGCCACCCATGTCCGCATCGCCGAACCCTCGGTGATCTTTCAACTGCCCGAAGGGCGGCGCGGCATTTATGTCGGCGGCGGGGCCTCCGTGCGGGTGGGGCGCATCCTTGGGGCCGACCGGATGATCGAGATGATGCTGACCGGGCGCAAATACGACGCCGAGGAGGGGCTGCGTCTGGGCCTGTGCCACTATGCCGTGGGGCCGGGGCAGGCGATGGAACTGGCGCGGGATCTGGCGGGCAAGATCGCCAGCAACGCAGGCCTGTCCAACTATATCATGATTCACGCACTGGCCCGGATCGAGGATATGTCCAAGGCGGATGGTCTGTTCACCGAAAGCCTCTGTGCCGCGCTGACCCAGACAAGCCCCGATGCGCAGGAGGGTCTCAAGGCGTTCCTGCAAAAACGCAGCCCCACCTTCCGGTGACGCCATGAGCCGCAAACCCGCCCCTGTCGCTGAACTGCCCGCCGTTTCCGTTGTCGGGCTGGATCGGTCGCTGCGTCAGCTTGTCGGCTATACGATGAAACGCGCGACGAACCTGATGCAGGCGGATGCGGCGCGCGTGCTGGACCCCCTGGGCCTGCGCATCACCACGTTTTCCGCCCTGTCGGTGATCTGTGACACGCCGGATGTGACACAGTCGCAACTGGCGGCCAGCCTGAACATGGAACGGTCCAACACCGTTCTGATCATCGACGCGCTGGAGGAGGCGGGTCTGATCGGGCGGCACCGGGTACTGTCGGACCGCCGCTCCTTCGCCCTGCGGGCGACGCTCGCGGGGACACGCCGCCGCCGTGCCGCCGTCGCCGCGCTGGAGGCGCATGAGGATGCGATGCTGGCGGGACTGAGCCCCGAGGAACGCGCAACCCTTGTGGCGCTGCTGCGCCGCATCGACCAGACAGATCACTGAGAGGATCACCATGATCGACCTTGAGAACATCCGCGCCATCGACATCCACACCCATGCCGAGGAACCCTGCGGCTGTCATTCCGACGATGGCTATGACGATCTGCAATCCACCATGGCCAAATATTTTGGCGCCCCATGGTCGCATCCGCCGACCATGGCGGAAACCGCCGCCCATTACCGCGCGCAGAACATCGCCGCCGTGATCTTTCCCGTCGATGCCGAGCGTGAGACCGGCTATCGCCGCTACAAGAACGAGGAAGTGGCCGAGATTGCCGCCGCCAATGCGGACGTGCTGATCCCCTTCGCCTCGATCGACCCGCACAAGGGCAAGATGGGCGTGCGCGAGGCGCGGCGTCTGATGCAGGACTACGGGATCAAGGGGTTCAAGTTCCACCCCACCTTCCAGGGTTTCTATCCGAACGAACGTTTCGCCTATCCCCTCTATGAGGCGATCGAGGAGGGCGGCGCCATCGCCCTGTTCCACACCGGCCAGACCGGCGTTGGTTCGGGGATGCGCGGCGGCAACGGGATGCGGCTGAAATTCTCGAACCCCATGTATCTGGATGATGTGGCGGTGGATTTCCCGGATATGAAGATCATCATGGCCCACCCGTCCTTCCCCTGGCAGGAGGAGGCGCTGGCCGTGGCCCAGCACAAGCCCAATGTCTATATCGACCTGTCCGGCTGGTCGCCCAAATACTTCCCGCCGATCCTGGTGCGCTATGCCAATTCGATCCTGCGCAAGAAGGTGCTTTTCGGCTCTGACTGGCCGATGATCAGCCCCGAACGCTGGCTGGCCGATTTCGAGAAGATCGACATCAAGGACGAGCTGCGCCCCGACATCCTCAAGAACAACGCAGCACGGCTGCTGGGGCTGATGTAAGGGCACGACCGCCCGGCCTGCGAAAATCCGGGCGGTCAGGTCAGGAATTTGATCTATCTCAAATCCGTCTTTCCAGATGTATGCCAATTACCGCATATATCAGGAGGACCCCATGTCAGAATCAACCCCTTTGCGCGCCTCGCGTCGCGCTTTCCTTGGCCTTGCCGGTGGCGCGGCCGCCTTGGCCGCAGTCTCGGCCACCCCGACGCGGGCCGAGCGGATCAAGACCGGCGCGCGGATCGTGATCCTTGGTGCCGGCGCCGCCGGTGCCGCCCTGTCCAACCGTCTTGTGACACGCCTGGACGGGGCGCAGATCACGCTGATCGACGGTCGGCCGGAACATTGGTATCAACCCGGCTTCACCTTGATCGCCGCCGGTCTGAAACCGGCCGGCTATTCCGTCTCCGGCACGGGTGACTGGCTGCCGAAGGACGCGACGCTGATCGCCGAATACGCGGCCGAGATCGACCCGGAGGGCAACCGTGTGATCACCGCCTCGGGGCAGGTGGTGCCCTATGACTTTCTGGTGGTGGCCACGGGCCTGACCCTGGACTGGGCCGCGATTGACGGCTTCTCGCTGGATATGGTGGGGGACAACGGGATCGGGGCCGTCTATGCCGGGCCTGATTACGCGGCAAGGACATGGGCCGCGATGGACCGCTTCACCGATACGGGGGGGCAGGCCCTTTTCACCCGCCCCGCGACCGAGATGAAATGCGCGGGCGCGCCGCTGAAATACACTTTCCTGACCGATGACTATGCCCGCCGCAAAGGCAACCGCGGCAAGGTCGAGATCACCTATGCCGCCAATAACAAGGCGCTGTTCGGCGTGCCCATCGTCAGCGAAAAGGTGCGGATGCTGTTCGCTGATCGCGGCGTGGCCGTGGTGCATGACCATGTGATGAAAGCCATTGATCCGGGCCGCAAACTGGCCACCTTCACCACCCCGGATGGAGACAAGGAACTGCCCTTCGATTTCATCAACGTCATCCCGCCGCAGCGCGCGCCCGATGTGATCCGCAATTCGCCCCTGCCATGGGCCGACAAATGGACGGATCAAGGCTGGGTCGAGGCGGATATGAAAACCCTGCGCCACCCGCGCTTTGCCAATGTCTTCGCGTTGGGCGACGTGGCGGGCGTGCCCAAGGGCAAGACTGCGGCATCCGTGAAATGGCAGGTGCCGGTGGTCGAGGATCATCTGGTCGCCCAGATCGAGGGCAAGGACGGCACCGCCACCTATGACGGCTATACCTCCTGTCCGCTGATCACGCGGGTCGGGCGCGCCATGCTGGTGGAGTTCGATTACAACAACAACCTCGTGCCCAGCTTCCCCGGCATCATCGCCCCGCTCGAGGAACTGTGGATCAGCTGGCTGATGAAGGAAGTCGCCCTGAAACCCACCTATAACGCCATGCTGCGCGGCAAGGCCTGAGAAAGGATCGCCCAGATGAAAGACCTGACATTCGAGACCCTGCTGGCCGTGTTCGAGGAGATGTTCGGCCGCGCCCTGTTCTGGACCATGGTCCTCGTGGCCGTGCTGATCACGCTGGCCTATCTTTTCGTGCTGATCCGTGACCGCGCCATGTCGATGCGCAAGTTCCTGCTGGCGCAGCTGTCGATGCCCTTTGGCGCGGTGGCGGCGGTGCTGTTCGTGCAATGGATCACCAGTTCCGGCCTGCGTGACATCGGCGGGCCGGTCGATGTGATCGTCCTGCTGGGTGTGGCCGGGGCCGGGGCGGTGGGGATTGCGATCCTCGTCTACACCGTGCAGGCGCTCTGGCAGGGGCGGCAGGCGGCATCTGCGTCGGGAAGGGCGTGACAAACCCGCGCCAACCTGCTGTCTTGCGGCCGATCACGCCCTGACCAGAAAGCCAAAGATCATGACCGACACCACACAGACCGGCGCAGCGGCCCCTGCCACTGTTCCCCATAGCCAGCTTGAACATTTCCCCGTCACCTTCTTTGCCATCGTGATGGGCATGACGGGGCTGTCGCTGGCGCTCTCGGCTCTCGAGCGGGCCTATGGCATGGCGCCAGTGGGATCGGTTCTGGCCTATGCGGCGTCGATCCTGATCTTCGGGCTGGTCTCGGTCTTCTATGTGCTCAAGGCGATGCGCTATCCGGCGGCGGTGCGGGCGGAATGGAACCACCCGGTGCGGCTGGCCTTCTTTCCGGCGATTTCGATCTCGCTCTTGCTCATCGCCACGCTGACCCTCGCCCGCGCACCCGCCCTGGCCGAGGCGATGTGGCTGATCGGTGTGGTGGTGCAGGGCGCGCTGACGATCGCGGTCATCTCGGGCTGGATCGGGCATCGCGCCTTTCAGACTCCGCATCTGTCGCCCGCATGGTTCATCCCGGCGGTGGGCAATGTGATCGTGCCGATTGCCGGGGTGCAGATGGGCTATCTTGAGGTGAGCTGGTATTTCCTGTCGGTCGGGCTGATCTTCTGGATCGTGCTGCTGACGCTGGTGATGAACCGGCTGATCTTTCACGATCCGATGCCGGGGCGGTTGCAGCCGACATTGGTGATCCTGATCGCGCCGCCCGCCGTGGGCTTTCTGGCCTGGGTCAGTCTGACCGGCCAGATCGACGCCTTCGCCCGTATCCTGATGAACGGGGCCTATCTCTTTACCCTGCTGGTGGCGGTGCAACTGCCGCGTATCGTGAAACTGCCCTTCGCGCTGTCCTTCTGGGCGCTGTCCTTTCCCTTTGCCGCCGTGACGGTGGCCAGCTTCCTCTATGCGGACCGCACGGGTTCGGCGGCGCATCACCTCTTCGGCACTGTGCTGGCAGGGGTGCTGCTGGTGATCATCGCGGCCCTGCTGCTGCGCACCCTGCGCGCCATCCGCGCGGATGAGATCTGCCGGCCCGAATAGATCCCCTGAATGACGAAAGGGGCGACCCCGACAGGTCGCCCCCTTCTTCTTGCGCCAAATATCCCCGCCGGAGGCATCCGCCCCCGCAATCGGGAGCGTCAGGCGACTTTCACAATGGCCTTGCCGAAATTGCCACCCTTGAGCATCCGCAGGAAGGCGGCAGGGGCGTTTTCCAGCCCTTCGGTAATGTCTTCCTGCACGGCGATCCGGCCCTTGGCGACCATCGGGCCAACCTCGGACAAAAACGCCGGGAAATGCGCGAAATGGTCCGAGATGATGAAGCCATGCACATGCATCCGGTTCACAAGGATCGTGCGCCAGAGCTTTGGCAGGTTGTCCTTGCCGGGGCTGTCGCTGGCCCC
>JAMWZG010000102.1 GCA_024304855.1 Paracoccaceae bacterium
ACCGTCCAGACGGAAATCATCCGAGGCGGGTTTGAACCCCACCCCTTTGCTGGCCGTGCCCCACTTACGGGCGAGCGCCACCAGATGCAAGGCCGCAGCGGCGGCACCGCCGCCCTTGTTCTGCCCCTTGGGATCGGCGCGGACCTCGGCCTGCGGGCGGTTCTCGACGGTGAGGATGCCGTTGCCGATGCACAGCCCCTGCAACCCCAGAAGGCTGATGGCGCGGCTGCTGTCATTGCAGACGGTGTCGTAATGCGTGGTTTCGCCCCGGATCACGCAGCCAAGGGCCACGTAGCCGTCGAAATTGCTCAGGCGCTCGGCGATGCCGATGGCGGTGGGCAGTTCCAGCGCGCCGGGCACTTCGACCAGATCCCATGTGCCGCCTGCGGCCTCGACTTCCGCTGTCGCGCCAGCCACGAGATTGTCGGCGATGTCCTTGTAATAGGGGGCGACAACGATCAGGATCTTCACCGGCCGGTCGAACGTGGCGCGCGGCAGGGTGTAATGCGTCTCATGTCCGGCCATATCAGTGCCCTTCCGTGATCTTGCGGGTGCCTGTGATTTCAAGGCCATAAGCCTCAAGCCCGACGATCCTGGGCGTGGGCGAGTTGGTCAGAAGCTCCAGCTTTGACAGACCCAGCGACGACAGGATCTGCGCGCCAAGCCCGTATTGGCGCAGGGTCTGCGGGCTGACCTCGGCCCCGGTGGCCAGCTTCATATGCGTGTCGCGCAACAGGACCAGCACGCCGCGCCCTTCGGCTGCGATGGTCTGCATCGAATTGGTGAACTCGAAGGCGCGCCCCTTGGGACCGGCGCCCACCATGTCCTTGAGCGGATCAAGCGCGTGCATCCGCACCAGAACCGGCGCCTCGCCGGTGATATCGCCTTTGATCAGCACGATATGTTCGGCGCCCTGGGTTTCATCGGTATAGATGCGCAGGGTCCATTCGCCGCCGAATTCCGAGGTGATCACCTCCTCGGCGCGGACCTTGACCAGATTGTCATGGCGGCGGCGATAGGCGATGAGGTCGCTGATCGTGCCGATCTTCAGCCCGTGTTTCTGCGCAAAGCCCACCAGATCGGGCAGCCGCGCCATCGAGCCGTCATCGTTCATGATCTCGCAGATCACGCCCGAGGGGTTCAGCCCCGCCAGACGCGCCACATCCACCGCCGCCTCGGTATGACCCGCACGGACGAGCACGCCGCCATCGCGCGCGCGCAACGGAAAGACATGGCCCGGCGTGGCGATGTCGGCCGCCGTTTTCCCTGCGTCAATGGCCACGGCGATGGTGCGCGCGCGGTCATGGGCGGAAATGCCGGTGCTGACGCCCTCACGCGCCTCGATCGACACGGTGAAGGCGGTTTCATGCCGCGAGGAGTTGTAGGACGCCATGAGCGGCAGGCCCAGCGCATCGACACGCGCCCCCGTCAGCGTGAGGCAGATCAGCCCGCGCCCATGGGTGGCCATGAAATTCACAGCCTCGGGCGTGGCCATCTGCGCGGGGATCACCAGATCGCCCTCATTCTCGCGGTCTTCGTGATCGACAAGGATGAACATGCGGCCATTGCGGGCATCCTCGAGAATATCCTCGATGGAACTGATGGCATCGCGCCAGTTTTCCTCGACCGGGCCGGGTGTCTCGAAAGGGGCGCTGTCAGCCATGGGATGTCCTTTTCCTGTTGCCCCGCCAGATAGCGCAGCGCGCACCTCTTGGCCAGAGGCAACGCGGCGTCGAGGCGGCGCAGGGGCCGTGCAATGCTGCACAGCCCGCGCGGCGCGATCAGCCCTCGAACTGCCAGAGCGCGGGCAGGAAGCGCCAGCTCTCGCCCTCGCGCAGGACATGGCCCACGCCCGGAAAGGGGAAGTGATAGCCCAGCACCGCGATGCGGTCGGTGGCGGCCATGTCCAGCAGGCGCATCCGCGTGGCCACGGTCTGCGGGCCGTCGGCGTCGAAGCCGTTGAACCAGTCGGGATGGGCGAAATTGGTATAGGCATGGCTCATCGCATCGCCCAGCGCCATCAGTTGCTGGCCTTCGCTCTCCAGCACCACGCTCATATGGCCGGGCGTGTGGCCCGGTGTGGCGATCATCCGCAGCCCCGGCACGATCTCCTCGCCATCCGCAACCAGCCGCCAGTCCACCCCGTCCAGCGTCAGGGAATTGACCGCGCCCAGCACGAATTGCTGATCCTCGGGCTTTACCTTGTTCACCAGATCGTCCTGCAACCAATAGGCATGTTCCGCCGCCCCGATCACATACTCCGCATCCGGGAACAGCGGCTCGTCGAAATCGTCGCGGATGCCCCAGATGTGATCGGGATGGGCATGGGTGATCACCACATGGGTGACGCTGGCAGGGTCGATCCCCGCCGCCTCCATATTGGCCATGAGGCGCCCGGTCGTGGGCATGAAGCGGCTGCCCGATCCGACATCGACCAGCACCACGGCATCGCCCGCCTCGATCAGCAGGTGGTTGGTGTGGGAATAACCCTCATCCGGCGACAGGTAATGCCGCTCCAGAAAGGCGCGCACATCGGCCGGGTCGGCGTTCACGCCCAGCCCGGCCGTAGGCAGGGAGAAATAGCCGTCCGACAGGATCGTCAGCCTGGCCTGCCCCAGCGTGAAACGGAAATGGGTGGGATTGGCGCTGGCCGGCGCGCCCAGTTGCGCGCGCGCGGGCGCCGCCACACCCAGCGCCGGCAGGGCAAAGGCCGGGGCCATGGCGGCCAGTTTCATCATCTCGCGGCGGTTCGGTTTGAAAACGGTCATGTCAGATCCTCCCATGTTGGCGGGCAGGATAGTGGCGCGTTCCGTCAACGCAACCGATTTCGTGAATATGTTCCGCCCGCTTCTTCTTGCGCCAAATATCCCCGCCGGAGGCAACCCACGCGGCAACCGGATGCGCCGGTCTGCGGGTTCAGGACATCTCGGCCAGCCGCGCCACATAGCGCGCCAGCGTGTCGATCTCGAGGTTGACGTGATCGCCCAGTGCTACATCGCCCCATGTCGTCATCTGCTTGGTATGGGGGATGAAATTGATGCCGAAATCGCAACCATCGACCTCGTTCACCGTCAGCGAGGTGCCGTTCAGCGCGACCGAGCCTTTGGGCGCGATGAAACGGGCGAGCGTCTTGGGCGCGCGCAGGGTCACGCGGGTGCTGTCGCCATCGTCGCGGATCGCCACCACCTCGGCCAGACCGTCCACATGGCCCGACACGATATGCCCGCCCAGCTCGTCCCCCACTTTCAGCGCGCGCTCCAGATTGACCCGCTTGCCCGCCGCCCAGCCCGAGAGGTTGGTCTTGGAGACGGTTTCGGCGGAAATATCCACATCGAACCAGCCGCCCCGATCATCCGTGCCCTTGGCCACCACGGTCAGGCAGACCCCGTCGCAGGCGATGGACGCGCCCATGTCGATCCCCTCGACCCGGTAGGCGGTGCCGATCCGCGCGCGCAGATCGCCGCGTTGCTCGACCTGCCGCAGGGTGCCGATGTCGGTGATGATGCCTGTGAACATATGCCTCTCCTCGTGCCGCGCGGAATGGCCGGGGCTTCGGGCGGGCTTGACCTTTGCCCTGCCCGCGGTGTTCCCTCGGCGCGAGTTCAGACCTAGCCCTTGCCCGCCCCGGAGACAAGATGCCCTGCAAGTCAGCCATAATTTTGCCGCAGCCAGCGGTTAGGGTCGGTCTGTTGTCATGGTAAGACTGGTTGTGTCGGATATGAGTGCAAACCCTTTGCCCCCGCCCTGCGCCCGCGTGTTTCTGTTCCTGCAAGGGCCGCATGGACCTTTTTTTCACGGATTGGCCCGCATGTTGCGCGAGGCGGGATGCACCGTCTGGCGCGTCGGCTTCAACGCGGGCGACCGGGCCTTCTGGTTCGACAGCCGCAGCTACATCCCCTTCCGCGACCGGCCCGAGGACTGGCCCGCCCGTATCCGGGCGCTGATCCAGGAGAAAGGGGCGACCGATCTGGTGCTTTATGGCGATACCCGCCAGATCCATGCCGAGGCGATTGTGGCCGCCCATGCCGCCGGCTTGCGGGTGCATGTGTTCGAAGAAGGCTATATCCGCCCCTATTGGGTGACGTATGAGCGGGGCGGATCGAATGGTCATTCGCGCCTGATGCAGACATCGGTGGCCGAGATGCGCGCGGCGCTGGCCACGTCGGACATGGACGCGCCGGAACCCCCCGCTCGCTGGGGCGAGATGCGCCAGCATATCCTCTACGGCGCGCTCTACCATTGGTTCGTGATGTTCCGGAACGGGCAGTATCGCAATTTCCGCCCCCATCGGGATCTGGGAGTGCGGCAGGAATTCATGCTCTATCTGCGCCGCCTGCTCGCCCTGCCCTGGCGCATGGTCGAGAGGCGGGTGGCCCAGTGGCGCATCCGTCATGGCGGCTTTCCCTATCATCTGGCGCTGCTGCAACTGGAACATGACGCCAGTTTCCGCAAACACTCGCCCTTCTCCAGCATGACCGAGTTTCTGGAGGTGGTGATCCGCGGCTTTGCCCAGGGCGCGCCCGCGCATCACCGGCTGGTCATCAAGGCGCATCCCCTGGAGGATGGCCGCGTGCCGCTGGCCCGCGAGATCCGGCGCATCGCCACCGAGGAAGGCGTCGGCAAGCGGGTGCATTTCGTCAGCGGCGGCAAGCTGGCGCAGCTTCTCCATGCGGCGCGCAGCGCGGTCACGGTCAATTCCACCGCCGCGCAGCAGGTGCTCTGGCGCGGAATTCCGCTCAAGGTCTTCGGACAGGCCGTCTATGCCAAACCCGAGTTCGTCTCGCACCAGCCGCTGCACGAGTTTTTCGCCGGGGCCACCCGCCCGGACCGCCGCGCCTATCAGGATTATCGCCGTTATCTGCTGGAAACCAGCCAGGTGCCGGGGGGGTTCTATGCCGCGCGCGGGCGCAAGCAATTGCTGCGGCAGGTGGTGGACATGATGCTGGCCCATGAAGATCCCTATGACGCCCTGCGCTCGGGCACCGCGGCACCGCGGCAACAGTTGCGGGTCGTGACCTGAGGGCGGCGCGTCGAAACGCTGGATTTACCGGGGTCTTCGCGCTAGGCTTTGCTGCAAGACACAAAGGGCGGCGGGCAAACCGTCGCCAGCTCTACAAAAATGTGTTCCCGAGGCAGTAAAAAACAGGTCGAGGAGACCGGGCAGTGAAACCCCTAGCAAATCCCTGGGCGAAGTGTGTCGCCCTTTTTGTCGTTGTGTCGCTTGTGGCGTCCTGCGGTCTGCCCCGTGTGGGCCCCAACAAACGCGAGATTTTCGCGGGCTCGGTCCAGAAGGAAGGCGATGCTTTCGTCGTCACCGTGAATGACCGCGTGACCCGGGCCACCGCCGTGGTGCCCGCGCTTGGCTTTTCCGATGCCTTCATCAATGCGGGCGTCGTCGGGTCGGACACGATCTCGCCCGGCGATACGCTGGGCCTGACGATCTGGGAAAACGTGGATGACGGGCTTCTGGCCAGCACAGGGGCCAATTCCACCGTTCTGGAAGAGGTGCAGGTGGATGGCGCGGGCTTCATCTTCGTGCCATATGCCGGCCGGGTGAAGGCTGCGGGCAACAACCCCGAGGCGCTGCGGCGCATCATCACCGAACGGCTGAAGGATCAGACCCCCGATCCGCAGGTGCAGGTGCGCCGTCTGGCCGGTGACGGTGCCACGGTCTCTCTGGTGGGGGCCATCGGCGGACAGGGGATCTATCCGATCGAACGCCCCACACGCACCCTTTCGGCCATGCTGGCCCAGGCGGGCGGTGTCAGCATCGACCCCGAGATTGCACAGGTCACGGTGATCCGCGGCGGGCATACCGGCAAGGTCTGGTTCCAGGATCTGTTCCGCCATCCGCGCTATGACATCGCGCTGCGCGGCGGGGACCGTATCCTTGTCGAGGGCGATACCCGCTCCTTCACCGCGCTGGGTGCGACGGGGTCGCAGTCGCGCGTGCCCTTCGAGAGCCAGACCCTGTCCGGGGTCGAGGCGCTGGCGCAGGTCGGTGGCCTGATGAGCAGCACCGCCGATCCCACGGGCGTGTTCATCCTGCGCAACGAGCCTGCCGACATCGCCAATGCGGTGCTGGGGCGCGACGATTTGCAGGGCGAGCAGCGCATGGTCTATGTGCTGGATCTGACGCAGCCCAACGCGCTGTTCATGGCACGGGATTTCTCGGTCCGCGATGGCGACACGCTCTATGTCACCGAAGCGCCGTTCACCCAGTGGAGCCGTGCGATTTCAGCCCTGACCGGATCGCTGACCGCTGTGGACACGCTGACGACGGCACCGTCGGGTCTTTGATCCACCGTGCGGCACGGCCTGCCTGACACGACCGAACAAGACGCCGCCGGGGGGACACCCTCCCGGCGGCTTTTCTATTACAACGCAGGCTTTCTGACCCAGCCGCGCATCCGGCGGATACTGGCGCTGGCCGGGCATGACCTGCGGCTTGGGGTGCCCGACAAGGATGACCGGATCGCCGTCTGGGGCCATTCCCCCTATGCCGCGCGGGGCGAGGCGATGGCGGAAAAGACGGGTGCCGCCCTGCTCCGGGTCGAGGATGCCTTTCTGCGCTCGGTCCATCCCGGCCGCGATGGCGCGCCGCCGCTGGGTCTGGTGATCGACAGCCGGGGGATGCATTACGATCCGGCGCAGCCCTCGGACCTTGAGGTGCTGCTGGCCACGCATCCGCTGGATGATACCGCCCTGCTGGATGCCGCGCGCGGGGCCATGGCGCGGCTGGCCGAGGCGGATCTGAGCAAATACAACGCCCATGACCCCGGCGCCCCCCTGCCCGCGCCGGGCTATGTGCTGATCATCGACCAGACGCGCGGGGATGCCGCGGTCACGACAGGGCGCGCCGACAGCAACACCTTCCGCGAGATGCTGTTTCACGCGACGCAGGACAATCCCGGCGCGCGGTTCGTGATCAAGACCCATCCCGAAACGCAGGCCGGTCATCGGCCCGGCTATTTCGATGCGGCCACGCTGGCGCTGGCGCCGGGGGCGGACATCACCCTTCTGACCGCGCCCGTCAGCCCGCGCGCCCTGCTGGAGGGTGCGGTGGCGGTCTATACCGTGTCGTCGCAGATGGGCTTTGAGGCCATTCTGGCCGGGCATCGCCCGCATGTCTTCGGTCAGCCCTTCTATGCCGGATGGGGGCTGAGCGAGGATTTCATCCCCGTGCAACGGCGGCAGCGGCGCCTGACGCGGGTGCAGCTTTTTGCGGCGGCGATGATCCTCTATCCGCTCTGGTATGACCCTTGCCGCGACCGGCTGTGTTCGCTGGACGAGGCCATCTCGACCCTGGAGGCCGAGGTGCGCGCCTGGCGCGAGGACCGCCACGGCTGGCAGGCCGGCGGGATGCGGCTGTGGAAGCGCGCGGCGCTGAACGGGTTCTTCGGCGGGGTGAAACCCGTGCGGTTCCGTGATGGCCCGGCGCGTGACGCACGGCGCGTGATGGTCTGGGCGGGCCGGGCCGAACAGCCCCCGGAGGGGGTGGTGAGGGTCGAGGACGGGTTCCTGCGCTCGCGCGGCTTGGGGGCGGATCTGGTGCCGCCGCTGTCGCTGGTCTGTGACGATCTGGGGATCTACTACGACCCGACGCGCGACAGCCGGTTGGAGCGGATGATCGCCGCCCGCGCCAGTCTGCGCCCGGATCAGGCGGCGCGGGCACAGGCGCTGCGGGCCGCCTTGGTGGCGCGGGGCCTGAGCAAATACAATCTGGGACAGGATGCCCCCGAGATCCGGGTGCAGGCCGCCGGGCGGCGGGTGGTGCTGGTGCCGGGACAGGTGGAGGATGACGCCTCGATCCGGCTGGGCGCGGGGGAGGTCAGGACCAATGCGGCCCTGCTGGCCGCCGCGCGGGCCGCCAACCCCGAGGCTTTCGTGATCTACAAACCCCACCCCGATGTCGAGGCGGGGCTGCGCCCCGGCGCGCTGCACGAGACCGAGGGCATGGCCGATCTGGTGCTGGCGCGCGCCGATCCGGCCGCCCTGCTGGCGCAGGTGGATGTGGTCTGGACCATGACCTCGCTTCTGGGGTTCGAGGCGCTGCTACGGGGGCGGCGCGTGGTGACGCTGGGCGCGCCCTTCTATGCGGGCTGGTGCCTGACCGACCATCGCGGCCCGGCCCTGCCCCGTCGGCAGGCGCATGTCACGCTGGACGGGCTGGTTCATGCGGCGCTGATCGACTATCCGCGCTACCGCGATCCGGTGACGGGCCTGCCCTGCACGGTCGAACTGGCCGTGGAGCGGCTGGCCGCAGGCGACGTGGCGCGCGGCGGATTTGGGAACCGTCTGCTGGCAAAGATGCAGGGGCTGCTGGCGGGCCACGCCCATCTGTGGCGGCGCGGCTGAGGCGACTGCTGCGGTTGGATATTTGCGGCAAGAAGAAACAGGGCGATCAGCCCTGCGGGTGCCAGCGGTGCAGGATGTCGGGACCGATGACGCGGCTTTCGACCAGATCAAAGCGCGGAGCGGCGGCCAGATGCGAGAGGCCCAGCGCGCCAAGGGCGGGCTGACCCTCGGCCCCGATCATCACGCCTGCGGTGAAACCGATCACCTCATCCACCAGCCCGGCCGCCAGCAGCGAGGCGGCCAGCGCCCCCCCGCCTTCGCAGAAGATCGAGGTAAGGCCCGCCTGCCCCAGATGGTGCAGCAGGTTGGTGGGGTCGATCTGCCCCGCCGCCGTGGCGCAGGGGATCAGGCGGGCGTCAAGGCCGGACCATGCCTCGATCAGGCGCGGGTCGGCATCGGCCCCGTGGCAGAGCCAGAGCGGCACATCGGCGGCGGTCTGGGCGAGGATGCCGCTGAGCGGCAGATCGAGCCTGCGCGAGACGACGATGCGCACAGGCTGGCGCGTGATGCCAAGGCCGCGCACGGTCAGGGCCGGATCATCGGCCCGCGCGGTGCCTGCGCCCACCATCACCGCGTCATGGCGCGCGCGCATGGCGTGAACGACGCGGCGCGCCTCTGGCCCCGTGATCCATTGGCTGTCACCCGTGGCCGTGGCGATGCGCCCGTCAAAGCTGGAGGCGAGTTTGAGCGTCACGCGCGGCCGCCCCTCGCGCAGGCGCAGGAAGAACCCCGCCAGATCGCGGGCGGCCTGATCCGCCATGATCCCGGTTGTCACCGCCACCCCGGCGGCGCGCAACATGGCAAAGCCGCGCCCGGACACACGCGGGTCATCATCCTGAAGGGGGGCGACCACGCGGGCGATACCGGCCTTGATCAACGTATCGGCACAGGGCGGGGTCTTGCCGTGATGGGCGCAGGGTTCAAGACTGACATAGGCCGTCGCACCGCGCGCGGCTGCACCCGCCCGCGCCAAAGCCTGCGGTTCGGCATGGGGCCGCCCGCCCGGTGCCGTCCAGCCGCGCCCCACGATCCGGCCATCCTTGACGATGACGCAGCCGACAGAGGGATTGGGCCAGGTCTGCCCATGGCCACGCCGGCCCAAAGACAGGGCCAGCGCCATATAGCTGTGATCCGTCCAGAGCACCGCCTGCGTCACGTCTCGGGTGCGGTATCGGGGCGCAGTTCCGAGACGAATTTGTCGAAATCGTCAGCCGCCTGGAAGTTCTTGTAAACGCTGGCAAAACGGACATAGGCGACGGTGTCGATGCGGGCCAGCGCCTCCATCACGATCTCGCCGATCACCTTGGAGGGGATGTCCGTCTCGCCCATGCTTTCCAGCCGCCGCACGATCCCCGAGACCATCTGATCCATCCGTTCCGGCTCGACGGGACGTTTTTGCAGCGAGATGCGGATCGAGCGTTCCAGCTTGTCGCGGTCGAATTCCTCGCGCCGGCCATTGGATTTGATCACGACCAGATCGCGCAGCTGCACCCGCTGT
>JAMWZG010000103.1:0-1857 GCA_024304855.1 Paracoccaceae bacterium
GGTCCGCGCGCAGGCCACCGTGAGGGGGCCGTAATCGCGCAGCGCGACCGAGACGACCATGAAGGTGCCGCCCCAGACAAGGCCCAGAAGCCCGATCGAGGCCCAGTTCGCAGGAGTGGGATGTTGTGCCATGCGCGGCAATAATCACGCGCCGCCAAGGATGTCCACCGCACCCGGACACCCGCACAAGCAAAAGGGCGCCCCCTTGCGGAAGCGCCCCCTGTGGTCCGTCTTGGGACGGGATCAGTTCTTGGACTTGTCCACCATCTTGCCGGCCGAGATCCAGGGCATCATGGCGCGCAGCTGCTCGCCGACCTTCTCGATCTGATGCTCGTCGTTCAGGCGGCGCGTGCCCTTGAAGAAGGGCTGGCCGACGGCGTTTTCCTGCATGAAGTCACGCACGAACTTGCCGGTCTGGATGTCGCGCAGCACGGCTTTCATGCGGGCTTTCGTCTCGTCATAGGGCAGGATACGCGGACCGCTGACATATTCGCCATATTCGGCAGTGTTCGAGATCGAGTAGTTCATGTTGGCGATCCCGCCTTCATAGATCAGATCGACGATCAGCTTGACCTCGTGCAGACACTCGAAATAGGCCATCTCAGGCGCATAGCCGGCTTCCACCAGCGTCTCGAAGCCCATGCGGATCAACTCGACCAGACCGCCACACAGAACCGCCTGCTCGCCGAAGAGGTCGGTCTCGCATTCCTCGCGGAAGTTGGTCTCGATGATGCCCGAGCGCCCGCCACCGATGGCCGAGCAATAGGACAGGCCGATTTCCAGCGCCTTGCCCGAGGCATCGTTATGCACGGCCACAAGGCAGGGCACGCCGCCGCCCTTGGTATATTCGCCGCGCACGGTGTGGCCGGGGCCCTTGGGGGCCATCATGATCACGTCCACGCCCGCCTTGGGCTCGATCAGGCCGAAATGGATGTTCAGGCCATGAGCGAAGGCAATGGCAGCCCCTTCACGGATATTGTCATGGACATATTTCTTGTAGGTGGCGGCCTGCAATTCATCGGGCATGGTGAACATGATCAGATCGGCCCAGGCGGCAGCCTCGGCGATGCCCATGACCTTGAGGCCCTCGGCTTCGGCCTTCTTGGCGGAAGGCGAGCCTTCGCGCAGGGCGACGACAAGGTTCTTGGCCCCGGAGTCGCGCAGGTTCAGCGCATGGGCATGGCCCTGGGAGCCGTAGCCGAGGATGGCCACTTTCTTGTCCTTGATCAGGTTGATGTCGCAGTCACGGTCATAATAGACGCGCATGGGGATGATCCTTTCGTGTTGATCCTGTCGAGTCTTGCTCTGACGCAGACCATAGCGATCCTTTGCTCATTGTGTTTTCGTTTTTATTGAGTATTTGGAAGAACAGTGAAAGATCATTCACAATTTCAAATTCGGTGCATAAATCATGCTTGACGATACCGACCGCCGCATCCTGCGTCATTTTCAGGCCGACCCGGAACTGGGCACGGCGGAACTGGCCGAACGCGCCGGGGTCACGCAGGCGACCTGCTGGCGGCGGCTGGAGCGGCTGGTGGCGCGTGGCATCCTCAAGGGGCAACAGGCGGTGATCGACTGGCAGGCGCTGGGCTATGCGGTCGAGGTCAGCTTGCGCATCACGCTGGACAAGACGGTGACGCGGGCCTTTGACGATTTTCTGGAGGCTGCGCGCGACATTCCCGAAGTGCTGGAGATCCAGACATTCCTGGGTCGGGTCGATCTGCGCCTGTCGGTGATCGCGCGCGATATGGGCCATTATCAGCAGCTTTACCGCACGCGCATCCTGACCCTGCCGCATATCGCGGATATCGAGGCCTTGATGCATGTCGCGCGGATCAAGTCGGATGAGGTGCT
>JAMWZG010000103.1:1867-9800 GCA_024304855.1 Paracoccaceae bacterium
CGGACCGCGCCATCCTGCGGGCGCTGGCGGCGGATGCGACCCTGAGCGCGGGCGCGCTGGGGCGGCGGCTGGGCCTGTCGCAGCCGGCGGCCTGGCGGCGCATCAGGCGGTTGCAGGAGGCGGGGGCGATCAAGGGGCGTCGTCTGGTGCTGGATCACGAGAGGCTGGGCTTTGGCGTGACGGTGTTTCTGGGCGTCAAGCTGGCCACCAAGGGCCGCGTCAGCCTGGAGGATTTCGAGCGCGCGGTGACGGCCATCCCCGAGGTGCAGACGGTGGAACATATCCTTGGTCTTTATGACTACCGCTTGCGGGTGGTGGCGCGGGATATTTCCGACTTTGAACGGGTGCTCAGGCGGCGGATCATGACCCTGCCCGGCGTGGGCGATGTCGAGGCGAATGTCCTTCTGTCCGAGGAGCGGCGACCGGGGCCGCTTTAGGGGCGACACAAAGGGGCTTTGCCTTTGGGCGCGGGTCGCGCTACCCCTTGGGGAAACACCGAGGAGGAGAGACGGATGAGCGCGCTTTTGGACACTGTGGACCCGGACGGGTTGCTGGAATTCTCGGTCGTCTTCACGGACCGGTCGCTCAACCATATGAGCGCCAGTTTCCAGCAGGTGATGCGCGACATCTCGGGCATGTTGAAAGAGGTCTATCAGGCCGATGGCGTGGCGCTGGTGCCCGGTGGCGGCACCTATGCGATGGAGGCGGTGGCGCGGCAGTTCGGCCATGATGCCCATGCGCTTGTCGTCAGGAACGGCTGGTTCTCCTATCGCTGGAGCCAGATCTTCGATGCGGGCAAGTTCACCGCGCGGACCACCGTGTTCAAGGCGCGCCAGACCGGCAATGGCGTCACGGCCCCGTTTGCCCCGGCACCGATTGACGAGGTGACGGCGGCGATCCGCGAGGTGAAACCCGATGTGGTCTTTGCCCCGCATGTGGAGACATCCGCAGGGTTGATCCTGCCCGATGACTATGTCACCGCCCTCGCCAGTGCCGCGCATGAGGTGGGCGCGCTGATGGTGCTGGATTGCATCGCCTCGGGCTGCGCCTGGGTGGATATGAAGGCCACAGGCGTGGATGTGCTGATCTCGGCTCCGCAGAAGGGGTGGTCGGCCTCGCCCTCGGCGGGCCTTGTGATGCTGTCGCAGCGCGCGATCGACCGGCTGGAACATACCAGCAGCGACAGTTTCGCGGTGGATCTGAAGAAGTGGTTCGCCATCATGCAGACCTATGAGGGGGGCGGTCACGCCTATCACGCCACCATGCCCACCGATGCCCTGCGCGCCTTCCGCGACACGATGATCGAGACTCGCGATTACGGGTTCGAGAAACTGCGGCAGGCGCAATGGGCGCTTGGGAATGGTGTGCGGGCGATGCTGGCGGATAAGGGCGTGGTCTCTGTTGCCGCTGATGGCTTTGGCGCGCCCGGCGTTGTGGTTAGCTATACCGACGATCCCGAGATCCAGAACGGCAAGAAATTCGCAGCCCTCGGGATGCAGATCGCCGCCGGTGTGCCGTTGCAATGCGACGAGCCTGCGGGTTTCCGCACCTTCCGTCTTGGGCTTTTCGGTCTGGACAAGCTCTATGACGTGCCTGCCACCTTGGCGCGGCTGAAGGCGGTTGTGGACAAGGTTCTCTAGTCCTGCCGGTTTCTTCTTGCCGCAAATATCCCCGCCGGAGGCATCCGCCGGGGCAGCGGGCACAGCCCTCAGCCTTTGGCGCCCAGGCCCATTTGCATCATCACGCGGCGGACCGGGGCCATGCCATAGATCGCGTTCAGCCCGCTGGCGCGCAGGTCGCGCAGGGGTTGGGCCGCCATCATCGAGGCGCGGTTGAGGATGTCGATGCCGGTCACGCGGGCGCGCACTTCGGTGTGGCGGCGTTTGTGGAAGGTCTCGAGCATCTGCGCATCGCCCAGACAGTCGGGTGCGGCCTCGGCCAGGTCGAGCAGCACGCGGATGTCGCCCAGGCTCATGTTCAACCCCTGCGCGCCGATGGGGGGCACGACATGGGCCGCCTCGGCCACCAGGGCCACGCGTTCGGCGCTCATGCGGTCCGCGATCTGGCTGATGATCGGCCAGACGCTGCGGCGCGAGGCCAGGGTCAGCGGGCCGTAGAGCCGGCAAGAGCGGGTGTTCATCTCGGCTTCGAAATCAGCCGGGGGCAGGGCGGCCAGGCGCATCACCTCGGCCCCCTGTTCCATCCAGACCACGGCGGATGACGGTCTGCCCTGATGATCGGGCAGCGGCACCAAGGTAAACGGCCCGCCCGAGCGGTGGATCTCGGTCGAGATATTGTTGTGTGGGGCATCATGCGTGACGGCGAAGGCCAGCGCCTTCTGCCCGTAGCGGGTGGTTTGCACAGGCACGCCCATCGCCTGCCGGACTGTCGAGTTGCGCCCGTCGGCGGCGATGACCAGGCGCACGCGGGCGCTGGTGCCGTCGGTCAGGCCCACACGCGCCTCGGTCAGGCGGGTGAAGACGGTGCTGACGCCGGTGCCGGGGCGGAAGGTGACGGTGGGCAGCTCGGCCAGACGCGCCACCATCTCGCGGCGCAGCAGCCAGTTGGGCAGGTTCCAGCCAAAGGGCTTGTCCGAGATGTCGGCGGCGTTGAAGTCGCGGGTCAGGCGGGGTTCGGGGTCGGGCCCGCCGGCATCGACGATCCGCATGATCTGCAAGCCGGTGGCATGGGGGGCCAGACGGTCCCAGAGGCCCGCGCGGTCCAGCAGGGCCTGCGCCGGTTGCAGAAAGGCGGTGGTGCGCAGATCGGCGCCGTCGGCATCCCGTTCGGTCACGGGCGGGGTAGGATCGACGCAAAGCACGGAAAACCCGGCCGCACCAAAGGCAGCCGCCGCGGTCAGGCCCGCGACACCGCCGCCCGAGACGAGAATATCATGATCGAATGGCCGCATCATCGGTCCCTCCTGCTTGGTCCTTTACTTAGGGCGCGGGAGGGCAAAGGTCCAAGCGGCATTCCGTCATCCGCGCGTGATGATGATCAGCAGCGTCCAGATCACCGGCACGGCGATCAGCGCAGGGATATAGAGGCCGGGGATGCCGAAGGCCGCGACCGACAGACCCCAGAGGACGATCCCGGCCAGGGTGATCAGAAGAATCAGCCGGTCCGGGCTTTGGGCGGTGGCAGCGGTTGTGGCCGCAGGTGTTGCGGCAGGGGTTGCTGCGCGGTCTGTGACGACACTCAGGCTGGGGTCGATCTTGCTCATGGGGTGGTCCTTGCGATGAGGCCGGAAGATGCATCCCAGATAGGCATTTCACCACGCTGTGAAAGGCGCGGATTGCCGCAGCGCGGCGCCGTGCCGCAGGTGTCAGAGCAGGCGGCCCAGAAAGCCGGTCAGATCATCCGTGTGGTGATGGATGTGATCGGCCGCCAGCGGATCGGGGGCGACATGGACGGTGCGCATCCCCATCGCATGAGGGGCGGCCAGATTGCGGGGATCATCCTCGAACATGGCGGCGCGGGTGGTGTCCAGCCCGTCGGCCGAGAAAATCGCGGTGAAGGCCGCCGCTTCCGGCTTGGGCAGGAAACCGGCATGTTCCACGCCGTAGACCGCATCGAACAGCCCCGAAAGCCCGCGCGCGGCAATCACCCGTTCGGCATAGGGGGCGCAGCCGTTGGTATAGACGATCTTGCGCCCCGGCAGCGCGCGGATATGGGCGGCAAGTGTATGATCCACCTGCAAATGATCCAGCGAGATGTCATGCACATGGGTCAGATAAGGCGCGGGGTCCACGTCATGTTCGCGCATCAATCCGGCCAGCGTGGTGCCATAGGTATGCCAGTAATGGCGGCGCAGGTGGTTGGCGCGGGTGTGATCCACCCCCAGCGCCTCCATGACGAACTGGGTCATCCGCACCTCGATCTGGTCGAAGAGCCGCGCCTCGGGCGGGTAGAGCGTATTGTCCAGATCGAAGACCCAGCCGGTGACATGTGTGAAATGCTGTTTTGCCATGGCGCGACGCTAGCGCGCAGGGCGGGTGGCTGCAACAGTTGCGCCTTGCCTGACAGGGCCGCGCGGCGATAGTCTGGCGCGATGAACAAGGAGACGCGACGGATGAAGGATCTCAAACCGGTGCAGAAAGATGCCTATACGCTGATTCTGGAAGCGATCGACACAGGCATCTATCGGCCCGGAGACCGTCTGGTGGAGAGCGAGCTGGCGGATCGGTTCGGCGTGTCGCGCACCCCGATTCGCGAGGCCCTCCAGCGGCTTGAGACGCAATCCCTGCTGACACGCGACGGGCGCAGCCTGATTGTGGCCTCGCTCGATCACAACCAGCTGAGCGAGCTATACGTCGTGCGCGCCGAGCTGGAGGGGTTGGCGGCGCGTCTGGCCGCCCGCCACGCGACCGCCGAGGAGGCGCGTGTGCTGCGTGACATGGTCGAGGCGGATCAGGCGCTTCTGGGCAATCCCAAAGGGCTGGCGCGGGCGAACCGGCGGTTTCACAAGCAGATCCATCTGGCCTCGCATAACCGCTATCTGGTGCAGCAGCTTGATCTTGTGCACCGCTCGATGGCCCTCATGGCGACCACGTCGCTGGCTGCCGAAGGGCGGGGCGAGGTGGCTTTGGCCGAACATGCGGCCATCGTCACGGCAATCGAGAACCGCGACGAGATGGGCGCTTACAACGCGTTGAAGGATCATATTTCCAAGGCCTTCGTGACCCGGCTCAAGCTGGACAGCGGCACCCTCAGAAGCGTCGAGTGAGCAGGCGCCGGACAAGGCCGGGGGCGCGCGGGCGCAGTGAATGGCCATGCGCGGTCTTGTCCCAGTAGAACGGGGCGGCCACCAGTTCGTAAAGCGCCTTGTAGGCGGCCAGAGCGCCCAGAGGGAAATAGAATTGCAGCGTCGGCACCCAGAAGAGGAGATGCCGGTGCGCGCGCCCTGAGACGGCCAGAAGCCCGGTCGCGATGGTCAGCACCTCGACCATCAGAAAAAGGCGCGCGATGGCCATCAGCACGGGGCCGGGCAGCACCCCGTCCAGCGGATGCGGCAGGCCGAGCAGGACCAGCCAGAAGGACCACAGCACCGGGGCCAGCAGGAATTGCGACAGCGCCGTGATGAAATGGGTCTGGTAGCCGATGAATCGCCACAGCCCCAACTGCCTGAGCAGCAGGCGCGGGCTGCGCATATGCACCAGATATGTGACCATATAGCCCTTGAGCCAGCGCGAGCGCTGTCTGATCCATGGCAGGGGGTGGCAATTCGCCTCCTCTGCGGTGGTGGAGGGCATCATTTCGGTGCGGTAGCCGTGGCGGGCGAGGCGAAAGCCGAGATCCGCATCCTCGGTCACGTTATGGGCGTCCCAGCCGCCCAGGCGTTCCAGCGCGCTGCGGCGGAAGAAGAGGGTGGTGCCGCCCAGCGGGATGGCAAAGCCGAGGCGGGCCATGCCCGGCATCATCACGCGGAACCAGCTGGCATATTCGATGGTGAAGCACCGGGCGAGCCAGTTCTGGCGCGGGTTGTAGTAATCAAGCACCCCTTGCAGGCAGACAAGATCGGGCGGCGCCTGGGCAAAGCGGGCGGCGACGCGGTCGATCTGATCGGGATCGGGCGCGTCTTCGGCGTCATAGATGCCAACGATGTCGCCACGGCAGAAATCCAGCGCATAGTTCATGGCGCGCGGTTTGGTGCGGGGCTGGCCGTCGGGGACGGGAATCACCCTGATCCAGGGGGGAAGGGCGATGCCCGACAGGGCGTCGCGGGTGATGCTGTCGCCTTCCTCGAGGATGAGCAGGACATCCAGCAGGGCGCGGGGATAGGTCAGCCGGTCCAGTCGGCGGATGAGGATATCCGCCACCTCGGGCTCTCGGTAAAGAGGCACGAGGATCGAGACGACGGGGCGCTGCTCTGGCAGGCTGAGCGGCAGGGCGAGGGACGGGGTGAGGGACGGGGACGGCGCGTCTGCTTGCGGTGGGTCGGGCCGGGTGAGGAAGGCCGCGACTGCCGCAGCCTTGTGCAGGGCTGCGACAAGCAATGTGGCCCCGGCCCAGAGCGCGAGCAGGCCGAAGATCGCCACGGGAAAGGTCAGGACCAGCGCAAGCAGCGCCAGCACGGTCAGGGACAGCAGCCAGATGCGGCGGCGCGCCGGCCCGGCCCATGTCCGGCAGCTTTCCGAGAGGGGCACGCGGGTCAGAGCGTTGCGTGCCATGTCTTCGCGCCATTGGCGGGCGATGGCAGCTTCCAGATTATCGGACGTGGTCAGCGCGGCGCGCGACAGGTGGAGCGGCGCGGGCAGGGTGGCGACAGCCGCAGCAAAGGTTTCGGGGCGGCTGGTGATCATGAGGATCGTGCCGTCGCCCAGTTGCCGCCAGGGCAGCAGACCCAGCCGCAGGCAGGTGGCCGGGTCCAGCAGGGAGGAGAGTGCCGGATCGGGCGGTTCGGCCATGGCATTCACCAGCCGCAATCCGAAGCAATCGGCGCGGGCCTGCAACAGCGTGGCGGCATCCAGCCAGCCTTCGTTCAGGGCGATGTCCGCGATACTGGCCCGGTCCTGTCGCGTCTGGCCGCGCGCGGCGAGCATCTGGCCGATGCTGAGCAGCGAGCGGTCCACCAGATAGCGCGCAAGATCGGGTGTGGCGCGGCTACGCGGCGGCTGCTGCGGCAGCGTCGGCCGTTGACCCGGCCGCAGCAGGTCAACGCGCAGCGCCGTGGCATCAGGCGGAGTGGAGCCGCCGCTTGTCCAGAACAACATGTGCCAACCCCACGTCCGCAACCGCGCGGAAAGTCAGACCCGCGCCTTTGGATGTCAGAATGGCAAGCATTGGTTAAAGCCAGCTTAACAATGGGTTAACCGACGATCTTTTCATGGCGTTCGGCCATATGCGCCGCGAAACGCTCGAACAGGTAGAAACTGTCCTGCGGGCCGGGGCTGGCCTCGGGGTGGTATTGCACCGAAAACACCGGACGATCGGCCATGCGAATCCCGCAATTCGACCCGTCGAACAGCGAGACATGGGTTTCCAGCACACCCTTGGGCAGGGTCTGGCTGTCCACGGCGAAGCCATGGTTCATCGAGGTGATCTCGACCTTGCCGGTTTCCAGATCCTTGACCGGGTGGTTCGCGCCGTGATGACCGTGGTTCATCTTGATCGTCTCGGCCCCCAGCGCGAGTGCCAGCATCTGATGGCCCAGACAGATCCCGAACACCGGGATGTCGCGTTTCAGCACGCCCTGGATCATCGGCACGGCATAGGTGCCCGTGGCCGCCGGATCGCCGGGGCCGTTGGACAGGAACACGCCATCGGGGTTATAGGCCAGCACATCTTCGGCCGTCGCGGTCGCGGGCAGCACGGTCACGTCGCAGCCGACCGAGGCCAGACAGCGCAGGATGTTGCGCTTGGCACCGTAATCCACGGCCACGACCTTGAACTTCGCCTCGGTCTGGCGGGTATAGCCTGCGGGCCAGGCCCAGCGCATCTCATCCCAGCGGTAGGATTGCGCGCAGGTCACGTCCTTGGCCAGATCCAGACCCTTCAGCCCCGGAAAGGCACGGGCGCGGGCCACCAGCGCCTCGATGTCGAAGACGCCATCGGGGTTATGGGCGAGCGCCACATGCGGTGCGCCCTGCTGGCGGATCGCGCGGGTCAGGCGGCGGGTGTCGATGCCGCCGATGGCGATGCGGCCGCGCTTTTCCAGCCATGTGGTCAGATGTTCGGCGGCGCGCCAGTTGCTGGGTTCGGTCGGATCCCATTTCACGACCATGCCGGCCGCGACGGGATCGGCGGTTTCGTCATCATCGGGGTTCACGCCGACATTGCCGACATGGGGAAAGGTGAAGGTCACGACCTGTCCGGCATAGGAGGGGTCGGTCATGATTTCCTGATAGCCGGTCATGGCAGTGTTGAAGCAGAGTTCGGCCTGCGTCTCGCCGGTGGCACCGAAGCCGCGGCCGTAGAACAGCGTCCCGTCAGC
>JAMWZG010000104.1 GCA_024304855.1 Paracoccaceae bacterium
GTATTGCATGACGATGGCGATGGCCACGATCAGGCCCGCGATGAAGCCGCCGCCCGGTTCGTTATGGCCGCGCAGGAAGATGAAGACGCCGACCATCAGGGCCATGGGCATCATCACGCGGGTGGCCACGACCATCATCAGCGGGTGGCGGTCGCCCGCCTCATCCGGGTTGATGGGGCGCTGTTTCAGCCAGGCGCCGACCGGGCCGTTCAGCACGGATTCGGTCATGGCAAAGATCACCAGCGCGGCGATGCCCAGCACGATGATCTCGCCGAAGGTATCGAAGCCGCGGAAGTCCACGAGGATGACGTTGACGACGTTGGTGCCGCCGCCGCCGGGTTTCGAGTTGAGCAGGTGGAAGGCCGAGATGCTGTCCTGCGAGAAGTCGGACAGGAGCACGACGAAGGCGAGGCCCGCGACCGCGACACCGCCCAGGATGGCGATGACCGCGTCGCGCAGGTGGCGGCTGCCGCTGCTTTCCACCGGGGTGGTCTTGGGCAGGAAGTTCAGCGCCAGAAGGAGCAGGATGATCGTCACCACCTCGACCGAGAACTGGGTCAGGGCCAGGTCGGGGGCCGAGAGATAGGCGAAGGCGACCGAGACGATGAGGCCGACGATGCCCATCAGCACCAGCGCCAGCAGGCGGTTGCGGTGGAAGGCCACCATGCAGCAGGAGGCGACGACGAGGAGGAACCAGCCGATGATCGGCACGGGGCCGGCGGCCATGACCTCGCGCGCGGGGGCCGGGACGGTGCCGCCGAACCAGGCGGCTGTGCCGGCGGCGATGACGGCCAGGGTGAAGAGCGCGGCATAGCGCGGCATGGCGCCGTTGTGCAGCCCGTCGGTGATGGCATTGGCCGCACCTGTTATGGCGCGCAGAAGGGCATCGAAGATGCGCTTCGCCTCGGGTCGGGGGGCGCGCAGCCATGCGGCATCGAGCGGGCGGTGCAGGACCAGCAGGATCAGGCCGCCGATGACGGCGGTGATCGACAGGTAAAGCGCGGTATTCACGCCGTGCCAGATCTTGAGCGAGTAATAGGGCAGATCGCCGCCGATCACGGCACCTGATGCGGTGGCGACCAGGGGGCCGACCATCAGCGCGGGCATGATGCCGATCAGCACGACCAGCGTGGCCAGAAGGGCGGGGGCCGCCCACATGCCGAAGCCCGGGTCATGCGGTTTGGCGGGGTAGTCGTCGCGTTTCGGACCGAGGAAGGTATGCACGATCAGCCGGAAGGAATAGGCGACCGAGAAGAGCGCGCCCAGCGTGGCGAGGGCCATGATGATCCAGGGATTGCCGTTCCAGACCGTGTTGGAGGCGGCGTCGAGCATCATTTCCTTGGACAGGAACCCGTTGAAGAGCGGGATGCCCGCCATCGACAGGCTGGCGACGGTGGCGATGGTGAAGGTCACGGGCATGAGGTGGCGCAGGCCGCCGAGGCGTTTGATGTCGCGCGTATGCGTCTCGTGATCGACGATGCCCGCGCTCATGAAGAGGGCGGCCTTGAAGGTGGCGTGGTTGATGATGTGGAACACGGCGACGACGGCCGCGAAGGGGGTGCCGAAGCCCAGGAGCATGGTGATGAGGCCGAGGTGCGACACGGTGGAGAAGGCCAGCAGCGCCTTGAGGTCATCCTTGAAGAGCGCGATTACGGCGCCCAGCACCATGGTGATCAGGCCCGTGGTGGCGACGATGTAGAACCATTCGGGCGTGCCCGCGAGCACCGGCCAGAGGCGGGCCATCAGGAAGAGCCCCGCCTTCACCATCGTGGCTGAATGCAGATAGGCGGACACGGGCGTGGGCGCGGCCATGGCGTGCGGCAGCCAGAAGTGGAAGGGGAATTGCGCGGATTTGGTGAAGCAGCCCAGCAGGATCAGGATCAGGGCGGGCAGGTAGAGGGGGCTGGATTGCACCAGTTCCTTGTTCTCGAGGATCACGGTCAGGTCATAGCTGCCCACGATATTGCCCAGGATCAGCATCCCCCCGATCAGGGCGAGGCCGCCCATGCCGGTCACGGCCAGCGCCATGCGCGCGCCCTGTCGGCCTTCGGGCAGGTGTTTCCAGTAGCCGATGAGCAGGAAGGACGACAGCGATGTCAGCTCCCAGAAGATCAGCAGGAGCAGGATGTTGTCCGACAGCACGATCCCCACCATCGCGCCCTGGAAGAGCAGCAGATAGGTGTAGAACTGGCCCATCGGATCGTTGCGCGACAGGTAGAAGCGCGCGTAGATGATGATCAAGAGGCCGATCCCGAGGATGAGGCCCGCGAAGAGCAGGCCCAGACCGTCGAGGAAGAAATTCGCGTTCAGGCCCAGCATCGGCATCCAGTCCAGCCGATACTGGATCACCTCTCCGCGCATCACCGCGGGGGCGTGGACCAGCAGGCCGATCAGGGCGGTCAGTGTGACAAGGGCCGTGGTCCAGGCGCAGGCGTTGCGTCCGGCGCGGATCATCAGACCCGGCAGAAGCGCACCCAGAAACGGAAGGGCAGCGATGAGAATCAGAGACACGAACGGGGCTCCTTGGTCAAACTGTCATACCGTGGACGGCAAACGGGTTGCGCCGTTTTAAAGAGGTTGAAACCCTGTGTGCAACACGGTTTCGCGCTGATCCGTGTCAGGAGCCCCTGAAACCGGACCGTTTCACTTCAAAAACTGCCACCTATCGCGCCTTCGCCCCTATTTGGGCGTGGTTCCTGCGGGAACAATAGGTTCGGCGGCGTTTTTCGCCTGGTTTTCGGCGGGTTGACGTTGCGTCAATCTGTGGCGGAGGGATCAGCTGGGAGATCAGCGGACGGTGAGGACGGGAATTGTGGCGTTGCGCGCGACCTTGCCGCTGTTGGATCCGATGAGCAGGGTGCGCAGATCGTCGGGGTGGTGGGCCGCGATCACGATCAGGTCGGCGCCGATGGTCTTGGCCGCCTTGAGGATATGTTCGGCCACATGCCCGTGCCCGACATGGGTTTTGACGCGGGTATTGCCGGGCAGTTTCTGGGCCGCGAAACTGTTGAGGCTGGCTTTCATGTTCTGGAGGGTTTGCGCCTCGAAGTCGCGGGGCAGGGATTGCGCGACCCAGGCCGAGCCGATGTCATGCACGATGCCCAGAAGATGCAGCGTGCCATGGGTTCCTGTCAGCTCGACCGCCATGGGAAGCGCCTTTTCCCAGGAGTCGGGATGTTCGATGTCGATGGGCAGAAGAATGTTGTGAAACATCGTCGGATTCTCCCTCTCTCTCTCTTTCCTTTGCCTTGCCGTCTTATGCGCGGGCGGTGCCGGAGGTCCGATCCAGACGGCGACGCTGGAGCATGACGATACCGCCCAGAACCAGCAGCGCGGGAATGAACATCCAGTATTTCGACGGCTGCGGCAGGGGGGCCAGCACTTGCGTGATGGTCTGATCCCAGTCGAAGCCCGCCTCTTGCGCGGGGCTGCCGAAGGCGGCGTTGTCCACGATGACCTGATCGCCCTGCGTGATCACCTCGAGTCCCGAGGCGAGCAGGCGGTCGTTCGCCGTCTCGCCCTCGCCCACGGGCAGAAGGGCGACGAAGCTGACGGGATCGCCCACGTCGTTCAGCCCGTCCACGCGCAGGCGCAGCAATTCGCCGGGCGGGGTGGACATGACAGCCGTTTCGATCTGCGCAGGCGGCAGGATGTCATAGGGGGGCGAAATCATGTCCATCCAGAAGCCGGGACGGAACAGGGTGAAGGCCACCAGCAAGAGCAGCACGGATTCGTAGATGCGGTTGCGGGTCAGGAACCAGCCCTGTGTCGCGGCGGCGAAGAGAAGCATCGCGACCGTCGCCACGACAAAGACAAGGATGCCTTGCGCCCATGTCACGTTGATCAGCAACAGATCGGTGTTGAAGATGAAGAGGAAGGGCAAGGCCGCAGTGCGCAGCGAGTAGAAGAAGGCCACCACCCCGGTGCGGATCGGATCGCCGCCCGAGACGGCGGCGGCGGCGAAACTGGCCAGACCCACGGGCGGCGTCACATCGGCCATGATACCGAAGTAGAAGACGAACAGATGCACCGCGATCAGCGGCACGATCAGCCCGTTCTGCTGGCCCAGTGTCACGATGACGGGGGCCAGCAGGGCCGAGACGACGATATAGTTGGCCGTGGTCGGCAGGCCCATGCCAAGGATCAGCGAGAGCACCGCCGTCAGGAGCAGGATGGCCATGATATTGCCGCCCGAGAGCACCTCGACCACATCGGCGAGGGATGAGCCGACGCCGGTCTGGCTGACGGCGCCCACGATGATGCCCGCCGTCGCCGTGGCGATGCCGATGCCGATCATGTTGCGCGCGCCGGCCACCAGCCCTTCGATCAGGTCGATGAAACCTGCGCGGATGGCGAGTGCCATGTCGCCCTCGCGGCGCAGGATCGCCATGAGGGGGCGCTGCGTGAGCAGGATGAAGACCATGAAGGCCGCCGCCCAGAAGGCCGAGAGGCCGGGGCTGAGGCGGTCCACCATCAGCGACCAGACCAGCACCACCACGGGCAGCAGGAAATGCAGGCCCGAGCGGATGGTGGGGCCGGGCAGCGGCAGGGAGGTGACGGGGGCGTTCGGGTCTTCCATCTTGAGCGGCGCCTCGTTCGCGGCGACGCGCAGCAGGGCGACATAGACCACGATCAGCAGGGCAAAGACGACCCAGCCTGCGGCGTCGCCAAAGGCGGGTCTGATCCAGCCCATGCCGTAGTAGACGCCGAAGCTGAGCGCGCAGATCACGGCGATGGTGAAGGCGATGCCGATCAGGCGCTGGACGATGGGTTTGGGGGTATAGGCGCGGGGCAGGCCTTCCATGCCGGCTTTCATCGCCTCGAGATGGACGATGTAGACCAGCGCGATATAGCTGATCACGGCGGGCAGGAAGGCGTGTTTGACCACGTCGAAATAGGGGATGCCGACATATTCGACCATGAGGAAGGCGGCAGCGCCCATGACGGGGGGCATGATCTGGCCGTTGACCGAGGAGGCGACTTCGACGGCGCCCGCCTTTTCCGACGAAAAGCCCACGCGTTTCATCAAGGGAATCGTGAAGGTGCCGGTGGTCACGACATTGGCGATGGAGGAGCCGGAGATGAGGCCGGTCATGGCCGAAGAGACGACCGCCGCCTTGGCCGGGCCGCCGCGCATATGGCCCATCAGGCTGAAGGCGACCTGGATGAAGTAATTGCCGGCCCCGGCCTTGTCGAGCAGCGAGCCGAAGAGCACGAAGAGGAAGACGAAGGAGGTGGAGACGCCCAGTGCGATGCCGAAGACGCCCTGGGTGGTGATCCACTGGTGGTTGACCACCTCGGCCAGCGAGTTGCCCTTGTGGGCGATGATCGAGGGCATCATCGGACCGAGGAAGGTGTAGACCAGAAAGACGCTGGCCACGATCATCAGGGCCGGGCCAAGGGCGCGGCGGGTGGCTTCCAGCAGGATCAGCAGGCCGATGACCGCGACGATGGCATCCTGGGTGATCGGCGCGCCGACGCGGCGGCCTATCTCCTCGTAGAAGGCATAGACATAGAGGGCGGCTGCGGCGCCGATGACGGCCAGCGCCCATTCCCAGAGGGGCACGCGGTTGCGGGGCGATCCCAGCAGGACCATGCCGATCATGGCGGCGCCGGCCAGCGGAATCCACCAGACCGGGTCGCCTTCGCGGCTGCCATAGATGAACATCGCGCAGAGTATGACCGGCACGACGACGGCCAGCGTGGTCTGGAAAGCGCCCTTGGCGGCGGGGTAGGCGGCGAAGGCCAGAAAGAGGGCGAAGGCCAGATGGAAGGAGCGCGCCTCGGTGTCGTTGAAGACGCCGAAGCCGACCATGAAGGGCAAGGGGGAGGCGATCCAGAGCTGGAAGAGCGACCATGCCAGCGCGACCAGCAGGATGAAGAGGCCGACCGGACCAGATGGGGTGCGCCCGCCGGTATCGGCGGCGGCCACGAGCGCGTCCAGCTCGTCCTGGCTGAGGCCTTCGCTGGCGGATTGCGGGGCGGTCGGGGTCGCGGTCGCGGTCGTGGCAGAGGCGCGGTTCGGATCGTCGCTCATCGGTGATGTCCCTGTCGGATGTTGCCTTTGCGCCTGCCTTATCGGGGCAGGTTGCAGGCAGGCCCGCGCGGTGATGCGGGCCTGCCCGGTCTCAGGACGGTGCGGGCGTTACTGAATCCAGCCGCGCTCGCGGTAGTATTTCTCGGCACCCGGATGCAGCGGGGCAGAGTTGCCATTCGCGATCATCTCTTCCTCGGACAGGTTGGCGAAGGCGGGGTGCAGGCTTTTGAAACGGTCGAAATCGTCAAAGACCGCCTTGACCACGGTGTAGACGACATCCTCGTCCACGTCGGAGGAGGTCACGAAGGTGGCCTTGACGCCGAAGGTCGTGGTTTCGGAGTCATTGCCCGCATACATGCCGCCGGGGATCGTCGCCTTGGCATAGTAGGGGTTGTCCGCGATGAGCTTGTCGATCTCGGGGCCGGTCAGGTTCACCAGACGCGAATCGACGGTCGAGGTGGCTTCCTGGATCGAGCCGTTGGGATGGCCGACGGTGTAGACGATGGCGTCCACCTTGTTGTCACCGAGGGCGGCCGCCTGTTCGGAGGGCTGCAATTCGGAGGCGAGGGCGAAGTCGTCGATCGACCAGCCCAGTGCGTTCAGCACCACATCCATCGTGGCGCGCTGGCCGGAGCCGGGGTTGCCGACATTGACGCGCTTGCCCTTGAGGTCCGCGAAATCCGCGATTCCCGCATCGGCGCGGGCGAGGACGGTGAAGGGCTCGCCATGCACGGAAAAGACCGCGCGCAGCTTGTCGAACTTGGCGCCTTCGAATTCCGAGGAGCCGTTATAGGCGTGGAACTGCCAGTCGGACTGGGCGACGCCCATGTCCATGTCACCGGCCTTGATCGCGTTGATGTTGGCGATGGACCCGCCGGTCGAGGGCGCGGTGCAGCGCAGGTTGTGATCCGCCGTGCCACGGTTGATCAGACGGCAGATGGACTGGCCTACGACGTAATACACGCCGGTCTGGCCGCCGGTGCCGATGGTGATGAATTTTTCCTGTGCGCCGGCTGCCTGCGCACTCAGCGCGACAACCGCAGTCAGGGATGCGGCTTTGAGCATTTTCATTGGTGGTCTCCCTTTTTTCAAAGCTCGTGTGTCGAGAGACGTCTTGCCTGTCCGCGTCTGCCTCCGGGTCGTCAGATCGACCCGTGATTATATTTTGATCACAACCCTAGCGGCATTTTTCCAAAGTGCAACGCAGGAACAGCGTGACGCAGGGGCGACAGGTCGCAGATGGCGGTTCAAGGTCTTGTTTTTTCAGATGATCCAAGAGCCACGCGGCAAGGCCCGTCAGATCGGCCTGCGGTTGTCCTTGAGGTGGCGCGCGGCGGTCCGGTCCCTGTGGGCATGGGTGATCGGTCCCTGTCGAGGGGCGGTCATGCGCGGGGTCAGCCTGGCCTGCGGCCCGCGCCTGTCAGGCGGCGCCCGTCACGCATATTCAGGCCGAGCAGCGCGATATTCAGCGCGCCCGCGATGAATTCGACCGTCTGAACCGTGTAGAAACCTGCATCGCAGTCGCCCGCCTGCGCCCTGGACGAGAGATGGAGCGAGGCGGGAATCAGGATCAGGATGCCGTTGGTATCCCGCGAACCATAGGGCGCGGCTATGTATGCCGGGGGCTTTGCCCTGTGACGCCTGCCCTTAGACCGCCAGAACGCGGTCGAGGGCGAGGGCGAGTTTGTCGGTGAGTTCGTCGAGCTGGTCATCCGCGATGATGAAGGGCGGGGCGAGCAGGACGTGGTCGCCCTGGCGCCCGTCGATGGTGCCCTGCATCGGATAGCAGATCAAGCCCGCTTCGAAGGCGGCGGCCTTGAGCTTGGCTGCGATGCCGCGCGCGGGGTCGAAGGGGGCTTTCGTCTCGCGGTCGGCGACCAGTTCGATGCCACGGAAAAGGCCGCGCCCGCGGATGTCGCCGACATGGGGGTGCTGGCCGAAGCGCGCCTCGAGCCGGGCGGCCAGTTTGTCGCCCTGCGTGCGGACGCGCGGGATCAGGTTGCGGTCGAGGATCGAGGAGACGACCGCCAGACCTGCGGCTGCGGCGGTGGGGTGGCCGATATAGGTGTGGCCGTGCTGGAAAAAGCCGCTGCCCGCGGCGATGGTGTCATAGATCTCGGCCGAGCAGAGCATCGCGCCTATGGGTTGGTAACCTGCGCCCAGACCCTTGGCGATGCAGAGGATGTCGGGGGCGATGCCGTCTTCCTCGCAGGCGAAGAGGTGGCCGGTGCGGCCCATGCCGCACATCACCTCGTCCAGGATGAGCAGGATGCCGTATTTGTCGCAGATTTCGCGGATGCGTCTGAAATACCCCGGTGCGGGCGTCAGGGCGCCGGCGGTGGCCCCCACCACGGGTTCGGCCATGAAGGCCATGACCGTTTCGGGGCCGACGCGGAGGAGTTCGGTTTCCAGTTCGTTGGCGGCGCGCAGGCCGTAATCCTCGAGGCTCTCGCCCTCGTGCCGCAGGCGGTAGTCGTAGCAGGGCGGGATATGGCTTACATCGAGCAGGAGCGGGCCGAATTGCGCGCGACGCCATGCGTTGCCACCGGCCGAGAGTGCGCCGATGGTATTGCCGTGGTAGCTTTGCTGGCGCGCGATGAGGCGGCCGCGCTGGGGCTGGCCTTTTTCGACCCAGTATTGGCGGGCGAGTTTGATCGCGGCCTCGGTCGCTTCGGAGCCGCCGGAGACGAGGTAGACGCGGTCGATTCCCTTGGGGGCGTGTCTGACCAGCAGATCGGCCAGTTCCTCGGCGGGTTCGGAGGTGAAGAAGCCGGTATGGGCAAAGGCGACACGGTCCAGTTGCGCCTTGATCGCGTCGATCACGGTCTGATCGCCATGGCCAAGGCAGGAGACCGCCGCCCCGCCTGATCCGTCGAGGTAATGCTTGCCTGTCGAATCAATCAGGTAGCAGCCCTGTCCGCCTGCGACGGTGGGCGGGCTGTGGCGGGAGTGACGGGGGAAGATATGGGACATGGGGGCGCCTTGGTTGTGGTGGTTCAGCCTAATCACCGGCGGTGGTGCTTGTAAACGATCTGGCGCCGGGCGGGCTAATGATTTGATATAATTTTGGAAAAGATGGGGATGAGAATTTATTTCATACTTAAAACATTTATGCTTGAAATATAATCGAAGCCGGATAGGCTTTCCCTTGTGACCTGAGGGAAGGGATGTCGTGGAATGAAGATCGCATGTCTTGGGGGAGGTCCGGCGGGGCTTTACTTCGCCATCTCGATGAAGCTGCGCCAGCCGGAGACACAGGTGACGGTGTTCGAGCGCAACCGTGCGAACGATACATTCGGTTGGGGTGTGGTGCTGTCGGATGATGCGCTGGGCAATCTGGCCGCGAATGATCCGGTGAGTGCGGCGACGATCCGCGAAAACTTTGCCTATTGGGATGACATTGCCGTGGTGCATGACGGGCACCGGACGGTGTCGGGCGGGCATGGCTTTGCGGGTATCGGGCGGATGAAGCTGCTGACGATCATGCAGGAGCGGGCGCGGGAGCTGGGTGTGGACCTGCGGTTTGAAACCGAGGTCGGCCCGGTCGAGGATTATGCGCGCGATTACGATCTGGTGGTGGCGGCGGATGGGTTGAACAGCCGTGTCCGCAGCCAGTGGGCCGCGCATTTCAAGCCGGATGTGGATACGCGCCTGTGCAAGTTCATCTGGCTGGGCACGCATCAGAAGTTTGACGATGCGTTCACGTTCATCTTCGAGAAGACGCCGCATGGCT
>JAMWZG010000105.1 GCA_024304855.1 Paracoccaceae bacterium
GGGGATATAGTCTGGTGCTGTCTATCCTTTGTCCCTCTGGAAAATGCAAGAGATGTTGCGAAAAGCGATCCTCACGGCCACGCTTGCCGGCCTTCTGACGACCCCCGCGGCGCAGGCCCAGAACGCTGGCCCGCAACCCCTGGCCTCGGCCATGGCGGCGCTGCGCGCGGGCAACTGGGACAATGCCGCCGTGATTGCCGAAAGAGCCGGGCCCGAGGGGGCGACATTGGTGGAATGGCACCGCCTGCGCGCCGGGCGTGGCCGCGCCGAGGAGGTGCTGCGCTTTCTCGAACAGAACCCGGACTGGCCCGGCCTCGCCCTGCTGCGCCGCCGCTCGGAGGAGGCCTTCGTCACCGCCAGTGACGCGCAGGTGCTGCAATTCTTCCGCGATCATCCGCCCCAGACCGCCACGGGCGTCCTGCGGCAGGCCGCCGCGCTAACGCAAGCCGGGCGTGCCGGCGATGCCGAGGCGAACCTGGTTCTGGCCTGGCGCACGATGGCGATGGACCGTCTGGAACATGATGTCTTTCTGGACATGCACGGCCCCCTCCTGACCCCGCATCACGCCGCGCGTCTGGACATGACCCTCTGGCGTGGCCTGACCGAGGATGCAGAGCGGATGCTCCCCCTTGTCGCCGCAGACCGGCGCGCGCTGGCCAATGCCCGTCTCGCGCTCAAGGCGCAGCGCGACGGTGTGAACGCGCTGATCGACGCGGTGCCCGCCTCTCTCACATCAGATGCAGGGCTGGCGCATGACCGCTTCAACTGGCGCATCCAGAAAGGTCTGACCGACGGCGCGATCGAGCTTTTGCTGGAACGCTCCACCTCTGCCGCCGCATTGGGAGAGCCGCAGCGGTGGGCCGGATGGCGCAGCTATCTCGCCCGCGCCCAGATGCGTGAGGGCAAGACGGATCTGGCCTATCGTCTGGCCGCCTCACATCAGTTGAAGGACGGCTCCGACTATGCCGATCTGGAATGGCTGGCCGGCTATATCGCGCTGACCTACATGAAGGATACGGACCTCGCGCTCGATCATTTCCAGCGCCTGCGCATGGCTGTCTCGACCCCGATTTCCCTTGGCCGCGCCGGCTATTGGATCGGTCGCGCGCAGGAAGCCGCCGGCGACCCCGAGGCCGCAGCCCAGGCCTATGCCGAGGGTGCGCAGCATCAGACCAGTTTCTACGGCCTTCTGGCAGCCGAACGGGGCGGGATCGCCCCCGATCCGGCCCTGCGTGGCGCGGATGTGCCGCCCGACTGGCGCACCGCCGCCTTCACCCGCTCATCGGTGTTTCAGGCCGGGCAGCTTCTGCTGCGCGCGGGCGAGCTGGGTCTGGCCGAGCAGTTCTTCACCCATCTGGCCGAGGGGCTGGACGCCGCCGCCCTTGCGCAACTGGGCGAGATGGCGATCGACCTGAAAGAGCCGCATCTGGCCGTGATGATCGGCAAGGCGGCGGCGGAAAAGGGCATCACCCTGCCGCGCCCCTATTACGCGCTGCATCCGATGCGCGACATGCGTCTGCCGGTGCCGATGGAACTGGCGAAATCCATCGCCCGCCGCGAAAGCGAGTTTGATCCCGGCGTGGTCAGCGGCGCCGGGGCGCAGGGTCTGATGCAGCTCATGCCCGGCACCGCCGCCGAAGTGGCGGGTGATCTGGGCCTGAACCATGATGCCGGGCGCGTGCTGTCCGACTGGTCCTATAACGCGCAACTGGGCAGCGGCTATCTGGCCCGGCTTGGCGCGGATTTCGGCGGCAATATCGTGCTGGTCTCGGCCGCCTATAACGCCGGGCCCAGCCGCCCGATCCGCTGGATGTCCGAACAGGGCGATCCCCGCGGCATGAGCGCCGAACAGGTGGTGGACTGGATCGAACACATCCCCTTCCGCGAAACGCGGAACTATGTGATGCGCGTGGCGGAATCCATGCCGATCTACCGCGCCCGCATGGGCCGCGATCCGCATCCCGTGCCCTTCAGCCGCGAATTGTCAGGCGCCACGGTTCTGCCGCTCGCGCCATAGGGTGAACAGCCCCGCCGCCACGATCAGCGCCGCACCGATGGCCACATTGGTGCGGATCGTCTCTGAAAAGATCACGATCCCAAGCACCGACACGAACACCAGTTGCAGATAGGCGAAAGGCTGCACCGCACTCGCCTCGGCCACCTCATAGCACTTGATCAAAAGCCAGTGCCCCAACGCCCCGGTGATGCAGAGCAGCCCCATCCAGCCCCAATCCGTCGCGCTCATCGGCTCCCAGAACCAGATGCCCACGCTGGTCATCGCCAGCGACCCCACCGTGCCCGTCCAGAAAAAGCTGGTGGCGGTGCTGTCCTTGCGCGCCGCATAGCGTGTCAAAAGCCCATAAAGCGCGAACATCAACGCCGCGATCAGGGGCACGATCGCCTCGATCCGGAACACGCCAAACCCCGGTTGCAGGATGATCAGCACACCGATGAAGCCCACCCCGATGGCCGCCCACCGCCGCCAACCCACCTTCTCGCCCAGCACAGGGCCGGACAGGGCCGCGATCAGCAGCGGATAGCAGGTGAAGACGGCATGGCTCTCGATCAGGCCCAGCAAGGTGAAGGCCAGCACCATCACGCAGATTTCCGTGACCAGCAGCACCGCGCGAAACGCCTGCAACACGGGCTGCGAGGTTTTCGCCGCCGCCCGCAGCCCCCCGGCCTTGCGCGCCGCGATGGACATCACAAACGCGGCAAAGAACCAGTAGCGGATCATGATCACCATGAAGACGTTATATTCCCCCGCCAGATGCCGCGAGATCCCGTCCTGCATCGCAAAGACAAAGGTGGTCGCGATCATCAGCAGGATGCCAAGGCGGGTGTTCTGTTCGGTCATGTCAGGGCCTTCCGCGCCACGGTCATATGTCTTTTGCTGCCGTATCCCTGCTGGCGCGTCACGTCAAACCCCGCCGCCTGCAACCCGCGCCGCACGAACCCGGCGGCGGTAAAGGTGGCGGCGGTGCCTGCGGGCGCGGTATGCCGCCCCACCTCGGCCATCAGATCCTCGCCCCACATCTCGGGGTTCTTGGCCGGGGAAAACCCGTCCAGAAACCAGGCATCGGCCTGCCCCTGCCAGCGGGGCAAGGTGGCGCGCGCATCGCCATGGATCAGCGTGAAATCCAGATCGGGCAGGCTGAAACCACCGGGATTGGCGGCAAAACGCGGCGCCAACTCCTCGGACAGGGCCGCCAAGGCCGGAAAAGCCCCCTGCGCGCGCCGCATTTCGGGCGCGGTCATGGGAAAGGCCTCGAATGTGGTGTACCGCAACCGCCCCGCCTGCCCGCTGCCGCGCCACAGATGCAGCGCGGCCAGCAGGTTCAACCCGGTGCCAAAGCCAAGCTCTGCGATGTGAAACCCATCCCGGAACCGCGCGGGCAGATCATTGCCCGCCAGAAACACATGCGCGGTTTCGGCCAACCCGCCCTGCAACGAGAAATAGGGATCGTCGAACCGGGTCGAAACCGGCAGGTCGCCATCGCGCCAGGCGATCTGTGCGGACTGGTCTTGCACGGGGGCATCCCTTAGGAAGGGCGTTGAAAACAGGGCGACAATGCAAAGGATGGCCGGGAATGGCAATGGCGGATGTGACCGTTCTGGGTGCCGGGATCTTTGGCCTGTCCGTGGCATGGGCCTGCGCGCAGCGCGGGGCAAAGGTCCGCGTCATTGATCCCCATGGTCCGGGGGCCGGCAGCAGCGGCGGCATCGTCGGCGCGCTTGCCCCGCATGTGCCCGAACAGTGGAACGACAAGAAGGCCTTTCAACTGGACAGCCTGTTGATGGCCGCCGCTTTCTGGGCCGGGGTCGAGGATGCAGGCGGCCTTTCCACCGGCTATGCCCGTTCGGGCCGGTTGCAACCTCTGGCCGATGACGCGGCCCTGACGCTGGCACAGTCCCGCGCGCAATCCGCGGCCGCCCTGTGGCAGGGTCAGGCAGAGTGGCAGGTTGTGCCCGCCGAAGGTCTGGGGGATTGGGCCCCGCACAGCCCCTCCGGCTGGCTGATCCACGACACGCTGACCGCGCGGCTGCACCCCCGCATGGCCTGCACCGCGCTGGTCGCGGCCCTTCGCGCGCGCGGGGCCGAGGTGTTGCAGGATCACCCCCATCAAGGCCGCGTGATCCACGCCACCGGCGTGGCGGGGCTTGAGGCAGCCAGTGCCGTCTTGGGTCGCAGCTTCGGCACTGGCGTCAAGGGGCAGGCGGCCCTTCTGGCGCTGGATATGCGCGCCTCACCGCAGCTTTTCGTGGATACGGTGCATATCGTGCCCCATGCCGATGGCACCGTCGCCATCGGCTCCACCAGCGAGCGCGACTATGACGACCCTGCCAGCACCGACAGCCAGCTGGATGCGGTCATCGCCCGCGCTCGCGCTGCCGTGCCCGCCCTGCGCGACGCGCCGGTCATCGCCCGCTGGGCCGGGGTCCGGCCCCGTTCGCGCAGCCGCGCCCCCGTGCTGGGCGCGCATCCGGTGCATGACGGGCAGTTCATCGCCAATGGCGGCTTCAAGATCGGCTTCGGCATGGCCCCCAAAGTGGCCCAAGTCATGGCCGATCTGGTGCTGGACGGTGTGGACCGCATCCCCGCAGGCTTCCGCCCCGAGGCCAGCCTCTAGCGTTCAGCCCGCCTCGGCCATCATGCACTGCCGCCCATCCGGGCCGCGCACCCACATCGTGCCATCATCGCACCAGCACAGTTCAGCCGCCTCGAAGTGCATCAGCGGCGCGGTCGCGCGGAAACCGAACCGGCGCAAATGCCCCAGCCGTTCCTCGGCCAGCAGCATCAGATGCTGCGCCAGCAGCGGGCCATGTGTCACCAATCCGGCATAGCCCTCGACATCGCGGGCATAGTCCAGATCGTAATGGATGCGGTGCCCGTTGAAGGTCAGGGCGGAATATCGAAACAACAGCGTGCTGTCGAAATGCACCCTGCGGCAAAGATCCTCGTCCCGGCGTGCCTGCGGCGGAACAGGCGAAGGCGCGCCCGGTGCCCGGTCTTCGCGATAGACCAGATCCTGCCATTCGGTCACACAAGGCTGCCCGCCCTGCCTGACCTCATGCCGCAGGGTGACAAAACCCAAGGGGCCAGTCCGCCCTTCCTTCCGGGTCACGCTGTCGATCGTCGTGACCTTCTCGGCCAGGGTTCCCGCGATCAGCGGCGCGTGAAATTCCAGCCGCCCGCCCGCCCACATCCGGCGCGGCAGGCCCAGATCCGGGATCAGCCCCAGCCCGGTGGCCGGATGCCCATCCCGCCCCAACCGCGCAGGCGGCTGCGGGGCCCAGAAATGCAACTGGTGAAAGAACGGCGGCAGCGGCCGCCCTGCGGCAACACCGGGGGTCATCCCCAGCGCCACCTGCAACGCCACGCCGCGCGCCGGGTCCATGGGATCGGTGATCGTTTGACTGTCGGGGCGGCTGGTATCATCTTGCATGGGCGCAGATTAGGCGCGGGCGGCACGGGGGACAATCGCGAAATGACACCGCAGATCAAGGCGCTGGACCATCTGGTTCTGACCGTGGCCGACATCGGCGTGACGGTGGATTTCTACACCCGCGCCCTCGGGATGCGGGCCGAGGGTTTCACCCCCGCAGGCGGCACCCCGCGCATGGCGCTGCGCTTCGGCGCGCAAAAGATCAACCTGCATCAGACCGGGGCCGAATTCCGCCCCCATGCAGGCCATGTGCAGGCCGGATCCGCCGATCTGTGCTTTCTCAGCGAAAGCCCGCTGGATGACTGGCAGGCGCATCTGGCGGCACTGGGCATCCCCATCGAAGAAGGACCAGTGCGCCGCACCGGAGCCGAAGGGCCGATCCTCTCGCTTTACCTGCGCGATCCTGACGGCAACCTGATCGAGGTGTCCAACCGTTTGCCGACGTGATCCCGGCTATGTCGGAGTGAGTATTTCCGGCAAGATGAAACAGGCCGTCGTCAGACCCGTGGCGTGACCTGCCGCACCAGCCCCTCCTGCGCGACATTGGCCACCAATCGCCCGTCGCGGGTAAAGACGCGGCCCCGGTTGAAGCCGCGCGCGCCGCCCGCCCAGGGGCTGTCCATCGTGTAAAGCAGCCAGTCATCCATGCGGAAATCGTCATGCACCCAAAGCGCATGATCCAGGCTGGCGAATTGCATGTCCGGGTCGGTAAAGGTCTTGCCATGCGGCATCATCGAGGTGCCCAGCAGCCCCATGTCGCTGGCAAAGGCCAGGGCCGCGCGGTGCATGGCCGGATCGTCGGACATCCGCCCGCGCACCTTGATCCAGATGTTCTGCACCGGCTCTCGCGCGCTGCGGTCAAAGGGCGGGCGCGGGGTGATCGCGCGCATCTCGACCGGGCGCGGCGTCCTGAGCCAGTTGCGAAAGGCCTCGGGCAGGGCATCCCCCATCCGGGCGGCCATGGTTTCCTCGGTCTCCAGATCCTCGGGGCCGGGCACATCGGGCATCGCATCCTGATGCGTCAGCCCCGGTTCCGGCGCGTGAAAGGACGCGGCCAGGTTCAGGATCGGCTTGCCATGCTGGATCGCGACCACACGGCGCGTGGCGAAACTGCCGCCGTCACGGTCCCTCTCGACCCGGTAGAGGACAGGCTGCGTCGCATCCCCCGGTCGCATGAAATAGCCATGCAGCGAATGATTGGGTCGCGCAGGATCGACCGTCATCGTCGCCGCCATCAGCGCCTGCCCGATCACCTGCCCGCCAAAACTGCGCCCGCGCCCCTGCGGCGTGGCGATGCCGCGATAGAAATCCTCCTCGATCCGTTCCACGGTCAGAACGCGGGACAGGCTGTCTGCCAGTTGCTGATTGCTCGGTGTCATGGCGCTGTCGGTCATCGTGTCGTCCTTCGGAATCGCGTCAATGCGCTTCGGCCCAGTTATGCCCCTTGCCGCCATCCACAATCAGCGGCACGTCCAGCTTCACCACCGGCTCGCAGGCCGATTGCATCACATCGCGGGCAGTCTCGATCAATCGGTCGGCGGCGCTTTCGTCCACCTCGAAGATCAGTTCGTCATGCACCTGCAACAGCATCGTCGCAGGCTGCCCCTTGATCGCGGCGGGCATCCGGATCATCGCGCGGCGGATGATGTCGGCGGCGGTGCCCTGAATGGGGGCGTTGATCGCGGCGCGCTGAGCAAAGCCGGCGGTCGGCCCCTTGGCATTGATGTCGGGCGTGTGGATCTTGCGCCCGAACAGCGTCTGGACATAGCCATGGTCGCGGGCAAAGGCCTTGGTCTCGTCCATATAGGCGCGAATGCCGGGAAAACGCTCGAAATAGCGGTCGATGAAACCCTGCGCCTCGGCCCGCGGAATCCGCAGGTTCCGCGCCAGACCAAAACCGGAAATCCCGTAGATCACGCCGAAATTGATCGCCTTGGCGCGGCGGCGGATGTCGGGGGTCATCTGCTCCATCGGCACGTCGAACATCTCGGAGGCGGTCATGGCATGGATGTCCTGCCCCTCGCGGAAGGCCAGTTTCAGCGCGTCGATGCCCGCGATATGCGCCAGAATCCGCAGCTCAATCTGGCTATAGTCCAGACTGACCAACACACGCCCCTCGGGGGCGACAAAAGCCTCGCGGATACGGCGGCCTTCCTCGCTGCGCACGGGGATGTTTTGCAGGTTCGGATCGGTCGAGGACAGCCGCCCCGTATTCGCCCCCGTCTGCATGTAGGAGGTATGCACGCGCCCCGTTTCGGGGTTGATGTGATCCTGCAAGGCATCCGTATAGGTCGATTTCAGCTTGGACAACTGCCGCCAGTCCAGCACACGGCCCGGCAGGTCGTGCATCGTCGCCAGATCCTCCAGCACATCGGCCCCCGTGGCATAGGCGCCGGTCTTGCCCTTCTTGCCACCCTCCAGCCCCATCTTGTCGAAGAGGATCTCGCCCAGTTGCTTGGGGGAACCGACGTTGAACGTCTCTCCGGCCAGTTCGTGGATCTCGGCCTCCAGCCCCGCCATCTTCTGCGCAAAGGCATTCGACATGCGGCTGAGGGTGTCGCGGTCCACCTTGACGCCCGCCATTTCCATCCGCGCCAGCACGGGCACCAAGGGCCGCTCCAGCGTCTCGTAGACGGTCGTCACGCGGGCGCGGTGCAACTGCGGGCGGAACAATTGCCACAGGCGCAGGGTAATATCCGCATCCTCGGCGGCATAGGTCACGGCCTCCTCGATCGGCACGCGGTCAAAGGTGATCGCAGACTTGCCACCCCCCAGCAGCGACTTGATCGCGATGGGTTCATGGCCCAGATACCGCTCGGACAGCGCATCCATCCCATGCCCGTGCAGGCCCGCGTTCAGCGCATAGGACATCAGCATCGTGTCATCAAAAGGCGCCACCTCGATCCCGTGGCGGGCCAGGATCTTAGCGTCATATTTCATGTTCTGCCCGATCTTGAGGATACTGTCGTCCTCCAGCACGGGCTTCAGCGCGGCCAACACCTGCGCCATCGGCAACTGCCCCTCGGCCAAAGCGTCAGATCCGAACAGATCATCCGCCGCCCCCGCCTTGTGACCCAGCGGGATGTAGCAGGCACTGCCCGCCTCGACGCATAGCGAAATCCCCACCAGTTCGGCGCGCATCTCGTCAAGGCTGGTGGTCTCGGTATCCACGGCGACATGGCCACGGTCGCGGATCAGGGCGATCCAGCGATCCAGTGCCGCCATATCCGCCACACGCTCGTAACTCTGGGGAAAGGGCACCTCGGCAGGGGGTGTCCCGGTCTGCGCAGCGTCACCCACAGGGGCCGCACCGGCGGGATCGGTGTCCTTGATCACAGGGGCCTTCACCCCCAAAGCGTCCGAGATCCGCTTGGTCAGGGTGCGGAACTCCATCTCGGCCAGAAAGGCCAGCAGCTTGTCGGGGTCAGGGTCGCGGATCTCAAGATCATCCAGCGTGAACTCCAGCGCCATGTCGCAATCCAGCTGCACCAACCGCTTGGACAGCTCGATCTGCGCCCGGTGCTGCTGCAACACCTCGCGCCGCTTGGGTTGCTTGATCTCCTCGGCGCGGTCCAGCAGCGCCTCGAGCGAGCCGAACTCGTTGATCAACAGCGCCGCCGTCTTGATCCCGATGCCGGGCGCGCCGGGGACGTTATCCACCGAATCCCCGGCAAGCGCCTGCACATCGACCACCCGCTCGGGGCCGACGCCGAATTTCTCGATCACGCCCTCGCGGTCGATGCGGCGGTTCTTCATCGGGTCCAGCATCTCGACCCCGTCGCCCACCAACTGCATCAGATCCTTGTCGGAACTGACGATGGTGACGCGCCCGCCCGCCGCGCGCGCCTGACAGGACAGGGTGGCGATGATGTCATCCGCCTCGAACCCCTCCAGCTCCTTGCAGGCGATGTTGAACGCCTCGGTCGCGGTGCGGGTCAGCGGGATCTGCGGGCGCAGATCCTCGGGCATGGCCTCGCGGTTGGCCTTGTAAAGATCATACATGTCATTGCGGAAGGTATGACTGCCCTTGTCGAAGATCACCGCCACATGGGTCGCCGCATCTGCGCCACTGTTGTTTTCCACATAGCGTTGCAGCATGTTGCAAAAGCCCGACACCGCCCCGATGGGCAAGCCGTCGGATTTCCGCGTCAGCGGCGGCAGCGCATGATAGGCGCGGAAGATGAAGGCCGAGCCGTCGATCAGATGCAGGTGGCAACCCTTGCCGAATGTC
>JAMWZG010000106.1:0-2520 GCA_024304855.1 Paracoccaceae bacterium
GTGACGATGCGCAGGAATTCCGATTTCGGGCGGTAGGTCATCTCTCTTGTCCCTTGGTGGTTTGCGCGGCATGTATAGTGCGCAAGGCGGGACATGCAAACCGCAATTCGGGGGCCGGCACAGGCCAGCAGAGCAGGGGTTTGGGGCGATGAGAGAGGCAAGGGTGATCCGCGCTTTGGGCGCGATGTCGGGCACCTCGCTGGACGGGGTGGATGCGGCCGTGGTCGAGACCGATGGCGAGGTGATCCATGGCTTTGGCCCCACCGCCTATCGCGCCTATACCGATCCCGAGCAGGAGGTGCTGCGCGCGGCCTTGGGCAAATGGCCGGATGATGCCGGGTTGGACAGCGCAAAAACCCTGATCGAGGAGGCGCATCACGCGGTCCTGTCGCAGTTTGCCGATGCGGAACTGGTGGGCTTCCACGGTCAGACGCTGGCCCATGATCCGGGCGGGCGCGGCACGCATCAGTTGGGCGATGGTGCGGCGCTGGCCGAACGGCTGGGCAAGCCGGTGGTCTGGGACTTCCGCTCTGCCGATGTCCGGCTGGGCGGGCAGGGGGCCCCGCTTGCACCTTTTTTTCATTTTGCCTGCGCCAAATGGATCAAGTCTCAGGAACCCTTGGCTTTTCTCAACCTTGGCGGCGTTGGCAACCTGACGTGGATTGATCCCTCCCTCGCGCGGCCCGAGGATGAGGGCGCGCTTCTGGCCTTCGACACCGGCCCCGCCAATGCGCCGATCAACGATCTGGTGCATCGCCGTCTGGGCCTGACCTATGACAAGGGCGGCCAGCTTGCCGCGCGCGGCAAGGTCGTGGATGGCGCGCTGGAACTGTTTCTGGACGAGCCCTATTTCCTCAGGATGCCGCCCAAATCGCTTGACCGCGACGCCTTTGCCGACATGCTGGATCTGGTGCGCGAACTGGACGACGCCGATGCCGCCGCGACCATGACCGCCATGGCGGCCGCAGCGGTGATGCGCGGGATGGAACATTGCCCCAGTCCGCCCGCACGCCTGCTTGTGACCGGCGGCGGGCGGCACAATCCGGTGATGATGCAGATGTTGCGGGCCGGTCTCGATTGCCCCGTCGATCCGGTCGAGGCTGTGGGCCTGGACGGTGACATGCTGGAGGCGCAGGCCTTCGCCTATCTGGCGGTGCGGGTGGCGCGCGGTCTGCCGACATCCTGCCCCACGACCACGGGGGTGCGCGCGGCGGTGGGGGGCGGCATCCTGAGCGGGACTTTCCCTCGGTAAAGTTAGCGCTAACATTTTTTCCGCATGACCGCGTCGCGGCCATTGTGCCTGTGCCCAAGCGTGGTAAAGTCCCGCGCGACGCGCACAGGGCAGGGCATCACGCAACGCTTGCGTAACCTGTTGAAACACAAGGGCTGTTCCGATGGCATCACGGGTCATTCCGGTCGATCCTTTCGATCTGGTTATCTTTGGCGGCACGGGCGATCTGGCCCGGCGCAAGATCCTGCCCGCCCTGTTCCGGCGCTTTTGTGCCGGACAGATGCAGCCCGGCACCCGGCTGATCGGTGCCGCACGGGCCGAGATGACGGATGCCGCCTACCGCACATTCGTGGCGGCCGCGCTGGATGAATTCGACACAGCCCATACGCATACCTCCGACCAGCGCCGCGCCTTTCTGGACGACCTGCACTATGTCACGCTGGATGCGACAGGTGATGAGGGGTGGGAGCGACTGGCCAGCCTCATGTCACGCGACCGGATCAAGGCTTACTACTTCTCTGTCGGCCCCGCGCTTTTCGGACCTCTGGCAGAGCGGTTGCATCGGCATGGTCTGGCGGATGCCGGTGCGCGGATCGTGGTCGAGAAGCCCTTCGGCCGCGATCTCGAGACGGCGCGCGCCCTCAACCGCACCTTGGCGCAGCATTTCGACGAAACGCAGATCTACCGGATCGACCATTATCTCGGCAAGGAAACCGTCCAGAACCTGATGGCGATCCGCTTTGGCAACATGCTGTTCGAACCTCTCTGGAATTCGCAATATGTCGATCATATTCAGATCACCGTGGCCGAAACCGTCGGCGTGGGCGGGCGCGGTGATTACTATGACCGCGCGGGCGCGATGCGTGACATGGTGCAGAACCATCTGATGCAGCTTTTGTGCCTGATCGCGATGGAGCCGCCTGCCAAATTCGACCCCGCCGCCGTGCGCGACGAAAAGCTCAAGGTGATCCGCGCGTTGGACCCCGTGGCGCCCGGTCAGATCGTGCGCGGCCAATACCGCGCCGATGGCGACAAACCGGGCTACCGCGACCATGTGGAAAATCCGGCCTCGACTACCGAGAGCTTTGTCGCGCTCAAGGCGCATATCAGCAACTGGCGGTGGGCGGGCACGCCTTTCTATCTGCGCACCGGCAAACGCCTGCGGGCGCGCACATCGGAAATCGCGGTCGTATTCAAGGAAGCACCCCATTCCATCTTCGGGGCCGAGGCCGGGCGGCACCGCAACATCCTGACGATCCGCCTGCAACCGAACGAGGGGATCGACCTTG
>JAMWZG010000106.1:2530-9676 GCA_024304855.1 Paracoccaceae bacterium
CTGGGACCGGACGCCGAGGATGTGCCCGATGCTTATGAGCGACTGATCATGGATGTGATCCGGGGCAATCAGACCCTGTTCATGCGCGGCGATGAGGTCGAGGCCGCCTGGGCCTGGACCGATCCGATCATCGCAGGATGGGATGGCGCCGAGAGCGATCCCGTGCTCTACGACTCGGGAAGTGCCGGGCCGGAGGAGGCGCTGGCCCTCATGCACCGCGACGGTCGCCGCTGGAGGGAGATCCGCACATGACCCTGAACGAATACGCCGATGCCGAGATGCTGGCCATCAATCTGGCCAATGTTCTGGCAGGCAAGTTGACCGCCGCGCTGATGCACGAGGACCGCGCCACGCTGGTCGTGTCGGGGGGCAGCACGCCGGGGCCGGTCTTTGATGCGCTCTGTGATGCCGATCTGGACTGGTCCCGCGTCGATGTGATGCTGAGCGATGAACGCTGGGTGCCCGAAAGCGACCCGCGCTCGAACGCGGCCTTGGTCAAGCAGCGCCTGCTGACCGGGCGGGCGTCGGCCGCGACCTTCCACCCGTTCTATGAGGGCGGTGACGATCCCGAGGATGCGCTGAGCGAAATCGAAAGCCGCATTGCACCCCTGTTGCCGGTCTCTGTCGCCCTTCTGGGCATGGGGGCTGATATGCACACGGCCAGCCTGTTCCCGCGTGGTGACAATCTGCGCCTCGCGCTGGACCCGGAGGCGCCGGTTCTGGTCTCGATGCGCGCGGCGGGGCTGGACTGCACCCGCGTCAGCCTCTCGGCGCGGGTGATCTGCGACGCCATGAGCCTGCATCTGATCATCACGGGACAGGACAAGCGCGAAGCCCTGGACCGCGCACAGACCCTGCCACCGGAAGAAGCGCCGGTGGCCGCGATCCTGAACGAAGCCGAGGTGCATTGGGCCGCATGATGATGTCAGACCTCTGGAGCCGCCTTGCGGCCATGTCTCCCCTTCCGATCCTGTCGCTGTTCGATGCCGATCCTGACCGCGCCAGCGGTTTTGCCGCGCGCTTCGACGGAATGCTGCTGGACTACTCCAAGACCGCGATTGACGGGTCGATCCGGGACGCGCTTCTGGACTTGGCCAAGGCCGCGAAGGTCGAGGAGCGTCGCGCCGCGATGTTCTCGGGTGCCAGGATCAACGACACCGAAGGGCGTGCGGTGCTGCACACGGCCCTGCGCGCCCCGGATGATGCCGTGATCCATGTCGATGGGCAGGATGTGATGCCTGCCATCCGCGCCACCCGCGCCCGCATGGCCGCCTTTGCCGATGCCGTCCGAAATGGCGCGCAAGCCGGGCAGGGGGGGCGCTATACCGATGTCGTCAATATCGGGATCGGCGGGTCCGACCTTGGCCCGGCCATGGCGGTGCTGGCGCTGGCCCCCTATCACGACGGGCCGCGCTGTCATTTCGTGTCCAATGTGGACGGCGCGCATATCGCGGATACGCTCAAGGGGCTGGACCCCGCGCGCACATTGGTCATCATCGCCTCCAAGACCTTCACCACGATCGAGACGATGACTAATGCCGCGACTGCGCGCGACTGGCTGGCGCAGAGCGTTGCCGATCCGGGGCAGCAATGCGTGGCCCTGTCCTCGGCCGGCGACAAGGCCGCAGCCTTTGGCATCCCGGCGGAACGGGTCTTTGGTTTCGAAGACTGGGTGGGGGGGCGCTATTCCATGTGGGGGCCGATTGGCCTCTCCCTGATGCTGGCTGTCGGACCATTGCATTTCCGCCAGATGCTTGACGGCGCCGCCGCGATGGATGCGCATTTCTGCAATGCGCCGCTTCCCGTGAACCTGCCCGTCATGCTGGCGCTGACCGGGATCTGGCATCGGCAGATCTGCGGCCACGCCACACGCGCGGTCCTGCCCTATGATCAACGCCTGTCGCGCCTGCCTGCCTATCTGCAACAGCTGGAGATGGAGAGTAACGGCAAGCGCGTCGCCATGGATGGCAGCGCGCTGACCCTGCCGTCCGGTCCCGTCGTCTGGGGCGAACCGGGCACCAACGGGCAACATGCCTTCTACCAGTTGATCCATCAGGGCACAGATGTGATCCCTTGCGAGTTCCTGATCGCAGCGCGGGGGCACGAGCCGCATTTGGCCCATCAGCACCGCCTGCTGGTCGCCAATTGCCTGGCCCAGTCCGAAGCCCTGATGCGCGGACGCCCGCTGGACGCGGCGCGCGCGCTGATGGCGGCCAAGGGATTGCGCGGGGATGAGCTGGAACGGCAGGCGCGTCACCGCGTCTTTCCGGGCAATCGCCCCTCGGTCACGCTGGCCTATGATCAGCTTACGCCGCACCGTCTGGGGCAGATCGTGGCGCTTTATGAACACCGCGTCTTTGTCGAGGGTGTGATCCTAGGGATCAACAGCTTCGACCAATGGGGGGTGGAACTGGGCAAGGAACTGGCTACGGCCCTGCAACCCATGCTGGAAGGGGCGGATGCATCCGACAAGGATGGTTCCACCCGTGCCCTGATCGGGTTCCTGACGGGACAGTGACCAAGGAATCGCAGGGCTTCGGTCCAGCTTGTCGTCTGTCCTCAGCCCGTCAGGGTTACGATCCAGCCGCCGGCCATGATCAGGCATAGCAAGGCCAGCGCCAATCCTTCATGCAGGCGCAATCCGCGGCGCCGGGGCGGACGGCTGTTCAGCGATACGGGGCGCACGTTTGGTTGGGGTGGGCGGGATTGACGCTGCATCCTGTGGTCCCTGGGTCTGACTCGGAAACCTTGATCGAACGGGAACGGCCCCTGCTGCCACAGGACACCGTTCCCGCCTTCGATCACCCGCTCCGCGCCGTCAAGGCAACCGGACCGGGCGACCAGAGCTAGGGTCACTTGGGCACAAGCACCGTGTTCACGACGTGGATCACGCCGTTCGACTGCACCACATCCGAAATCGTGACCCGCGCGGCATTGCCGCTTTCGTCATAGATATAGAGATTGCGCCCGCGCACCTGCGCCGAGAGCGCATCACCAGACACGGCGTTGAAGTGATAGAACCCGTCCGCGCTGGCCCGCGCCCGCACCGCGATCTGGGCGGTGGACATGTTGCCCGCAACCACATGGGCGGTCAGCACTTTCTGCAACAGAGCCTTGTTCTCGGGCTTGAGCAGCGTGTCCACGGTTCCGGCGGGCAGCGCCGCGAAAGCGTCATTGACCGGCGCGAAGACGGTGAAGGGGCCGGCGCTTTGCAGCGTCTCGACCAGTTCGGCCGCCTGCACGGCGGCCACGAGCGTGGTGTGATCGGCCGAGTTCACGGCATTCTCGACGATGTTGCGGGTCTCGAACATATCCGCACCGCCGACTTGCGGATTGGCGGCCATGGCGACGGATGCGGTGCTCAGGCTTGTTGCCAGAAGCAGGGCCTTGATCGTGTTGGTCATGTGTCTCTCTCCCTATGTGCGCGGCCCCCGTTCGGGTGGGCCATGAATCAGTCACGCAGGCGTTGCGGAGAAAGTTTCACCGCCTGCATTTTATCTGCATCCCCGCCGCGTGCCGCGCGGACAGGATGCCTTCGGCGAGGATATTGACGGCAAGAAGAAGCAGAATGGAAAAAGCGGCCCGCAACGGGGCCGCTTTGACAGCATCTTTGACAGAATGGGCAGACAGCCCCCTTCAGCGCAGGATCGAGCGGCCTGCGTATATGGCGGTATCGGCCAGCGATTCCTCGATGCGGATCAGCTGGTTGTATTTCGCCAGCCGGTCCGAGCGCGCAAGGCTGCCGGTCTTGATCTGCCCGCAATTCGTAGCGACGGCCAGATCCGCGATGGTGGCATCCTCGGTCTCACCGGAGCGGTGCGACATCACATTGGTCATCCGCGCGCGATGCGCCATGTCCACGGCGCGCAGCGTTTCGGTCAGCGTGCCGATCTGGTTGACCTTGACCAGCATCGCATTGCCACATCCCCGCTCGATCCCCATTTGCAGGCGCGCGGGGTTGGTCACGAAAAGATCGTCGCCCACCAGTTGCACCTTCGCGCCCAGACGTTCGGTCAGGGCGCGCCAACCCTCCCAGTCATCCTCGGAACAGCCGTCTTCGATCGATATGATCGGGTAATCGGCGCAAAGGGCCGCCAGGTAATCGACATTCTGATCGCTGGTCAGGGTCTTTCCCTCGCCAGAGATCACATATTTGCCGTCCTTGAAATACTCGGTCGCGGCGCAGTCCAGCGCCAGATAGATGTCCTGACCGGGCGTGTAGCCTGCCTTCTCGATGGATTTGAGGATGAAATCCAGCGCCTCGCGCGTGCTGGACAGGTTGGGGGCAAAGCCGCCCTCATCGCCCACGCCCGTCGCCAGACCCGCAGCCGAGAGTTCCTTCTTCAGCGTGTGGAAGACTTCTGCCCCCATGCGCACCGCCTCGCGGATCGAGGTGGCGGCGACCGGCATGATCATGAATTCCTGAATGTCGATCGGGTTGTCGGCATGTTCGCCGCCGTTGATGATGTTCATCATCGGCACCGGCAGAACGCGGGCCGAGGTGCCGCCGATATAGCGATAGAGAGGCTGCGTGGTGAAATCCGCCGCCGCCTTGGCCACGGCCAGCGATACGCCCAGAATGGCATTGGCGCCCAGGCGCGCCTTGTTCGGCGTGCCGTCCAGCTCGATCATGCTCAGGTCGATGGCGACCTGCTCGGTGGCATCCATGCCCAGCAGCGCCTCGGCGATTTCGCCGTTCACCGCCGCGCAGGCCTCCAGCACGCCCTTGCCCATGTAGCGGGCCTTGTCGCCATCGCGCCGCTCCACCGCCTCATGCGCGCCGGTCGAGGCGCCCGAGGGCACCGCCGCGCGGCCCATCGTGCCGTCTTCGAGGATCACATCCACCTCGACCGTGGGATTGCCGCGGCTGTCGAGAATTTCGCGCGCGTGAATGTCGATGATCGTGCTCATGGGGTTGTCCTTGGGCTGTGGCGATGCGTTGCCGGGCTTTTAGAGGGCGCAACGACCAAGGAAAAGGGGGCTGCGGGCAGGTTTGCGCTAACCCTTGCAAGGTTTCTGGAATTGGCGGCAACAATCCGGCCAGATCGGGCGGATTTGTCGGGGCTTGCGCGAAAACCGCCCCTGTCAGGGCCGCGCCATCCGCCGCAACCGTGCCTCGCGCCAGAACGTATAGATACCCGAGGCCACGATCAGCGCAGACCCCACCAGCGTCAGCGCGTCAGGCTCTTCGCCGAAAAAGATGACACCGAAAGCCAGCGCAAAGACCAGCCGCGAATAGCGGAACGGTGTGATCACCGCCACATCGCCCATCCGCATCGCGGCCACGATCGCGTAATAGGCCAGCACTCCAAAGCCCAGGGCCGCCGCCATCAGCACCCCCTCGGTCGGCGTCAGCATCCGCAGACCCTGACCCGTGAAGGCCAGCATCCCCAGACCGGCGGGCACCAGCGTGGCAAAGGCATAGGTCGAGAGCTGCATCGAGGAGATCGCGCGCGGCACCGTCCGCGTCGCCAGATCGCGCAGCGCCAGCCCGAACACCCCCAGCAGCGCCAGCAGTGAGAGCGGCTCGAACGCCGCCATGCCGGGCCGGATGATCAGCAGCACCCCTGCGAAACCGACCAGAATCGCGCTCCAGCGCCGCCAGCCCACCTGCTCGCCCAAGAACAGCGCCGCCCCCAGCGTGACCACCAGAGGTGTGGCCTGCAAAATTGCCGAGGCCGAGGAGAGCGGCGTCAGCACGATGGCACTGACGAAACCGATGGTGCCGATCAACTCTCCTGTGTTGCGGATGAGCACCGACCGCGCCAGCAGATCGCGCGAGAACAGCGCATCGCCACGCATCAGGGCCAGCACCGCAAAGACAATCGCACCACCCGCACCCAACAGGATCAGCACCATGCCCAGCGGCACCGTGGCGGACAGAAACTTGATGAACATGTCCTCGATCGCGAAGCCCAGCATGGCTGCGGTCATCAGAAGCGCACCGCGCAGGTTTTCCATGGCTCTGGCCTGTGATCGGAGGGGGCCGCGCGTCGCATGACAGGGCAGCAGGGGTCACGTCATGGATTAGTCGCGTGGCGGCAAAGGTGCAAGGGGCGCATCTTCGCGCCTCTCTCCGGGGTCCGGTGTCAGACCATAGGGGGCCACCAGCCGCCAGACATGGGCCGGCACCATGTTCTTGAGCCGCGCAGGATGGGCGCGGCGCAGGTGCAGCACGGTCTCGATGGCCTTCATCTCGACCCGCGTGCGCGCGAATTCCAGGCCCCGCGGCCCGATACGCGGTTGCAGGAAGGACACGATGGGGCGCAGCCAGTCCGGCATCCGCCGCAGGGGAAGTCCACCGGCCGCGCGCGCCGTATTGGCCATGAACCCTTTGACCGCACCCGCCCGTTTGCCCTTGTCACTCAGGGGCAGGGTCGTCAGCCGCCCGCCCAGACCCGCCAGCATCTCGGCCCCGCGGACATTGCGCGCGATGACCCATTGATCGCCGTCACCGCCCATATACCCCACAGTGATGTCGGCCAGTCGGTTGGTGTAATCCACGCAGGTCTTGCAGGTCATGGGAAAGAAATCCGCAGGCAGTTGCGAGATCGGCAGTTGCAGAAACGGGATCATCCGCGCCTTGCGCCCGTCGTCGAAGCGCAGCTCGACATGGAAATCGGCGCGGAATTCCAGATAGCTGATACTTTCGGGCGCATCATCCAGCAGGCGCAGAAAGCTGTGGAAATTCTCGGTCGTGGTATTGTCGGAACAGGGCGTTCCGATGACATAAAGCCGCTCGAACCCCAGCTCCGCCTCCAGCGCGCGCAGGGCAAAGACCTGACAGGGGATGCCGATGATCGCAAGCCGCAGGTGCCCTGCCGCGCGGGCAGGTTCCAGCAGCGCGAGCAGCGGGGCATAGCCCATCCGCATCCCGCGACAGTGCGCCAGCGCCTCGGGGTCAGTCACGATGACGGGCAGGGGCTTCCAGCGGTCCTCTGGGTCGGGGGCCATGGTCAGGACCGCGTCCACCTTGCCTTGCCGCAGCAACTCTGCCGCCAGCGCCGTGGTGATCCCCGTCCATTGGGCGCCGGGGGCAGGCGGGTCCAGCCTTGCGCGCATCATGCTTGTCGTGACGCCGAAGAAACCTTCCTCGCCCCGCGCGGGATCAGTAGCGCGCCCATGGGCGGCGCGTTCAAGGGCGGG
>JAMWZG010000107.1 GCA_024304855.1 Paracoccaceae bacterium
AGCGACCAGCGGTCCATCTGGCCCTGGTTGATCTGCTGCGTGCCGTGATAAAGCCCCGTCGTATCGCCCAGACCCACCGTGTTGGCCGTCGCGAACAGGCGGAAATACTTGTGCGGCGTGATCACCTCGTTCTGGTCCAAGAGCGTCAGCTTGCCGTCCACCTCCAGCACGCGCTGGATCACGAACATCACATCAGCCCGGCCCGCATCATATTCGTCGAACACGATCGCGGTCGGATTGCGCAGCGCCCAGGGCAGGATGCCCTCATGGAATTCCGTGACCTGCACACCATCCTTGAGCTTGATCGCATCCTTGCCGATCAGGTCGATCCGGCTGATATGGCTGTCCAGGTTCACCCGCACGCAGGGCCAGTTCAGCCGGCTGGCCACCTGTTCGATATGGGTGGACTTGCCCGTGCCGTGATAGCCCTGAATCATCACGCGGCGGTTGTGGCTGAAGCCTGCCAGGATCGCCAGCGTCGTGTCGGGGTCGAATTTATAGGTGCTGTCATTCTCGGGCACGCGCTCGGTGCGTTCGGGAAAGCCCTTCACGATCATGTCGGTGTCGATCCCGAAGACCTCGCGGACCGAGATGTCCTCGGTGGGTTTTGCATTGATGTCGATCATGCCATCGGCCATGGAACTGTCCTTCCCGTGTCGGGCCCCTGGCCCTCATGCATCTGCGTGAAATCGCTCTCAGGTTTGGTGCAACATAATGCGGCCAAGGGCAAGGGGGGCAACTCTTTTCCGTCACGACCCGGGCGGGCCCGCGCGCGGGCCGCACAACAATCGGACCGCGGCTGAAACTTCCCGCCCTGCGGCTGCGTGACTCTTCCATGCCCCGCCAGGATGGGGCCTGTTCGCGCGCCTCCCGGTCACGCGAACGTGCACCGTCCGCCCTTGCGGAACGGCGGGCGGTGCACGCATCTTGAACCATCCCAAAGGCAAGGAAACGCCATGAACAGACGCAGTTTCACCCTCCTGACCAGTGCAGGGCTGGCCTATGGCCTGTTCGGCGCAGGACGCGGCACCGCTCAGTCCGAGACATTCGAGATCACAAGGACCGAGGCCGAATGGCGCGCCATGCTGACCCCCGCCGAATACCGCGTGATGCGCGAGGAGGGCACGGAACGCGCCGGGTCTTCGCCCCTCGACAAGGTCTATGATCCGGGCGTCTATCTCTGCCGGGGCTGTGACCTGCCGCTTTATGACGCAAGCACGAAATACGACAGCGGCACCGGCTGGCCCAGCTTCTATGCCGCGCTCGACGGGGCCATCGGCACGAAACAGGACCGCAAGCTCTTCATGCTGCGCACCGAATGCCATTGCCGCCGCTGCGGCAGCCATCTGGGCCATATCTTCGACGACGGCCCGCGCCCGACCGGCAAGCGCCACTGCCTCAACGGCGTCTCGCTGGTGTTCCAGCGCGCCTGATTGGCCCCGGCAGGCCCCCCGGTCAGTGCCGGTCAGTCCCGGTCAGTCCCGGCAAGCCCTGTCCGCCCGCGCACCTGTCCGCCCGCGCACCAGAGCGCACCTGCGACTATCGCTTGTGCAATCGGTCGCGGGCGATATAATCGTCGCACCGACCTCAGACCTGCCAGACTGGACCGGCGACAATGGCGAAAGCTCCTCAGCCCGACGCGATGCTGTGCTTCAATCTCTATGCGGCCAGCCATGCGTTCACGCGCTATTACAAGCGGCTGCTCACGCCTCTCGGGCTGACCTATCCGCAATATCTGGTCATGCTGCGCCTGCATGAGGTGGATGGCCAGCATGTCGGCAGCCTTGCCCGTGATCTGTGTCTTGAGACGAATACCCTCTCGCCGCTGCTTAAGCGGATCGAGGCCCTGGGCCTTGTCCGCCGCGCCCGCAGCAGCGAGGACGAGCGCCGCGTCGATCTTTTCCTGACCGAAAAGGGGCAGGGGGTCGCCGCGCGCTGTGCCGAAATTCCCTGGCAGATCGTGGCCGAACTGGGTCTGGACCTTGCGCAGGTCCGTCAATGCTCCGACATGCTGCTGGATTTGCGCGCAAGGCTCTCGGCCCATGACGATGACCCGGCCGGGGCAGAGACAGAGGCCGCGCCGCTGGCCTGACCCCGGCGCGCCGCCCCACTTACTTGAAGTTCCCGCTTACTTGAAGTTGCGGCTGTCCTTGATCTGATCCCAGGCCCAGACCACCTCTTGCAGCTGTTCTTCCTGACTGCGATCCCCGCCGTTCATGTCGGGATGCAGCACCTTGATCAGGGATTTATAGGATTTGCGCACCTCGGCCTTGGTCCAATGGTCCTTGGCCTCCAGAATCTCGATGGCTCGACGCTCGGTGGGTGGCAGTTTGCGCGTGCCCCCGGTGATCGACTTGCCCGGATTGCGCGTGGCATTGCTGCCCAGCACCTGATGCGGGTCTTCGATGCCCAGCCGCGCCCAGGCCCGCGCCTCAGGATCGCCCAGCGGCTTGGTCGTGCGCTCCCAGACCTTGTCCTTTGACAACTGCGCGTTGATCTCTGCCTCCGTGGTGCCGTCGAAGAAATTCCACTTCAGATTATACTCGCGCACATGGTCCTTGCAGAACCAGAAGTAGTCATCCAGCACATCGGGCGCCTTGGGCGCGCGGAACTTGCCCGCCTCCTGACACCCCTCATGATCGCAGATACGGCTCGAGGTTTCGACAGCGCCCGACATGCCACGCCGACCGCGCGGGTTCTTCTTCTTGGCCGACGACACGGACATGTCGAACCCAAAGGGATCTGGCTTGGACATAGGTTCACCTTTTCGACTCGGAGCACAGAGTTTAGACTGTTTGCACAAGGATTGAAGGGGGGCAGAGGTTAAAATTATGAGCAGAACAGAAGAGATCCGCGCAGCACTGGTGGCAGGGTTTTCGCCGCAACACCTTGAAGTGATTGACGAAAGTGAACAGCATCGCGGTCATTCCGGCTATGCCGAAGGCGGCGAGAGCCATTTTCGCGTCGTCATCCGCGCCCCCGCATTCGCCGTGATGAGCCGTTTGCAGCGCCACCGCGCCATCCATGCGGCCCTCGGGCCACAGCTGATCGGCCGGATTCACGCCCTCGCCCTCGATGTGACAGGCTGACGCTGCGTCAGGCTTTGGCCTCTGCGCCGCTGCCGGCCCCAGCCCTGAGACTCCAGACCTCAGACCCCCGCCCTCAGCCCTCAATCCCGCGCGCTGTCGCTGCCATCCTTGACCAGACTGCCCGACAGGGACAGGGGCGAGGGCACGGGCGGTGCCTTGGCCGAAGGTTCCGACACCGCCGTCAGCGTCGGCCGGATGAACCGCGCGGGCGCATCCACCACAGGCTCGGGCGCCGGGGTCACGGGCGCCGCCGCCACAGGTTCCGCCGCCACAGGGCGCAGCTCGCGCGGCTGGAACGCCTCCAGCGCCGCCTCGGTCCTGCGCCGGAACACCAGCATGTTGTGGTAAACCGTCTTGCGCCCGGTCAGACCGGACCGCTCTTCCGCAGGCAGCGTCTCGGCGCGCTGAAACTCCCAACCCTCGGCCGCCATGCTGTTCATCACCTGTTGCAGGCTCAGCGCAAAGCGATCCTCGGCCGTCTTGGTTCCCTTGGCCTTGGTGCCCTTGGTCGGGGCGGGAATGACGCGGTATTCATGGCTCATCGGTGCTGTCCTGACATCTGGGTCGGGGGCTTGTAACAGTCATCCCCCCACGGTTCCAGCCGGATGCGCCAAATCATCGCCTCATGGGCGATTATTCGCAACACTCACCGCAGCCCTTACGCAGCCACAGGCGCCTACCGGCGCTTCAACGCAATCGCGCGGCCCACACGCTCGGGCCGGGGCAGGGTGTCATGCGCCGCCTGAAGGGCGGCCAGCTTGGCGCGGATGTCATCCGGCATCACCGCCACGCGCGGCCCGCTCATGTCGATATGCAGGCCCAGGGCCTCGGCCGTGGCCGCCAGCCAGCCATCCTCGTGCCACAGCTCCTGATAGGTGTGGAACCGCTTCTCGTCATGGGCAATCAGCTGGAAGGTAGAGCGCACCTTGGCCCCCAGATGCAGCTCGCGCACATAGCAGATGTGGAATTCCGCCGTGAAGGTCGAATGCCCGCGCGCCTTGATGTAATCGGGGCCGAACCCCATCAGGGAATAGGCCTCATCCGCGCAGCGATCGAACAGCACGTTGTAATAGGCCATGTTCATGTGACCGTTGAAGTCGATCCACTGCGGCTCGACCTCCATCACGGATGATGTGAAGGGGGCGGGGATGGTCATGGCTCTCTCCTGTCGCGGTCAAAGGGCGGGGCCGGTCAGAGGCCCAGCTTATCCATCACAAGCTGGTTCACAACCGCAGGATTGGCCTTGCCGCCCGTGGCCTTCATGACCTGACCCACGAACCAGCCCGCCAGTTTCGGGTTCTGCTTGGCCTTTTCCACCTGCGCGGGGTTCTCCGCGATGATCTGATCCACCGCCGCCTCAATCGCGCCGGTATCCGTCACCTGCTTCATGCCGCGCGATTCCACGATCTGCGCCGGATCACCACCCTCGGTATAGACGATCTCGAACAGATCCTTGGCGATCTTGCCGGAAATGTCGCCGCTCGCGATCAGATCAATCACCCCGCCCAGTTGCGCCGGGCTGACGGGGCTCTCGCCAATATCCAGACTATCCTTTTTCAGCCGTCCGAACAGCTCGTTGATCACCCAGTTCGCGGCCATCTTGCCGTCACGCCCCTGCGCCACCGCCTCGAAATAGCTGGCCGCGTCCAACTCGGCGGTCAACACGCTGGCATCGTAATCGGTCAGGCCGAAATCGCCCATGAACCGCGCCTTCTTGGCGTCGGGCAGTTCGGGCAGACGCGCCTTGATGTCATCGACCCAGGCCTGCTCGATCTCCAGCGGCAGCAGATCGGGGTCGGGGAAATACCGATAATCATGCGCCTCCTCCTTGGAGCGCATGGACCGCGTCTCGTTGCGCTCGACATCGTAAAGCCGCGTCTCCTGCACGACCTTGCCACCGGCCTCGACAATGGCGATCTGGCGCCGCGCCTCGACCTCGATGGCCATCTGGATGAAGCGCATCGAGTTCATGTTCTTGATCTCGCAGCGCGTGCCCAGATGGCTGAAATCGCCGGTCGCCTGATATTTCTCATACTGGCCGGGGGCGCAGATCGACACGTTCACATCGGCGCGCAGATTGCCGTTCTGCATGTTCCCGTCACAGGTGCCCAGGTAACGCAGGATCTGGCGCAGCTTGGTCACATAGGCCGCCGCCTCCTCGGGGCCGCGAATATCGGGGCGGCTGACAATCTCCATCAGCGCGACGCCCGTGCGGTTCAGGTCCACAAAGGACATGTTGGGGTCCATGTCATGAATGGATTTGCCCGCATCCTGCTCCAGATGAATCCGCTCGACCCGCACCAGACGCGCGACACCGGGGCCCATCTCGACCAGAATCTCGCCCTCGCCCACGATGGGATAGTAAAGCTGGCTGATCTGATAGCCCTGCGGCAGGTCCGGATAGAAATAGTTCTTGCGGTCAAAGGCCGACCACAGGTTGATCTCGGCCTTCAGACCCAGCCCCGTGCGCACCGCCTGCTCGACGCAGAATTCATTGATCACCGGCAACATCCCCGGCATGGCCGCATCCACAAAGGCCACATTGGCATTGGGCTCATTGCCGAATTTCGTGGACGCGCCGGAAAACAGCTTGGCGTTGGAGGAGACCTGCGCATGGACCTCCATCCCGATCACAAGTTCCCAATCCTGCTTCGCACCCGCGATCACACGGGGTTTCGGAGTCTCATAGGTCAGATCAAGCATCGGTCCGGTCCTTTGGTCAGGGTTGTCCGCGTTCTAGGACAGGGGCCGGGGCGGGGCAAGAGGGCAGCGGCACCCTGCCGCCGCCCGTCTTGCCGCCCGTCTCGCCGCCCGCCTGGCCGTCTGGCCATGGGCAAAGCGGCGCCTATGCCGAAAAACCGGGCTTCCCAGAGGCGCGGGCGCGGGGCAATCTGCCCCCATGCTGCTGCGCCTGCTTGCCTTGCTTTTCTGCCTCAGCCTTGCCCTGCCCCTGGTGGCCGAGCAGGCGGTGCCGCCTGCCGCGACCCTGGCCACATCGGGCGGGCTGACCCCGGCCATGGCCGTGACCGCCGCCGCGCCCTCCGCCATCACCCGCCCCCGCGCGCGGACCGAGGCTTTGCCGCGCATGGCCTGGGGCCGCAAACCGGGCACGGCCCTCTGGACGCGGGCGGCGCTGTCGGCGTTGCAGGGCCATGCCGCACCGCTGGCGCAGACCGTGCCGGGCGACATCGCCGCGTGGTGCCCGGCCTACCCATCGGCGGATCTGGCGCAGCGGCGGGCCTTCTGGGTCGGGCTTGCCTCGACCTTGGCGCGCCATGAAAGCGGCCACCGCGCCAGCGCCGTGGGCGGCGGCGGGCTTTATCACGGGCTGTTGCAGATCCTGCCCGCGACAGCGGCCGGCTATGGCTGCGCCGCGCGCAGCGGCACGGCGCTGCAAGACGGGGCGGCGAACCTGTCCTGCGGTCTGCGCATCATGGCGCGCACCGTGGCGCGCGACGGGGTGATCGCGGTGCAATCCGGCCGCTGGCGCGGTGTGGCCGCCGACTGGGGCCCGATCCGCAGCGCCGACAAACGCGCGCAGATGCAGACCTGGCTGAAAGACCAGAGCTATTGCCGCCCGCTCTCGGCCACCCGCCCCAGATTGCGCCCCGCCGGTCTGGCCCCGGACCGAAGCACCGCCACCTTCTGAGGGCGCGTCCGGCCCGGCGGGTGGTCCTGGATATTTGCAGCAAGAAGAAACGGAAGGTGGAGGTTCGCTCACGCCTCCAGAATGCGGCTGACCATTTCGGTCGTGTCGCGGCTCAGGCCGGGTGTGGCCAGAATCCGCTCCAACGCGGCGCGGGCGCGGGCCTGGCGCGGGGCGTCGTAGCGGGTCCATGTCTCATAGGCCGCGCACATCCGGGCTGTTGTCTGCGGGTTCAGCGGGTCCAGCCGGATCAGCCAGTCGGCCAGCGTGTCGTAACCCGCGCCGCTGGCATGGTGGAACCCCGCCGGATGCCCCGCCAGCGCGCCGAATGTGGCGCGGAAGCGGTTGGGGTTGCGGATGTTGAACGCCGGATGACCGGCCAGCGCGGAAGCGCGGGCGGCGGCGTCCTCGGGGCGGGCATGGCTCACGCTCAGGGCGAACCATTTGTCCATCACCAGCCGGTCATGTTGCCATTGATCATGGAAGGCGGCGCTTTCCGCCGCACTGATCTGCCGCGCCATCAGGCAGGACAGCGCGGTCAGTTGCTGGGTCATGTTGTCGGCGCTGGCGAACTGGGCGCGGGCGGTCTTGCCTGCGTCCAGCCGCGTCAGCAGCGCCAGCGCCAGCCCTTGCAGATCGCGCTTGCCCGCCGCCTGCGCATCCGGGCTATAGGGGCCGGGGACGGTCATGGCGTCGTAAAGACCGGGCAGCAGATCCGCCATATGCCGCGCCATCTGCGCGCCCAGCCGGTCGGCGGCCTCATGGATCGCCTGCGGGTCGGGCGTGTGGCCCGCATCATGCAGCGCCTGCGCGATGTCATCCTGCGACGGCGGGCGCAGCGCCAGCGCGCGGAAGGCGGGGTCAAGCCTGTCGTCGCGCAGCACGGCGCGCAGCGCGTCCAGATAGGCCGGCTCCGCATCGCCTCCGGTCTGTGCCATCCGCATCAGCATATCCCGCCCCAGCGCACGACCCGCCTCCCATTTGTTGAAAGGATCGGTGTCATGCGCCAGCAGGAAGGCGCGTTCGGCATTGTCCGTCGCCCGCTCCAGGATCACGGGGGCCGAGAAGCCTCGCAGGATCGACGGCACGGGACGGCTGGCCAGATTGTCGAAGCGGAAGCTCTGCGTGGCTTCGGTCATCTCCAGCACGGTGGTGGGGCGCATCTCATCGCCATTGGGGTTGAGCAGGCCGACAGCGATGGGGATCACCCGAGGCGCCTTGTCCGGCTGGCCGGGGGTGGGCGGCGTCATCTGGCGGAAGGTCAGCGTATAGGTGCCGTCCTGCCAATCCTCGGTCACATGCAGGCGCGGAGTGCCCGCATCGGTATACCAGCGCTTGAACTGACCAAGGTCGCGGCCCGTCACATCCTCGAACACCTCGAGCCAATCCTCGATCGTCACGGCCTGCCCGTCATGGCGGCTGAAATACTCCTGCAAGGCCGCCGCATAGGCCGCATCCCCCACCAGCGTCTTGAGCATCCCCACCAGCTCCGCGCCCTTTTCATAGACCGTCGCGGTGTAGAAATTGTTGATCTCGACAAAGCTGGAGGGCCGCACCGGATGCGCCAATGGCCCGTTATCCTCGCGGAACTGGCGCGCGCGCAGCGCGATCACGTCCGATATGCGTTTGACCGGGGCCGAGCGCATGTCGGACGTGAACTGCGCATCGCGGAACACCGTCAGCCCCTCCTTGAGGCAGAGCTGGAACCAGTCGCGGCAGGTGATCCGGTTGCCCGTCCAGTTGTGGAAATACTCATGCGCGATGATCGCCTCGATCCGCTCGTAATTCGCATCCGTCGAGGTGTCGGGCGAGGCCAGAACGCAAGACGAGTTGAAAATGTTCAACCCCTTGTTCTCCATAGCACCCATGTTGAAATCATCCACCGCGACGATGTTGAAAACATCCAAGTCATATTCGCGCCCATACACCTCTTCCTCCCAGCGCATCGAGCGTTTCAGAGCGTCCATGCCATAGGCGCATTTGCCCTCATCCCCCGGACGGACCCAGATGTTCAGCGCGACATCGCGCCCCGAGGCGGTGGTGAACCGATCTGGATGCGCCACCAGATCGCCCGCCACCAGCGCGAACAGATAGGATGGCTTGGGCCAGGGATCGTGCCATTCCGCCCAGCCGTCACCCGCGGCCACCGGGTTGCCATTGGACAGCTTGACCGGCTCCGCCCCCTCGATCCGCACGGTAAAGATGGCCATGACATCGGGCCGGTCGGGATAATAGGTGATCTTGCGGAACCCTTCCGCCTCGCATTGCGTGCAATACATCCCGTTCGAGAGGTAAAGCCCCTCCAGAGCGGTATTCGCGGCGGGGGCAATCTCGACCTCAGCCTCAAAGGTGAAGGGCGCATCCGGCACGTCACAGCTCAATCCCTGCGGCGTCACCTCGGGGGTGATGGGCGCGCCGTCGATCCGCGCCGCGATCAGCGTCAACTGCTCGCCATGCAGGAAAAACTGCCGCTCCGCCACGTCAGGGTTCGGACGAAGCCGGATCCGGCTGAGGACGCGCGTCGCCTGCGGGTCCAGCCGGAAGGTCAAATGCACATCCTCGACCAGATAGCCGAAGGGCGCGTAATCGGACAGGAACACGGGGGCGGGGCTTGCGTCTTTCATGGCTCTCCTCAGGGCTTGTTGCGCAAAGGGTAGGGCGCAGGGTGCCCCTTCGCAATGGGGTCCGGGGCGGCGCGGTCGGATTGAGTATTTGAGGCAAGATGAAAACAGCGCGCGGGCTTGCCTTTGGCGGCGCGCGCCTAGATCGCAGGGGATGACGGGCACGATACTCTGGTTCAAGCGGGATCTGCGGGTCGCGGATCACCCTGCGCTGGCGCGGGCGGCGGCCCTCGGCACGCCGG
>JAMWZG010000108.1 GCA_024304855.1 Paracoccaceae bacterium
GCCGCGACACCGCAGGCAGATCCCGTCACCCGGACAACCGCCAGGACACCCACCCCCGAAAACGCCCCCGCAGATCAACCGGCAGCAGACACCAAAGCCGAGGCCGCAAGGCTGAAAGCCCTGCGCGACAGCAGCGCCGCCTCACTCTCGGGCGTCACGATCGAAGGCAAGACCGGCGGCCCCGTCATGCCAGGCCCCGCCAAACCCGGCGCAGGTCAGGGCGGCGGCGGCGATGGCGGCGTGGCCTTCCACAAACGCATGGGCCCCGAGGATTTCAACCTCAGCCTGCGCCAGGGCGTGCGCACCGTCTGGCGCAACCTCAGCATGGTCATGCTCATGACCTGCGCCACGAATGTGCTGATCCTCGCCATTCCGATCTACCTCTTCCAGATCTCCGACCGCGTGCTGACCAGCCGCTCCACCGATACGCTGATCATGCTGACCGTGGTGATTGCTGCCGCCGTGATCCTGCAATCCATGTTTGACGCCATCCGCCGCTTCATGCTGATGCGCACCGCGGTGGAAGTGGCCGCGAAACTGGGGGCCCCCGTCCTCAGCGCCGCCGCCGCCGCCTCGCTGCATGGGTCGGGGCGCGAATATCAGACCCTCGGTGATCTGCAACAACTGCGCAGCTTCCTTGTCTCGGGCACGCTGATCTCCTTCCTCGACGTGCCCTTCGCGCCGCTTTTCATCTTCGTGATCTTCATGATCCACCCGCATCTGGGCATGATCGTCGTCGTGACCGCCCTGCTCTTGCTGGTGGTGGCGCTGGTCAACCAGCGCATCACCGCCAAACCCTTCGCCGAGGCGAATTTCGCGCAGGCCAAGGCGAACATGCATCTCGACTCCATGTCCCGCAACAGCCAGATCATCAACGCCATGGCGATGATCCCCGAAGCCGTGACGATCTGGGGCCGCGACACCGCCGCCTCGCTGATCGCACAGGTCCGCGCGCAGGACCGCAACATCATCAGCGCCTCGGTCAGTCGCGCCGTGCGGATGCTGACACAGGTGGCCATGCTGGGCTGGGGCGCCTGGCTCGCCATCGACGGGCAGATCACCGGCGGCATGGTCATCGCCGCCTCCATCGTGGCAGGCCGCGCCCTCGCCCCGATCGAAGGCTCGATCGAGGGCTGGAACGCCTTCATCCTGTCACGCGCCGCCTATGGCCGGGTCGCCGCCCTGCTGCGCGGCTCGCGGCTGCAATTCGAACGCCTCTGGCTGCCGCGCCCCGAAGGACGCCTGAACGTCGAACGCCTGCTCTATGTGCCGGGCGGCACCAAACAGGTGATCCTGAACGGCATCAGCTTTGCCCTTGATCCCGGCGACACGCTGGCCGTCATCGGCAATTCCGGCGCGGGCAAGACCACGCTGGGCAAGATGCTGGTCGGCTCCATCCTGCCCACCTCGGGCAATGTGCGGCTCGATCTGATGGACCTGCGCAACTGGGATCCCCGCCAACTGGGCGAGAATATCGGCTATCTGCCGCAGGACGTGCAGCTTTTCCCCGGCACGATCAAGGATAACATCGGCCGGATGCGCAGCGACGCCACGGATGAGCAGATCCACCACGCCGCCGTTCTGGCCGATGTCCACGAAATGATCGCCAGCCTGCCGCAGGGCTATGAAACCATGGTGGCCGCCGATGGCTCACCCCTGTCGGGCGGGCAGAAACAGCGCATCGCCCTGGCCCGCGCCTTCTTCGGCAACCCGCGCCTTGTCGTGCTGGACGAGCCGAACTCGAACCTCGATACCGCCGGCGACAAGGCCCTCGCCCGCGCCATCGACCACGCGCGCAAGGAAAAGATCACCGTTGTCGTGATCACGCAGAAACCCTCGCTCCTCAACGTCGTGGACAAGATCATGCTGCTGGCCAATGGCGGCGTCGCCCTTTTCGGCCATCGGGACAAGGTCATGGCCCAGCTGAACCCCGCCGCCCAACAGGCCCCGGCGGCGCAGATGTCCGGTCACGGCCCGGCCAGCATCGCCCGCCAACCTGCCTCAGGAACGCCCAACCATGTCTGACATGACCACCCTCCCCCGCCCCGACAGCTGGTATCACGAGGTGCCGCGCTCGATCGGCAAACAGGCACTGTTCGGGCTGGCCCTGATGCTGGTCAGTTTCGGCGGTTTCGGGGCCTGGGCCATGATGGCCCCGCTGGCCGCCGCCGTCATCGCGCAGGGCAGTTTCGTCGCCACCGGCCAGAACAAGATCGTGCAGCACCTCGAAGGCGGCATCATCGCGGAAATTCTGGTCAAGGAGGGCGACCGCGTCACCGAGGGGCAGGTCATGCTGACCCTCGACCAGACCCTCGCCCTCGCCACGACCCGCGAATTGACCCTGCGCCGCATCCGCCTCGAGGCGACGCAGGCCCGGCTCATGGCCGAACAGCAGCATCAGCCGCAGCTAGTCTTTCCCGCCCATCTCGAAGCGGAACGCCGCGATCCCGAAGCCGCGATGATCCTCGACGGGCAGACCCTCGCCTTTCAGGCTTCGACCGCCAGCCTCGCCAATGACATCAGCGTCATCTCCCGCAACCTCGAGGCGCTGGACATCCGCACCACCGGCTTCGGCATCCAGCTGGCCGCGACCAAAAGCCAACTCTCCCTTCTGGCCGAGGAGCTGGAGGCCAAGACACAGCTTGTCGAAAGCGGCCTGTCACGCCGCAGCGAAGCGCTGGCCCTGCGCCGCGCGATGCTCGAAGCCGACGGTCAGGTGGGACGGCTCGACGCCGAGATTGCCGAACTCTCCGAAATGCGCGCCAAATTCGAGGCCCAGATCGCCAAGACACGCGACGATTACAGCCGCAACGCCCTGACACAGTTGCAGACCATCGAAAGCGAGCTGGAAAGCGTCCGCGAGCAGCAGCGCAAATCCGAGAATATCCTGGACCGCACCGCCGTTCTGGCCCCCGTCTCGGGCACGGTCGTCCGCCTTTATTACCACACCACCGGCGGCGTCGTCGAAACCGGGCGTCCCATCGTCGAAATCCTGCCCGCCGATGCGCCGCTGATCATCGAAGTGCTGGTGCCGCGCACCAATATCGACAGCGTGCATGTCGGCCAGAAGGCGACGGTGCGCCTGACCGGATTGAACCAGCGCACCACCCCCGTGCTGAACGGATCGGTCGATTATGTCTCGGCCGATGCCATCGCGGATGGCTCCACCGGCACGCGGCGCGAGGTCTATCTGTCCCGCGTCACCGTCACACCCGCGGAATTGCAGCGGGTCGAGAACTTCTCTCCGACCCCCGGTATGCCCGCCGAAATCATGATCCAGACCGAGGAACGCACCTTCGCGCAATACCTCGTCAAACCCGTTCTGGACAGCATGTCCCGCGCCTTCCGCGAACAATAGGGGCGCGCGTGGCAAGCCCTTGTGAAGGCGCATGAATTCGCTGACGCCACGTCACAGCCCCCCTGCCGATCCCCCGTGATCCTCCCTCCTTTTCCGGGGCCTCGCGGGCCCGCGCCGCCCATCGCGTCTCTGAAAACCGACGGCCAGACCAAGACCGCCCCTCCTCCGATCCGCAACCCATGCGTTATTGCAAAGCAGTCACACTCTACCCAAGGCTTTGCAATTTTCCTTGTTTTCAAGGCGATCTGGCCGCACCCTCACCAACGAGCATCCCCAAACGCAAGGCTGGCACCCAAGTCCGGCACGTCTGGGACATCACAGGCAGGACATCGACATGAGCGATTTCTTCTGGCGCAGGACGGGGCGGGGCATGGTCGGTCTGGCTGCGCTGACGCTGGGCGCAAGCTGCACCGACGCGCCCTATACGGCCCCGATCTTTCCCTTTCTGGCCAGCTACCAAAGCCAGACCGACAGCGTCCCGCGCGTGCTGGACAATCTCGACTGGTGGCGCAGCTTCAAGGATCCGACCCTGGACCGGCTGGTCGAGCAGGCCCTCTCCGGCAGCCTCAGCCTCGATCTGGCCCGCGAGCGCGTGATCGAGGCCCGCGCCGCACGCGACACCCTGCCGCAAGCCGCCAATCTGTCGCCAAGCCTGCGGGTTCAGCGCGAACAGCAGGATGGCGGCCCCGACATCACACGGTCGGAAGCGGCCCTTGGCTTTGACTGGCTCCTGGACATCTACGGGGCGCGCCGCGCGCAGGTCGAGGCGGCAGGCGCTCGCGTGGCCGTGGCCGATGCGGAACTGGACGCCGCGCGCCTTCTGCTCTTGCTGAACCTGACCAATGCCTATGTCGATCTGCGCTTCCAGCAGACCAGCCTGCATCTGCGCCGCTCCGAATTGCGCTCGCGCCGCCAGACGCTTGATCTGGTGGACACGCTGGTCAAGGGCGACGCGGCCACCCGGATCGACCTTGTCCGCGCCCAGGCCCTTGTGGCCGAAACGCGCGCGACCATTCCGGGGCTCGAAGCGGCGATCGCCGCGCTCAAGACCGAGATTGCCGTGCTCTCCGGGCGGATTCCCGGAACGCCCGGCCTTGATCTGGACAGCCGCAGCAGCCAGCCCCGCGTGGCGATGTCGCCTCAGGTCGGCATTCCCGCCGATCTCCTGCGCAACCGCCCCGACATCCGCGTGGCCGAACGCAGCTACTATGCCGCGCTGCGCGATGTGAAAGTCGCCAGTGCCGCGCTTTATCCGCAGCTCTCGCTGGGGGGCACGATCAGCCTCGCCTCCCTCTCGGGCGACCGCAACACCGACTATATCTTCGGTCCGGCCCTGCGTCTGCCGCTGCTGCCGGCGGGTGCGGCGCGCGCCACGGTTGCCCTGCGCGACTCGCGTGTGCGGCAGGCCCATACCTCCTGGCGGCTGGCCGTCCTCGAAGCGATCGGCGATGTCGAGGCAGCGCTTGGCGACTATCAGGCCAGCGTCAAGGCCCGCGCCGCATCGGAGGAAACGGTGCGTCTCTACGCCGAAGCCGTGCGCCTGACCCGTGACAGCGTGAACCGCGACGGTGGCACCATCCGCGACCTGATCGACGCCGAACAGAACCTGGCCATCGCGAATGCCGGTCTGGCCAATGCCCTGCGTCTGGTCGGGCGCAGCTATATCGCGCTCAATGTCAATCTGGGGGCGGGCCATCGCTACGGGGCCATGGCGCAGGCGGCGGATCAGGACTGACCCGCGCAACCCGCCCCGCTGCCACACCTCTGGCCCGGACCAGAGCCACAGCCACGCAGCGCACAGCAGCAGGCCCAGCGTGTGCAACAGCCTCAGCGCGGCCATCCCGCGCGTCATGACCGGAAAAAGCGGTGGCATCCGCGCCCCGCGCCCTTGGCCCGGTAAAGCGCCGCATCCGCATCCGCCATCATGCGCAGCCCCTCGCCCGCTGCGTAATCGCCCGACAACACCGTGCCGATACTGCATGAAATGCGGCAAATCTCCTCTCCATAGGCGATAGGCGCACTCAGCCTGTCGATGATCCGCGTGGCGATCCGGTCCAGTTGCACCCGGTCCTGCAAGCCGGGAAACAGCAGAACGAACTCATCCCCGCCGATCCGCGCCACCGTATCGCCACTGCGCGTCTCCTCCGACAGAACGCGCGCCACCTGCTGCAGCACATGGTCGCCCGCCGCATGTCCCAGCGTGTCATTGACCGCCTTGAACCGATCCAGATCCAGATGCATCAGACCAAAGCCATCCCGCCCCTGTTGCAGCCGGGCAAGGCGCAACTCCAGCGCGCGCCGGTTGGCCAACCCGGTCAGCGTGTCGGTCAACGCCTGTTCCTCGGCCGCCACCATCGCCCCGCGCAGCCGCAGGTTCAGCTTGCGGCTCTCCTCCATCGCGGCGGATTTCGCCTCGAACAGATACAGCATCTCGACGGTCATATCCGTCGGTGCGAAATCCGTGCTGCTCAGCGCATGATCCTTGACCGCCTCCAGGATCGAGATGCCAAAGGACAGGTTGATCACCGCCCCCGCATCGCTGCGCACCAGACATCCCTTGAAGGTCGTGCCGGGCCCATCCCGCAGGATCAGGCGCAGGGTGCTGCCCTCGGCCCGCAGCAGATCGGCCATCGTCGCCATCCCGCGCGGCCGCGTCACCGAGAACAGCTCCAGAAACGGCCGCCCCATCATCCTCTGCGGCCAGAGCCGCCGCAGGGTGGGGCCGACATGCCGCACCGCCCCCGCCGCGTCGATCTGCACATGCATGGGGCAGAGCACATCCAGCACCCGCGCAAGTTCCTCTGCCTGTGACAGCGGCAGCAGCGACGCCGCCACAACCTCGGCCCCGGCACCTGTCAGATCCGCCCGCCGCGCCTGCCCGCCTGTCGATACCTTTCCCTCAGCCATGATGGATCAACCCGCCCGCTGGCCCAGCGCAAAGTCGCGCCCTGTGCTGAAACAGCGCTCCACCAGCGTGATCTCGATCACCTCGGCCCCGGCCTGCGCGCCCGCATGATCCAGCACGACCAAAGCACCATAATCATCGGCCATGCCGCGCAGCACCCCCATCATGACATGACCGAAACCGATCATGGCCCGGTCCTGCCGATAGGGCGCGCCAGTCAGACAGCGCAGCGAAAACCGATCCGCCGCGTGATCCATCAGTTCCAGCTGCGGCAGTTCCAGATCCGTCACCGCCAGCCGCGCCCGGTCGCGCAGATCATCCAGCGAGTGCAGAAATTCCACGAACCCCTCGCCACCAAAGCGCAGCAATCGGCGCAACGCGCCCACACTGGGATGCGACACCAGATAGGTGCCCATATCCTCCAGCAGCTCCGCCTCGGGCCGCGCCAGCACATCTGCCGCCGCGCTCAGAACCTGCCGCGTGACAGCCGGATCCCGGCTCAGCATCGCCTCCAGCCCGGCACCGTCCAGTCCCGCGCCACGCGCCACCGCGGACCAGGCATCCGGGCCATGCATATCCGTCACGAAACACTGGATCGCCCGATTGACCAGACCATACATGCCACATCCTTTCCCTCACCGCCCCAGTCTGGCGGCGAAGGTTTAAGATTTGACCAATATCTCCAATTTGAATGATCTTCCGGCACGGGCGCATCTTCTTGCCCCCAATATCCTCGGGGGGCGGCCCGCAGGGCCGTGGGGCAGACAGCCCCCGGCAACCGCCGCCACTCAGAAATCCGTCGGCGCGCCACCCTCGGCCTTGCGGCGGCTGACAAAGGACAGCAACTCCTCATGCACGCCCGCGTCCATGGGCGGGGCGTCGAATTCGGCCATGATCTGCCGATAGATCCCATGCGCGCGCTCATGCGTCCAGACCGCGCCCGCGATGTCCCAGGCCTCGAAATTGCGCCAATCCGACAGAAAGGGCTGATAAAATGCCTTTTCATAGCGGTCCTGCGTGTGCTGGATGCCGAAGAAATGCCCCCCCGGCCCCACCTCGCGGATCGCCTCCAGCGCCAGATCCTCGGGGGTCGTGGCAAAACTCTCGGGTTCCATATACCGCTGGATCTGCTGCAAGACCTCGCAATCCATCACGAATTTCTCGGGGCTGGCGATCAGCCCTCCCTCCAGCCAGCCCGCCGCATGATAGACCATATGCGTGCCAGACTGCACCGCCGCCCAGAGGCTGTTCGACGTCTCCCACATCGCCTGACCGTCGGGCACATTGGCCGCGCAGACACCGGATGAGCGCAGCGGCAGACCGTAGAAACGCGCCAGTTGCCCGGTCATCTGGGTCGCGCGCATGTATTCGGGCGTGCCAAAGGCGGGCGCGCCCGATTTCATGTCCACATTCGAGGTGAAAGTGCCGATCGCGCAGGGCGCACCGGGGCGCACCCATTGCGCCAGCGCCACGGCGCACAGCGCCTCGGCCAGGCTCTGCGCCACAGCACCCGCCATCGTCACCGGCGCCATCGCGCCCGCCAGCGTGAAGGGCGTCACCACCAGCCCCTGCCCGCGCCGCGCCAGCCGCAGCCAGCCATCCAGCATCGGAATGTCATGCTTCAAAGGCGAGGTGGAGTTGATGTTGGTGAACATCTTGGGACTGGCGTCGAACTCGTCATGGCTATGCCCGCCCGCGATGCGCACCATCTCCATCACATCCTCGACCCGCTCCTTGCCCAGGGAATAGGCATGGGCCACCTTGTCGGTCAGGGTCAGCGTGTCATACAGAACATCCAGATGCCGGACCGAGGCATGGACATCCACGGGTTCCACCGGATAGCCGCCGATGAAATGGATACAGTTGAAATACTGGCTGAGTTTCAGCAGATCCCGACACATCTCGCGCGTGCCCGACAGCTTCCGCCCCGTCGCCATGTCCCAGTAATTCGGCGGCGAGGACACGTTGCCGAACAGGATATGATCGCCCCCGATGGTGATCTGCCGCGCCGGATTGCGCGGCGTGATCGTCCATTGCCGCGGCGCACGGCCCAGCATCTCCATCACGAAATCGCGGCCCATGCGGACATTCTCGCCCTGCACGGTGCAGCCGGCGTCGCGCAGGATCGCCAAGGCCTCGTGGTTCAGGAACTCGATCCCGATCTCCTCAAGGATGAACATCGCCGCCTCATGGATGCGCTGCACACCCTCGTCGCTCAGCGGCGCGATGGGGCGGTCCTGATTGACCGGCAACCGCCATGGCATCTGCTCGATCGCAGACGTGCCGCGACGGGTCGCATTGCCGGCGCGCCCACCACTGCGTTTTCTGCGCTGAATCTCTTCGACCATGCCCGCCTCCCGCGCTTGCTGGAGGTCAGCAAACTACTGCCGGGCGACCCGCGCCTTTCCGATTGCGACGGAATGCGTCGCTTTTCAGGGATGGCGCGCAAGAGTCCCGGCAGAACCCCGGATCACGTCTCCAGCCAGCCGGGGATATGCCCGATATCCGGCAGAACCGCATCGGCCAGCGGTGCCAGATCCGCCACCCCCGCCGTGCCCGTCAGCACGCCCAGCGTCTGCATCCCGGCGCGCCGCCCGGCCAGCAGATCGTGGTGACTGTCGCCCACCATCACCACCCGCGCGGGCGACAGCCCCGTGCGGGTGCAGAAGGCCAGCAGCGGCGCGGGGTCGGGTTTCGCCCCATGGCCGCTGTCGAAACCCGCCACGAAATCGAAATGCGCCAGCACCCCGGCGCTGCCCAGATGCGCATGGGCCCCGGCCTCGGTGTCATTGGTGATCACCCCCAGCGCCAGACCGCGCGCCGCCAGCCCCGTCAGATAAGGATCAAGCGGCACCGCGGGCACCAGCGGCGCCATCGCGGCCCGCGCGCTCAGGAACGCCTCGATCGCCGCGATGGACCGTCCCGGCAAAGCCGATCCGATCGCCTCGGCAGCCTCGCGGTTCGTGCCGGCGATGATGGGGCTTTCCGGCAGAAAGGCCCGCGCCTCCAGATCAAAGACCGCCGCATCCGCGATGCGCTGCGCCAAGGCGGCATCGCCCGCCGACAGCTCCTCGATCACGCCCAGCGCCCAGACATCCCAGGTCGCCCGGAAATCGAACAGCGTGCCGTCCTTGTCGAAGATGATCCCGTCCACCCGCATCCGCCTGCCCTTTTGCCCGATCCGCGCCCCGTTCCGGGCCTGCGCTAAAGTGGCGATGTGACAGGCCCGTGACAAGCC
>JAMWZG010000109.1 GCA_024304855.1 Paracoccaceae bacterium
CCCCCGCCGTCACGGACAGTGTCCTGCCCCAAAATCTCCTGTCCCAGCACCGCGCAATAGGCAGCATCCCCCGTCAGCGCCAGATAGGATTTGCTCGACTGGCCCTCCACCAGCCGCGCTTCGGCCTGTTTCACAGCCCGCAGAACCGGCGTCTGTCCCTGCGCATCCTGATAGATCCCGACCGTCAGGTTCAGCTTGTCCTGCCGCTGATCCTGCGCAAAGTAATCCGCACCGATCATGATGGGATCGACCGGGTAATCCGCTACCGTTTCGAACATCCTCAGCCCTCTTTTGTCGCCTGCGTCAGAAACGAGTGATCACAGTGGCACCGACGGACTGGAAACTGTCCATCTCCATCAAGGCCTTCGGTGCATCGGCAAGGCTGATGCGCTCGCCCACCAGCCGCGAGGGATCAAGCCTGCCGCTGGCCACCATATCCAGCATCGCCCCATAGCGATGCGCCTGCATCCCGTGCGAGCCAAGGATCTCGATCTCCTGCCCCACGATCTTGGGCATCGGCACGGCAGGGGCGGCATGGTCCCCCAGCATCAGCCCCACCTGCACATGCTTGCCCCTTGGCCGCAGACACAGGATCGAATTCGTCATCGTCACCGGATGGCCCAGCGCATCCAGCGAGACATGCGCCCCGCCCCGCGTGATCTCGCGGATTGCGGCAGGCACATCCCCCTCCCGACCATTGATCACAGCCACAGCTCCCAACGAACGGGCAAGCTCCAGCTTGGCCGGATCAAGATCAACACCGATCACCTGCGCCCCGGCCGCCGCAGCGATCATCACCGCCGACAGCCCGACACCGCCGCAGCCGTGAACGGCGACCCACTGCCCCGCACTGACCTTGCCCTGATCAATGACCGCGCGAAAGGATGTGGCAAAGCGGCAGCCCAAACTCGCCGCAGTGGCGAAATCCATGCTATCGGGCAGGGCCACAAGGTTCAGATCCGCCTGATGCAGCCCGACATATTCCGCAAACGATCCCCAATGCGTAAAGCCCGGCTGCTCCTGATTGAGGCAAACCTGCTGCTGTCCGGCATGGCATTCGACACAATGGCCGCAGCCGCAGATGAACGGCACCGTCACCTTGTCACCCACCTTCCAGCGCGTGACATCCTTGCCCACCGCCTCGACAACACCCGCCAGCTCATGCCCCGGCACATGCGGCAGCTCAATATCGCTGTCATGCCCCATCCAGCCGTGCCAATCGCTCCGGCAGACACCCGTTGCCGCCACCCGCAGCACCACGCCATGCGCCTCGGGGCTGGGATCGGGCAGCGTGACCAGCTTGGGCGGCTCTTGGAACTTCTCGAACAGGACGGCTTTCATCGCGGGGTCACTCCGATTGGACTTGATGCTCGGGCGGTCATCGCGGGGCCCGTCGGTCATGGCCCTGCCACGCCCGCCGCCACCTCTGCCGCCCTTTGGCAGGATAGGCCGAACCGTCAGGCGGATTCGAGGGGATTCTGCACCCGCCTCAACCGCCAAGGATCGTGACCACGTCGCAACGGGAACCACGCCCGCCACTTGGGCGGACGTGGTCTGTCACCTCACGGAACATGCAGGTCAGCCGCAGGTCACGGCAGGAAGATCGCCTTCACATTGACGAATTCCTTCATGCCGAACCCGCCATGCTCGCGCCCATAGCCCGAGTCCTTGACGCCACCGAAGGGCATGTTCGGATCCGCCGCCCCGAAAGAGTTGATGCGCACCATGCCGGTGTCGAAATGATCACGCGCCAGGCGCACCGCATGGTCCTCATCCTCGCAGAAGATCCCCCCGCCCAGACCATAGCGGCTGTCATTGGCCAGACGCATCGCATCCTCGTCATCCTTGGCGCGGATGATGGCCGCGACGGGGCCGAAAATCTCGTCGTCATAGGCGGGCATTCCGGGGGCGACATCCACCAGAACCGTGGCCGGATAATAGGCGCCCTTGCCCTCAGGCACGGTGCCACCGCAGAGCACCCGCGCCCCCTTGGCCAGGCTCTGCTCGACCTGCACCTTGACCGTATCGCGCTGCTCCTCGCTCGACAGCGGGCCAAGCTGGGTCGCCTCATCCGTAGGATCGCCCATGACGATCGCCTCCATCTGCGCGACATAGGCCGCAACAAAGGCGTCATAGACCTTGTCCGTCACGATGAACCGCTTGGCCGACACACAGGTCTGCCCATTGTTGTAAAGCCGCCCCATGACCGAAAACCGCACGGCTTTCTCGACATCGGCGCCCTCCAGCACCAGATAGGCATCGTTCGACCCCAGCTCCAGCACCGTCTTCTTCAACGCCTTGGCCGCGACCGACCCGATATGCCGCCCGGCCCCGTCGCTGCCCGTCATGGTCACAGCCCGCACCAGCGGATGCGCGATCAGCGCGTCGCTGGTCTCGTGGTCAATCAGGATCACCTGAAACAGATCCTCCGGCAGTCCCGCCGCGATGCACAACTCCCTCAGACGCAGACCCGCGCCGGTGCAGATGCTCGCATGTTTCAGCACACAGGCATTTCCCGCCATCAGATTGGCCGCCAGAACGCGCACCGGCTGATAGAGCGGAAAATTCCACGGCTGGATAGAATAGATCACCCCGATCGGCTGGTAGGTGACGATGCCGCGCGACCCCTCAGGCCCATGCTTGCGCTCCTCATCCGCCAGAAGCTCTGGCCCCTGCGCGGCTGTATACTCAAAGATCGCAGCACAGATCTCGACCTCGCGATGGCCATCCTGCAACAGCTTGCCCGTCTCCTCGGTCATCTGCGCGGCCAGCTCATCAGCATGGTCGCGCAACACCTCCGCGATCCGGCGCAGATAGGACGCGCGCGCCGCGTGGGTCAGGCCGCGCCACTCCAGAAACGCATGATGGGCCGCCTCGACACGGGCGACGGCCTCGGCTTCGGACATCATCTTGTAGGTCTTGATGATTTCGCCGGTTGCGGGGTTGGTTGTGGTCATCTCGGGCACGGAAACCTCCTTCACGGGACACAATGGACATTGAGGGGGGACAACAGCCGCCCCCTGCCCCCTGTTCCATCTTCCGTCGCGTAAGCCCCGGACCGGACCCTGCCTCAGGTCAAGAGCGGCGGCCGGCGCCGCACGCTCAGCAGCAGACCAACCGTCAGAATGACCAGCGCCAGCACGCTGGTCAGGCTCAGATCCTCGCCCAGAATAAGCAACCCCAGCAGCGCGCCGCCGCCCGGCACCGCAGCAAGGATGGTCGAGGTATTGCCATTCCCGATCCGCCGCGAGGCATGGGCCACGAACAGCAGGCCAATCAGATTGGGCACAAACCCCTGATAGACCGCCTGCAACAGCAACGGCCCCGGCGGCGCATCGGCCAGACCCGACGGCAGCCAGAAAAACCAGATCGGCAGATACAGAACCGCATTCACGATGGTGCCGCAGAAGATGATCTGCATCGGCCCAAGCTGCCAGCGCTCGGACAGGATCACATAGGTCGCGAAAAAGATCGCGCCCACCACGAACATCAGATCCCCGATCCAGGCATTCTCGACCAGCGTCACACTCGTGTCCCAGGCCAGCACGACCGACGACACCAGGATCAGCCCCGCACCGAACACCTGCTTCACACTGGGCAAGGTGCGGAACAGAAAGATCCCGAACAGAATGCTGATCAACGGCAGCACCCCATTCAGGAAAATCCCCCCATGCGCGGCAGGCGCATAGAGAAAGCCGGAAAAGACAATCAGGATATAGACCGGCCCCAGAATGAACGACAGCACCGCAATCTGCAAAAGGCGCAGCCCGCGCCATGGCTTGTAGTAAAGACACAGCGGCAGCGCCACCAATGACGCCAGACCATAGCGCATCGCCGCCAGATCATAGACCGTCAGGCCACTGTCATTGGCAACGCGGCTGACAATCAGCCAGAAGGACCAGACCAGAACGATGGTCCATGCCGCCGCATAGCCGGATAGTTGCGATGGGGAACCTGTCGGCATCTGCGCAGCACTCAATCTTTTCAAGACCATGCCACCACTAGGAGGTGCCGCCGCCAGTAGCAAGAGAGCGCGCGCCAATCGCCCCTCTCAACGCCATGATCAACCAAAGCGCGAAGACCGTCCCGCCTGCCGGTCGCACATCGCTTTAATTTTGTGGCAAAAACGGATAGTCTTCCGGATATTAGATGCCCCGCCCTTTATGTCGTGCCTCTCCCTTATTCATGCCTCGCCCTTTTTCATGCCGCCCCGCATCCCGGCCAACATCACCGATCCTGTCGCGCCCCTTCCGCTTTCCCATCTCGCGCCTTTCAGGGGCGCCCCCGTTTCAGGATCAATTTCTCGGGTTCTCATTCACAAGGCGTCCCATCATGTCTGCCCTGCGCGTTGCATTCCTCACACCTCTGGCCCTTCTGCTCGCTTGCGCCACCGCCGCCAAGGCTGAGGGCTATGGCTTTCGCACCCCATCCGGCAACATCTACTGCAACGGCTTGACCGAGGCGGGAGAGATCACCTGCACGATCGTCGAACGCAGCGGTCCACCCGCCGCGCCCGATACAGGCGAATGCCCCGCCGTCTGGGGCCATCGGATCACGTTGAACCGAACCGGCCCCGCCCGGAGCATCTGCGGCCCGGCGCCGCGCAAATCCAGCTACACCGATGTCGCCCCCTACGGTGTGACCGGCCGTTTCGCAGACATCACCTGCCTGTCCGAGGAGACGGGACTGCAATGTACCAACAGCACCGGCCACGGCTTCTTCCTCTCGCGCCGCGCCCAGCAGCTCTGGTAGGCCGGGCAACGCGCGTAGCGTACTCGCGCGTCCCCCCGACGGATCAGTCCCGCTGTCTCACGGCCTCGGGTCACTGACTGGCCGGTTGCCCCTGTACGTGCTACTGACAGGCATGGACAACAAAAGGGCGCAGCCTTTGACTTCTTCCTCCTCATTCCCTGACCTGCACCACCGCGCGGTGACAAAGACCACAGCTCAGCGCTGCGCTCTTGTCGTGCTGATCCTGTTGACCGCCGCCAGCCCAGGCACCGCCCTCATCGCGCAGCCCGCCCTCACCGATGACTGGACAACCACGAAATGCAAGCTCTACGCAGAGGCTTGGCACCAGCTTGTCGGCGACACCCCGGCCGAGGACATCTCAGCCGGTTTCATCGCAGCCAATGAGGCGTTCATCGCCTCCGGCTGCCTTGAGCGCGGCCAGGCCTGCCCACGCAGCCAAGGCGAGCTTGCCGTCGCAGACACGCTTGCGCTGATGGCCGTGGCCGAGGGCATGGCAGGCTCGTTCCTCCCTTTCAACTGCCCCAAATAACGCCTCTTCAATCAACGCCCTATGGAGCCGCCTCAATCAACGCCGTATAAAGCAGCGCCGCGTCGCCAAGGCCGAAACTGTGTTGCCGTCCAGATCACCATGCACAGGCCACCACCTCCTCTCTCACGACAGGGTCCAAGGGCTCATCTCCACCGCTGAACCTCTCCTTATGTGCACCAAATCAACCGAGAGCTATCGTTCCTTCCTCCTTCTGTGAACAGATGCGCAACGCTGCACTCATGCAGGCAGGACATCCTGGGACCACATTCCAGCGAACAAAAGGCGCTTGCATCCCACGTTGCTGACTTTCCGAACCGGCCAAAACGGTCTTTAAGCCATCTGGACCGCCTCTTTGCACCGGTTTTCGACGGAAGTCAGAGAAGGCCAAAAGGTAACTCCATTTTCCCAAGCCTTCAGCGCCACAAACAACACTCCCCGCGCCGTCCGCACCCGCTTAACGGCGTGGACCTCTGATGAAGGGCACCGGATCGTCATCACGATCTACGTCAGAGGTTGCCCCTCGCAAACAAGCAACGGGGTTCTCAAAAGGTCCGCGCAATCCGCACGGACCTGATGACGTTTCATCTGACCGGAACAGGCGGCAAAGCCGCGAGAGCAACCGTGCCCTCAACATTGGCCTTGATCTGCGCATCCACAAGCGTCTGCGTCCATTGCCAGGATGCCACTTCATCCTCCCCCACCGTAACCTGCCATTGGTCACGCTCCGTATCTGCAACGAAAACCGGCGGGAAGACAGTGGTGCGAGGTACTGACATTCCGTTATGGATGTTGACCGCCGTATAGAGCGCCGCGACGACCTGACCCGGGTCGGACATGACGGCAACCGAACCGGGCGCACCGTTCCCTTCCGCCCAGAATTTCAGCGCACGCCCGCTTGGGGCAAAGGCGACCACCGGGATGTTCCGCCCTGCCTCCTGAAAGGCCAGAACGGCCCCCAACCCCTCACCGCAGCCCACGACCCCGTCAATCTCGGGCAGGCTGTCGATGGCGTCAAGCAGGACGTCCTGCGCCTTTGTGTCATCGCAAAAGGTGAAATACTCGGTAACAACCTCAATATCCGGGTTCGCCTCCAACAGTTCCATCTGCACTTCGTACATTTCAAGCTCTGGCGGCGACCCTTCGACACCGCGCGCCAAAACCACGGTTCCGCTGCCGCCAATACCGTCGATCACCGCCTGTGTTGAAAGGCGGGCCCAGTCAGAAAAGCTGTTCGTCACGATGCTCACGCATTCAAGGTCGGTCGAGCTATCAAACACAACCACCGTCACGCCCATGTCGCAGGCTTGCTGCAAGGTCGCATTCAATGCGGTCGGAGATGCCGGATTGACAAGCAGAATATCCGGCTTGTTTTCCAGAATTGTTTTCAACTGTGCGATTTGCGCGACAGCCGAATTGTCTCCGGGAGAGTTGAAGGTCTGGAAAGACTGAATCAGTCCTTCGCTTTGCGCTTTTGTCGCGCCTTCCTCAAAAGCCGTGACCATGGAACGACGCCAGGCATTACCCAGAAACGCGTTGCTCAGAACGACAGTCGGTTTATCAGAAGCAACAGCCTGTGTCGGCCATACCGATTGGGCCATGGCCGCAGCCAAAAGCAAGGTTGTGGGGAGTAGTTTTCTCAAAATGATGTCTCCGTCTTTAAGGGTCATTACTGTCCTTTGGATATGCATGTCGGGTGGTGGCCACTCTTCCTCATGGTGCCCTGCATTCCCTTCATGCGAGTCACATGCCGCTATCTTGCGCATGGAGTCGTAAAGGCAGGATTAATCGCCGAGAGGGAATCGACAGATATAGCCTCTCGGATATCGAAAAATCTCATCACAGCTTAAGCAAGAGTTAGGAAGTTTCAGGCAGTATGGTTGGGCAGAAAGTGAGGGCTGCTCATGAAGATCTCGACTGTTCTTGCCATTGGCATGTTGATCATTGGGGGCGTGGCCTTCATTCAGACCTCTTTGTCTGCGGCTCGGGCTATCAAAAACTATAAAAATGTAGAGATGTTGAGCAATCTTGCGAATCTCCGCAACTCCTGGGTCAAAGGCGTTGTCGCCCTTTCGGTGGAACGCAGTGTGACTCAGCTGATGCTCACGCAGGAAAAAGACGATCAAGGGAAATTCGCCCCTATACGAGAAGAGCAACAGGCAAAAGCTGATGAGCATTTCAGGAAATTTCGATCAGACCTTTTGAATGCAGATCATTTCCCCAATCAGATTGCGATGATGGAAGCAGCCGGTGCCATTGAAGATGCAATGGGCAAGTTGCGCAGCAGACTTGATCGACTTCTGGCTCTGCCTTTGGAAAAACGTGATGCAAAAGCAGGTTTTGTCGCGATCAATCACTTCAAGGCAGCGGTTTCAAATCTGGAACTCAAGGCTGAATTGCTAACAGTCGAAAACGACGTGTCATCTTCCACCTCAGCGCATTTGCTTGCATTGCAAAAGAACGCCTGGCTGATAAGTGAATATGCCGGCCGCGCCCAAACGTATTATGCGATTGCCACACTCGCACAAAAGACAATGTCTCCAGGGGAACGGGCCAGCGCCAACGCAGATATGTTGCGGGCGACAGATGCATGGAACGTGATCGGGCAGATGATGACCACCCCGGCCACGCAAGGCGCAATCTCGACCGAACTTCTAACCCAGATCGAGGCGTTGCAGACCACGGGGCTTGCAGCTTTTGACGACATGAAATCCAGAATTGATCGGCAAATGGATGAAATTGACAAGATCGCAGCGGAGCTGGCGCGTGTGGATGGTGGTGTCGATGGAATTGATCTGAGTTTGAATGTCGTTTCCTTCGATACTTTCCTCGAAGTGTCAGATGCCGCGATTCATCAGGCCATCGCACTGGCTGAGACTGCAACAGATGCGCTTTCGGCCTATTGGAAAAGCCGGTCGCGGGCACAATTGACCATTCTCCTTCTCAACCTGATGGCGCTGGGTGTGACCATCGCTGTTCTGTGGCTGACCGCGCGTGTCGTGCGGGAAAGGGTGACGGATCGTTTGGGTCAAAGTCTTGCGGATTTGAGTGCACTGGCGTCCGGCAACCTCTCCCACCCTATCACACGGAACCATGGCGATCTGTCAGAACTGGTGCTTCTCTCTGACGGGTTGGAGAATCTGCAAGCGAAGTTGAGGCTTGCAGCAACCGCCGCTTCCGCACTGGAAGAGTCAGAACAGGCCCAGAAGTTTGTGGTGCACAGATTATCCGAAGGTTTGAAGGAACTGGCGTCCGGCAATCTCTCTGGACGCATCACGGATGATTTCGGAGCACGTTATCAAACGCTTGCGGATGATTTCAATTCGGCGCTGTCCGCGCTCTGTGATCTTGTCACGCGGGTGATCGAGACGTCGGGCAATATCTTGTCCGGGTCCGGCGGCATCAATCAGGCAACGATGGAATTGTCAAAGCGCACCGAAACACAAGGAGCAACCTTGCAGAATGCGGCAGCCGCACTGGAAGAACTGACACAAAGGATCATCGCTTCGCAGACCGATGCACAGGAGTTGAATGCCCTTGCAAGCAAGGCGAGGACACAGAGCATTGCCATGAATGCGACGATGCAGCAGACCGTTCAGGCGATCGAGAAGATCAAGGTATCTTCCAACCAGATCGCGCATATCGTGGATATGATCGAGGACATTGCCTTTCAGACAAGCATCCTGGCGCTGAATGCCGGTGTCGAATCCAAACGGGCGGGTGAGGCCGGCTCGGGCTTTGCCTTCATCGCCTCCGAAGTGCGCAGCCTCGCGGTGCGCTCGGCAAAATCCGCGCAGGACATCAAGAGCTTGATCGCAACCAGCGTGGCCGAAGTGACGAAGGGCGTCGAGAATGTGGCGGAGGCCGAAACCTCGGTCGGCGAAATCAGCCTCTATATCTTAAGGATCTCGGGGCTGATCTCGGACATCGCCCTGGCCGCAGAGGAGCAATCGCGAGGGTTGGTCAAGGTCAATGATGGCGTCTCGCATCTTGATCTTGTGACCCAGACGAATGTTGCCATGGTCGAAGAAACGACGGCGGAATGCGAGGCTTTGGCGATGGTGGCGCAGGATTTGTCGCAACTCGTATCAAACTTCAGGACGACCCCGGGCGCGGCCTTGTCCCGACAACGTCATGCGGGGTGATCCGACAGGTCACAACCCGCCCGGCGACATGGTCGCGAAAAGTTCGATGATCTGCATCATGATCGG
>JAMWZG010000011.1 GCA_024304855.1 Paracoccaceae bacterium
CGGCTTGACATTCAGCGCGGCGATGGCGCGGAACACGGCCGTCCAGCGGATCGTGCCTTCGCCCAGTGCCCAGTGACGGTCGGCATAGCCTTCGGCATCCTGCAAATGGATGTGGTCCAGCATGTCGCCTGCGGCGGTCACAAAGTAATCCACGGGCGGCGCTCCGGTGCGGCCATGGGCATATTGTGCATGTCCGGTGTCGATCGACAGTTTCAGCGCGGGTGAGGCGAAGCTGTCCACCAGACGCAGACGGTCCAGCGGGTCGATATCCTCGATATTCTCCATCACCAGGGTGACGCCCTGATCCGCGGCCCGTTTGACGGCGGCGCCGATGCAGGCATGGACATTGTCCATCAGGTTGCGGCGGTTGTCGGGGAAATTGTCCAAGTTGTTGTAATCCCAGGTGGAATAGGGCGAATGGATCACCATCTGCGTGGCCCCCAGTGCCGCGCAGACATCCAGCCCCTGATCCATACGGCGTGCGACGATCTTCTGCACCTCGGGGTCCGACGTGCCGATGGTGAATCCCCAGAACGGGCCATGGATGCCCAGCCGGCCGCTATAGCCATCCAGCAGCTTGCGCGTATGGGCCACTTCGGCCGACCAGTCGCCGTCCAGAACGGTGGCGGTGTGGAAGGCCTGCAATTCCAGATCGCGGTTCTTTTCCAACACCCAGTCGCGCCAGGTTTCCAGCCCTGCGGTGCCCAGCGCCGCGCCAATCACGGGAAGTGACATGTCGTCTCCTTTGTCATGTGTGATGGCAGGGCTAGGCGGGTTTCGTGACCGTAGAATGACAAAGCAATGATGGTTTTGAAACTGTCCGTTCGGGGCATTTTTGGCCGTCTGCCATGGCGGGGGATCATGCGGTCAGGCTGTGCGCGTCCAATAGGCGGCGCAGGTCACATTGGCGGGCAGCTTGCCCGTGATCCGTTGCAGACTGGCGCGGATCTCCTGCGCGACGGATTTCTCGCCCGCGAACTGGATCGTGGCGGTCTCGGCCTGCGTCAGACAGTGCGCGGCGGAGCGGGTAAGATGGGCCGTGACCTCGTCACGCGAGGCGGTGTCACGCCCCTGCACCAGCCATTCCACCTGCACCCCCGGCGGCGCGTCGAGGGGCAGGATATTGGCCGCATCAGAGACCGTGAGCATCGCATGACCCTGCGTATCCGGGCTGGCCTCGTGCAGGATGCGGGCCACGGCAGGAAGGGCCGTTTCGTCCCCGCCCAGCCACAGGGTCGGCGTCCGAGGCAGCCAGCCGCCGCCGGGGCCGGTCAGGCCGACACGCGCGCCCGCCCGAACTTGCTGCGCCCATGCACAGGTGCGTCCGTGCCCATGCAGGAAAACATCGACATCAAGCCAGCCCTGTGCCGGGTCGATGGCGCGAATGGTGTAGACTGGCATATGCAGGTCACTTGCCCCCGGCCAGACCGTGCGCCCGTTGCGGTTCAAGCGGGGCCAGACCGGCGCATCCGGGTCAGTCGGTTGCAGCAGGCGGAGATGCAGGCCGTTCTGCGCCAGATAGCCAAGATCCTCGGCCTCCAGCCGCAGCCGCATGAACCCGCGCGACAGGCGTGTAACGCGGCTGACCCGCGCGCTGCGGAAATTGGGGGGAAGCCGCCCCTCCAGATCACCCTCTGCCTGCCAGTCCAGCCGTGCCGAGAGACCTTCCTCGACCTCCTCCAGCAGATGCCCCAGCGTATCGCGCAGGTTCTGCAATCCCGCTTCGGAGCCTGCGTCCAGCCGCAGACTGGCCCGCCTGGCGCGCCATGTGATCTCGATGTTGCCGGGGCCGACATGGCTGCTGATCACGCGGTTCGGGGCCACATGCACGCTGCAAAAGGTGGACAGGGCCCGGGCGAACCCTTCCAGCGCGGGCCATGTGACGGGCATCAGTTGCCCGAGCATTTTGTGACGGGCCATGGCGCGCGCCCTCCTTGTTCAACTGGCCAGACGGGCATAGAGCCCGTCCTGCGCCATCAACGCCGCGTGACTGCCCACTTCGCGCACCTGACCGTCCTGCATCACCACGATCCGGTCGGCGTTGCGGATCGTGCCCAGACGGTGCGCGATCACCAATGTGGTGCGCCCCACCGACAGTGCTTCCAGCGCGGACTGGATCTCGCGCTCGGTCTGGCTGTCGAGGGCCGATGTCGCCTCGTCCAGGATCAGGATCGGCGGGTTCTTCAGGAACGCGCGCGCAATCGCCACGCGCTGCTTCTGACCGCCCGACAGCATGACGCCACGCTCTCCCACCATCGTGTTCAGCCCGTCCGGCAGGCTGGCAATCATCGGCCCAAGCTGCGCCTTTTGCGCGGCCGCGATGATCTCGGCCTCGGTTGCGTCCAGGCGGCCATAGGCGATGTTCTCGCGCAGGGTGGTGCCGAACAGGAAAACGTCCTGACTGACCAGACCGATCTGGCGGCGCAGACTGTCCAGTGTCATGCTGGCCAGGGGGCGCCCGTCGATCAGGATCTGCCCCGCACCGGGTTCATAAAAGCGCGGCACCAGCGCCAGAAGCGTGGTCTTGCCCGCACCTGAGGCACCGACAAAGGCCACGGTTTCACCTGCGCGCACGTCAAGGGACACATGCCTGAGCACAGGGCGCGTGCTGTCATAGCCGAAAGAGACATCGTCAAAGGTCACATGCCCCGCCAGCGACGGGGCCGGGGTTGCGTCCGGCGCATCGGCAATCTCGGGCTCGGTGTCCAGCAGTTCCAGATAGCGGCCAAAGCCGGCGATGCCGCGCGGATAGGTCTCGATCACGGCGGCGATCTTTTCGAGGGGCCGGAAGAACACGTTGACCAGCAGCAGAAAGCCCACAAAGGCCCCGGTGGTCATGTCGCCCTGCAACACGAAGCCCGCGCCTACGACCAGAACCACCACCTGCACGAAACGCAGACCCATGTAGTGAATGGCCGACGAAATCGCCATATAGCGATAGGCATCCAGCTTGGTCGCGCGATAGGCGCGGTTGTCGCGGGCAAAGAGCCCTTCCTCATGGCGCTCGTTGGCGAAGGCCTGCACGACACGGATGCCGCCCATCGCCTCTTCGAGGCGCACGTTGAAGTGCCCGACACGGCTGTAAATGTCCTGCCAGGTCCGGGTCATCCGTCCGCCATAGACCACGACCAGCCAGATGCTGAGCGGCACGATGGCGGCTGTCACCAACGCCAGCGTCGGATGCAGGGTCAGCATCAGCGCGAAGGCACCAAGGAAGGTCATCACGGCGATGAACAGATCCTCGGGGCCGTGATGGGCGACCTCTCCGATCTCTTCCAGGTCGCGGGTCACGCGCGCCACCAGTTTGCCGGTGCGGGCATGGTCGAACCAGCGCCAGCTGAGCCGGGTCAGATGCGAGAAGGCGCGCGCGCGCAGTTCCGTCTCGATCTCGATCCCCAGCATGTGACCCCAATAGATCACGATGCCCATCAGCGCCGTGTTCACGGCATAGATCGCCAGCAGCACCAGCGCCGCCGTGACCGTCAGGCCCCAGTCGCCCATGGGCAGCAGCCTGTCGATGAACCAAGTGATCGCCAGCGGAAAGGCCAGTTCCAGCAGGCCTGACAGGACAGCCGAGCCGAAATCCAGCCAGAAGAGGCGGGTATGGGGGCGGTAATAGGCAAAGAATCTGCGCAGCATCGGGGTATCTTTCCGGTTCAGCAGGGATGGGCGAGGGTCTGCCCGCCATTGTGGATCACCTGCATCGGCAGGCCATAGATGCGGCTCAGGGCTGCGGGCTGCATCAGCGTCTGGATGGGCCCCTGCAACAGAAGCTGCCCGCCTGTCAGCGCGACGACATGATCGCAGTAGCGGGCAGCCATGTTGATATCATGCAGCACGACTACTGCACTCATCCCTTCGGCGCGGCACATGGTCTGCACCAGCCCCAGCACCTCGACCTGATGGGCAATGTCCAGCGCCGAAGTGGGTTCATCCAGCAGCAGGGTGCGCGCGCCCTGCGCCAGCATCATGGCGATCCAGCCACGCTGCCTTTCGCCCCCTGACATCGTATCCACCAACCTGTCGGTCATGCCTGACAGCCCGCAGCGGGCGATGGCCCGCGCGACGGCGGCATGGTCCTCGGGGCGCAAGCGCCCCAGTGCGCCGCGCCAGGGATAGCGCCCCAGTGCCACCAGTTCTTGCAGGCGCATCCCTTCGGCGGGTGGGGTGGTCTGCGGCAGATAGGCCAGGTCACGGGCAAGCGCGCGGATGGGCCAGTCTGCCAGATCGCGCCCGTCATAGGTGATACGCCCTGCCGTGGGGCGGGTCTGCCCGGCCAGCAGGCGCAGCAGCGTGGATTTGCCCGAGCCGTTGCACCCCAGAAGTGCTGTGACGCCACCTTGGGGAATCTCGAGGGTGAGCCCTTCGATCAGGCGTCTGCCCGGCACGTCATAGGTTACGGATGAGACGGAAAACAGCGGCATGTTGGTCACTTTCGCAACAACAGGATGAACAGCCAGGGCGCGCCGATCAGGGTCGCCATCAGGCCAAGCGGAAGGTCATAGGGATAGCTGAGCGTGCGGGTGCCGAATGTGGCCAGCCCCATCAATGCGGCCCCGATCACCGCGCTGCCACAGAGGGCATGGTGCGGCCGCATCAGGCCAAGGCTGCGGGCCAGATGCGGTGCCATCAGCCCCACGAAACTGACAGGGCCGACCAGCAAGGTGGCGGCCCCCGTGGCCAGCCCGGCGAGCAGGACAAGCGCCAGCCGCGCCCAGATCAGGGGCAGGCCCAGCGCCTGACCGACCGCGCTGCCCAGCGGCATGATCTCAAGCCAGCGGGCGGCGAGCAGCAGCAGCGTCAGGATGCCCAGCGCCAACCCTGCCAATGCCAGGGCGGTGGCGGGTGTCACCTGCGCCGTGGTGCCGGACATCCAGCCCAGCACGACCCAGGCGCGGCGGTCGTCCGAGGCCATGATCGCAGCCAGCACCGCCGATGCCAGCGCGCCGATGGCCAGACCCGCAAGCAACAACCGGGCCGGGGCCATGTCGTGCCGCAGGGCATAGGCGGCAAGGCCCGTCAGGGCCAGCGCGCCCCCTGTCGCCGCGCCAAGTGCCAGCGCCATGATGCCGGGGGCGGCCAGCAGAAAGACCACCGCCGCATAGCCGAGGGCTGCCCCTCCGGTCACGCCAAGCACTTCGGGCGCGGCCATCGGGTTGGCCGTCAATCGCTGCAATACGGCGCCGGCCATGGCCAGCAACGCGCCGGCGGACATGGCCGCCAGCAGCGCGGTGGCGCGCAGCGGCAGGAAATCAGCCCAGAGGGCAGAGGGGACGAGGCCCCATCCCGCCGGCCCGCGCCCCAGAAGCAGCAGGCCCAGCACAAGCGCCAGCGTGACCAGTGCAAGGCTGCCGATCACCCGTCCCGGTTGGCGGGCGCGGCCTGCGGTCTGCACGCCCTGTTCGACGCGGCCGGGCACCTGTGCCGTCATGCGCGGCAAGAGCCACAGCAGCAGCGGCCCACCGATCAACCCGGTCAGGGCACCTGTCGGCAGGCTCGGTCCGCCCAGGCTGGCCGTGGCCATGAGCACCCCATCCGCCAGCGACAGGATCACCGCCCCTGCGATGGGTGCCAGCATCAGGCGCTGCAACGGGCTGCGCGCGCCAAGGCTGCGCGCCAGTGCCGGGGCCGCCAGTCCGACAAAGCCGATCAGCCCCAGCTCGGCCGATACCAGCGCCGACAGCGCCACGGCCAGCACCAGCGTTGCGCCGCGCAGTCCGGCCAGGCGCACGCCCAGGGCGCGGGCCTGCGCATCGCCCAGAGACAGGGCCATCAAGGGACGTGCCAGCACCGCTGCCAGGATCACCGCAGGCACAAGGCAGGCCGCCAGACGCCAGACCCCTCTCCAGTCTGTCTGGGTCAGCGCCCCTCCGTTCCACATGATCAGGGACAGCAGGTAATGCCCCTGCGACAGGGTCAAGGCCGTGGCGATGGCGGCGGCCATCAGCCCGACCAGAAGCCCTGCGATGGTGACGGTCACAGGTGCGAAATCCCGGCGCGCGCCCAGCCAGATCACCAGCACCGTCGTCAGCGCGGACCCGGCAAAAGCCACCGGCAGATGCGAGGTCACAAGAAGGCCCGGTGTGAAAATGGTAGCGGCCACAAGGGCCAGTTGCGCGCCAGCGGCGGTGCCCAATGTCGTGGGGTCGGCCAGCGGATTGCGCAGCACGGCCTGCATCAGCGCCCCGGCCAGACCAAGCGCCGCCCCCGCCAGAAGTGCAATCGCGCCGCGCGGCATGGCGCCATAAGACAGCAGGATCTGCGGCACGCTCATCGCATCGACCTGCCAGGGCAGGGCTGGCCACTGCGCCCATGGCAGCAGGCGCAGGGCGGTAAACCCCCAAAGCGCCATCGCCAGCACAAGCGCCAGTGGCAGGATCGCGCGGGTCAGGGTCATGTCGCCAGTGCCCCTGTCAGCGCATCGGCAAAGCGCAGCGCAGTCGGCATTCCGCCAAAGCCGTTCAAGGCGGGCAGGCGGTGCAACCGGCCATGGCGCACCGGCGGCAGCGCGTTCCAGAGTGCTGCATCACGCAGCGCGCGCGTGACATGGGGTGGAACCTCGCCCAGCAGGATCAACCGGGCGTCGGGGAAGGCGGCCAGCCGCTCCAGCGGCACTGGGGCGGCAAAGGCAAAGCGCGTCCCTTCGGACCATGCGTTGCGCAGCCCCATGGCCGTCAGCGTGCCACCGAAAAGGCTGTCATCTCCGAAGATGCGGACATGGCGCGCGTCCCCGATCTCGATCAGCAGAAAGGGCCGGTCGGCATGGCCGGACAGACGGCGCGCCAGACCGTCCAGCCGCACATGCGCCGCCTCTTGTGCGCGCAGCCCGTCGGCGGGGCGCCCCAGAACTTCGGCCAGTTCGGCCAGCAGGGTCATCACGCGCGGAAATGGCGCTTCGCGCGGGACATAGATCGTGCGGCTGAACACGGGGGCCAGGGTCGCGAGGCGGTCTTCGATGAAAGCGTAGTAGTTCGACGACAGGATCACATCGGGGGCGACAAGGCTCAGCGCCTCGATATTCGGTGCGCCGCGCAGGCCCAGATCGACGGTGGCGGGGGCAGGCGGCAGGGGCGCCAGCGGGCGAAACCTGAGCAGTTCCGCAATCGCTGCCGGGGCGTGATCCAGCGCCAGCGCCGTTTCCGCCATGGCCCAGTCAATCGCGGCGACACGCGGCGCGACCCCTTGCGCCCGGACGCGCGGCGCCCATCCCGTCACCACGGCCATGGCCGCAGCAACAAGACAGGCGCGCCGGGTCAGACCCTGTGGTCCGGCTGTCACCATCTATAGCTCAGGCTGGCCTGCACGGTGCGCCCGTCCCCATAGTAGCTCGACCCCAAGCCCACGGCCGAGACATAGGCCTCATCCGTCAGATTGGTCACGCTCAGGCGGCCCCGCATCCCGTTGGCCCAATCGTAAGAGGCGCTCAGGTCCAGCAGGGTCACGGCGTCAAGCCGGGCGGTGTTCGCGTCGCTGGACCAGCGGCTGCCGATGTGGCGCAGACCGCCGCCCAGGGTCAGACCGTCCAGCGCGCCATCCTCGAAGCGATGCGACAGCCAAAGGCTTGCCGCGTGGCGCGGCGTATTGGCCAGTTCGTTGCCGTCATTGTCGCCGCTGATGCGCGTGTCGGTGAAGGTATAGGCGCCCTTCAGTGTCCAGCCTGCCGCCAGATCGGCCACGCCTTCCAGTTCCAGCCCTTGAATGCGGGCCTTGCCGATCTGGCGGGTTCCGGTGATCGTGCCGCCACCGATGGTTTCGGTGACGCTGGTGTTGCGGTCCTGTTCCTCCAGGTGGAAAAGCGTGGCCGTGAAGAAACCGTCAAAGGCCAGCGGGTCGTATTTCAGGCCCAGTTCCCATTGCTCGCCCGTGGTCGGCTTCAGCGCGCTGCCATCAATGGCAAAGCCCGGCTGGGGCAGATAGGATGTCGCATAGGACAGATAGGACGCCAGCCCGTTGTCCCAGACATAGCCAAGTCCCAGCGTGCCGGTCGTGTGCTGATCCTCGCGCGCGAAATCGGTCGCGCCGAAATTGGTGTCGCGCGCGCCGGTCTGGCGGGTCCATTCATGCCGCAGGCCCAGGGTCGCGCGCCAGTTGCCGGCCTCGACCTCGTCCAGCACATAAAGGCCGACCTGCCGCGCCTTGACCGTCTTGTTCGCCGTATACCAGGGCGCGCCGATGCTGAGGCCGCCATAGCTGGGTGCGGCATAGTCGATCGCGGTGGAATAGGAAAAGCCGGTATAGGCGTCCTCCTCGAACTCTTGCGCATCAAGGCCGATGGTCAGATTGTGATCCACCGTGCCGGTCGTCACCCGCCCGGACAGGCGCAGGTCATTGGCATAGCTGAGGAAGGTTTCGTCCTGAAGGATGATCCCGCGATCCACCGAGGAGCCAGTCGTGCCGCTGATGTAGAGGGCGGCATAGGTCCAGTCGAAATTGGTGTAGCGGAAGGTGTTGTTCAGCTTCCAGCCATTGCCGAAATCATGCGTCAGGCCAAAGCTCAGCGTGCTCATCTTGCGGTCGCTGCGGTTGATCGCTTCGTCCCCGAAATAGAACCCGCGCAAATCGCGGCTGTCATGGCTGCCGATCAGGCCGGTCGGCACGCCCGTGGGCGAGATGGGCGCGTCGTCGTGATGGCTGGCCATCAGTTCCAGTTCCGTCGCCGCGCTGAGCGCATAGCTGGCCGAAAGGCCCAGATAGGCGCGTTCGTTGTCGATTTCCGCGACATCGGTCTTGCTGTTGCCCAGCTTGCCGGTCACGCGATAGGCGAAACGGTCATCGACCACGCGGTTCGCATCCCCGAAAATGGCGGCAGAGCCGTTGGAATCGACGCTGGTGCCGACCTCGGAAAAGTCACCCGAGGCCTGCGCCCGTTTCTGCACCAGATTGACCAGACCCGCCGGCGTGCCCGCGCCATAGAGAACCGAGGCAGGGCCGCGCAGCACTTCGATCCGCTCGATGCCATAAAGCTCGAATGCCGGGGCGCTGGTGGGAAATTCGGTCGAGCGCATGAGCCGCAGGCCATCCAGAAACTTGTCATTCTCAAGATTGAAGCCGCGCAGGAAGAGGCTGTCGAAACGGGGATCGCCGCCGTAATTCTCGGCGATGATCCCGGCGGAATAGGTCAGCGCCTCGGCGAGGTTCGTGGCGCCCTGTGCCTCGATCTGCGCGCGGGGGATGACCGAGACCGAGGCCTGCGTCTCAAGGATCGGGCGGGCGGTCTTGGTCGTGGCGGCGGCACGGGCGACGGGGCTATCCAGCGGGCTGGTCGGATTTTCCTGCCTGTCAAGGGTGATCGAGCCCAGAAACGTCTCGCGCGAGGGAGAGGCATCCTGCGCCAGCGCACCTGTGGCCACGACCGCGGCGAGGCTGACCCCGGTCAGGAGTGTGGAGAGTTGTGTCATATCAGCAGCCATTCTTTGAGATCAGATTGTCCGAGCGTTTAACTCAGGAAATCGGCGGCGTCTTGAACCGGGCTGCCGTCATTTGTCCCGGGCCGTTGCAAATTCTGCCGGCGCCATGCCGAAGGTGGTGTGCCATGGGCGGCGCGAAAGACCCGCGACATATGGGCCTGATCGGCATATCCGGTCATATCCGCGATTTCCGCCAGCGACAGGGACAGGTCACGCATCAGCGCGCAGGCGGCCTCAAGCCTCAGGCGCGCCTGCCAGCGTTGGGGTGTTTCCTGCATGGATTGCTTGAAGGCATGGGCAAACCAGCTTTCCGACAATCCGGCGGCTGCGGCCATTTCAGCGATGGTGATGTGCCGCGCCAGGTTTGCATGCAGCAACCGCTCGACCGCTGCAAGTTGATAGGGGGCCAGACCGCCGGACAGATCCGGCGCGGGGGTGGGGGCTGCTGTGGCAAAGACTTCGGCCAGCGCTGCGGTCAGTAACCCGTCCAGAAGCATCGGACCGCGGCGCGGGTGGCGCACCTCCTCGGCCGCCAGATTTGCCAGGGTTTCCAGTGTGGCGCTTTGGGCGATCATGCGGGGCGCTGTCAGATCGGTCCGCACACCGGCTGTCCCCAGGCGGCGGCTCAACATGCTGGCTGACAGGTGAATGTCCAGATGGTTCAGGCGGGTTGCGGTTCGGACCCTGCTCCACAGGGGTATGCCGGCCGGAATGTAGACCCCGCGCAGGCCGATGTGATCCTCGCCCGTCTCGGCCGTTCGCAACCCAAGGGGCGGCGGGGTCGGGTCCAGAAAAACGACCAGTCGCGGATCGGGCGCGATGTAGAACCCGCCCCCGCCTTCCTGCCCGTCCACCGACCAGACATCCGCGACCGCCCCGTCAAGGCGTTGGAACTGCAACGGTGCCAGCGTCCGCAACGCATGGGTGCGCGCGGTCATCCGTGGCATGAACACGTCCTGCCGGGGTTTTCTGGGGCTGTGCATGGGACAGGTTCCGAAGAAGCGACGAGGTCAGGCAGGGTCAGGGCGGCACCTGCGGCGAGGGGTGGCTTCATAATTGACAAAAATAATCAGGAATGACAAGGCCTGCGCGGCAATCCCTGCCGAGCCCCCGAAAAGCGGCACGCCCGAATGGAAGAAATCCCGTTTCATGCAGTTGCATGTTTGGTCCGGCCATGCTAGCTGCCCGCCAAAGCCAGGATGCCCTCTCAGCCAGAAATCACTGATCGGAGCGAAAAATGGCTGTCCTGTTTTCCCAAAACCACCGTCCCCTGTCGTGGTCCCTGCTGTCCTGCACGACGGCACTGGCCCTGTGTCTGGTCCTGCCTGCACAGGCGCAAGAGGCCGAGGGCGGGTTCCTTGGCACGATCCTTCTGGACCCTGATTATGTGCGCGCCCGCGACCCCGACGGGAACGCGGCCGACCGGATCAACAGTCAATATGTGGCGGATGCCGAACTGGACCGCGCGCGGATGGGCGACCTCAAGGATCTGTTCAGCGGGATCGCCTCGGTTTCGGTCGGCGGCGGGATTCCCATCGCGCAGAAGATCTTTGTCAATGGCGTGGATATGCTGAACCTGTCGGTCTCGGTAGACGGTGTGGCGCAGAACAACCGCCTGTTCCACCATGTGTCGGCCAATGCCTTTGATCCCGGGCTGCTGAAATCCGTCAGGGTCGATGCCGGGGCCGCCCCTGCCGATGCCGGACCCAACGCATTGGCGGGGGCTGTGGTGATGGAAACCGTCGATGTGGCCGATGTTCTGGCAGAAGGGCAGGCCGTGGGTGGCAATGCGCGCCTGTCTTTCGGCGACAACGGTGAGACTTTCGGCCGTGCGCTGACCCTTGCGGCGCAGCATCAGGGGTTTGAGGTTCTGGCCTATGGCAAGCGCGCCACGGGCGAGGATTACGAGACAGGCTCGGGTCTGGTGGTGGAGGGCAGCGCGGCTGACCTGACCACGGGGCTGCTGAAACTGGCCTATGAATCCGATACGGGGCACCGGTTCGAGCTGTCGGGTCAGCGGATGATCGACGATGCGCTGCGACCCTTTCGTGCGAATTTCATCGCGGATGGCGCGCCGCGCCCCCTGCGCCGCTATGAGACAGAGCGCAATACCTATGGGTTCACCTATGAGAATACGCAGGCGGCAGGGTTATGGGATCCCCGGATCGTTTTTGGCCAGTCCGATGTGACCATCGGTGTGGATCAGCCCAGCTCTCCCGCACTTGGCGTCAGTGTCGGCAAGACCGAGACCCTGTCCGGCAAGGTCGAGAACCGCTTTCACATCGGGGCCACGGATACGGTCACGGTGGGTGTCGATTTCCATGATCGCACCAGCAGCTACCGCGATGACGCCACCGCGCCCATCACCGAGGAGTCGCGCAATGTCGGCATCTATGCGCAGGCGCGGCTTGATCCGACCGAGGCGTTGTCGCTGTCCTTCGGGATGCGCTGGGACCGTCAGGAATTCACCGGCACATCAGGGTTCCGGGGCGACTATGACGGCTTCAGCGGCAATCTGTCCGTCGCCTATGACGTGACCGAGACGCTGACGCTGCGGGCCGGTGTCTCGTCGGTTTTCGGCGGGTTGAGCATCGAGGACAACTTCATCTTCAACCCGGCCTGGACCTATGACGCGCTGGAGCCGGCGCGGGCCACGAATTACACGCTGGGCGCGGTCTATGACAATGGCACCCTGCGCGTGGACGGCGAGGTTTTCATGACGCAGATCGACGATGCCCGCGTCAGTTCGTTCCGCGCCAATGGCAACGGCGATCTGGAAACTCAGGGCTATAATCTGGGCCTCGGCTATGGGTGGCAAGGTGGCTTCCTGCGGGCCAGCTATTCCTATAGCGAGCTGGAGGTGAACGGCGCCGCAGCGGATAGTTTCGCCGCGCTCGATCTGGCCGCGCCCTTGGGCGGCGTGCTGGCGATCGAGGTGCAGCACAACCCGAATGGCAGCGATTTCACCTTTGGCGGCAGCATCGAGGCCGCGCAGAAATATGAGGAGATCGTGGGTTTCGCGGATCGGGCCATCCCCGGCTATGCCGTGCTGAACCTGTTCACGGAATACCGCCCCTCGACCATCGACGGGCTGGTGATCCGGGCGGCCATCGACAACGTCTTTGACAAGGAATATGCCGACCGCGCCACTTATGGCGCCGATTTCTCGAGCTTGACACCGCTTTACGAGCCGGGCCGGACAATCTCGGTGACGGCCGGTTTCACGTTCTGAACGGGACAGGATGAGCAGGGGAGAGGGCCGGGCGACCGGCCCTTTTTCATGCCCGGGGGACCGGGATCAATCGTAGAGCCGGTTCAGCATCCGGGTCAGGGCATAGGCATCGTCCGTCGTCAGGCGCGGGGCCAACGCGGACTGGATCTTGGTCACATAAACCTGCCAGACCTGCTGATGCAGGCCCTTGCCCTTGTCCGTCACATGCAGGATCTGCGCCCGCCCTGCGCCGCGCCCCGAGCCTGCCATCGCTTCGCGGCGGATCAGGCCGGCCGCCTCGATCCGCGCGACGTGGCGGGACAGGGCGTATTGCGGCAGAAAAAGGCGTCGTTGCAGCGCGATCATCTGGATACCGTCTGCCCCGGCCTCCTCGGTTGCCAGCAGGATCTCATACCAGATCGGATCTGCGATCCCGATAGCACGCAGCGACTTGGTGATTTCGGGCATCAGCGAGCGATTGACCCGCAGCAGCGCAAAGAAGGCGCGGTTATAGGCGATGCGCGGATCATCGTCGCCAAAGGCGATCTGGTCAGATACCGGGCCGTCCGGGGGTGAATGTTCCACGCGCTGTCCTGTCAGGGTCATTGCAGGCCCGTCCTTACCCCGCCGCGCCCCGATTTGCGAGGGTGCGATTGCTGCGGCAACCCGCCATGGCCCCAGGCCGGATCAAGTTGCGGCCATCGTCCATGTCAGGCCTGTGAACCCTTCGCGGAAGGCAAAGTTCACCAGATGCACGTCGATCACATAACGGGTCTGGATAACTGCCTTGGCATCCGGCGCCTCGACCCGGATGGTCAGGCCCGTGGGATCCGCGTCCAGATGGGCCAGACCCTCGCCAAGCACGGCGCGACCCGTTGTCTCGGTATGGCTGACTTCAGCCTTGTGGGCGAAATGCTTGCACAGTTGTTGCAGGTATTTCGGGCCATGGGCCGTCGGATAATGGGCGGTGCTGACTAGCATGATGTAATTCCCGTCTGTTTTTGTCGGAATACCTGCTGGACCCTTGCCCGACAAGCCGCTAATCACCGGGGCAACCGTGCAGCCAGATCTCCAGCCACACGTCCGACCCTACGGAGAGCCTGATGTCACGTCATGTCCGCCCTATCCTGCTCTGTGCCTTGCTGGCTGCGCTGATGCCGCTGCACCTGTCCGCGCAGGAGGTGACGATCGAGACAGCGCGCGGCCCGGTGACGCTGGCGCAGATGCCCGAGCGGATTGCCGTCTATGACATCGCCGCGATTGACACGCTGACGGCGCTGGACGTGCCGGTCGCCGGGGTGCCGGACCGGCTCTACCTCGACAGCCTCGCGGCGGTGCAGGACAGCGCCGCGGTGATCGGCACGCTGTTCGAGCCGGACCTTGAGGGGCTGGCCATGCTGGGGCCGGATCTGATCATTGTCGGTGGACGGTCGTCCACGCAGTTCGATGCTGTCGCGGCCCTGGCCCCGGTGATCGACATGACGATCTGGGACGATCCGCTGGCCGAGGCGCGGGCGCGGCTGGCCGCTTATGGCGCGCTGTTCGACAAGGCCGATGCGGCAGCGGCCTTGGACGGTGCCCTTTTGGCCCGGATCGAGGCGCTGCGCGACGCGGTGCAGGGCAAGGGGAACGCGCTGATCGTGATGACCAACGGGCCGAAACTGTCGGCCTATGGGCGCGGCACGCGCTTTGGCTGGATACATGAGACGTTGGGCATTGCCGAAGCCCATGCCGATCTTGACCCGCAGGTGCATGGCGATGCCATTTCCTTTGAATTCATCGCAAAGGTCGATCCTGACTGGCTGATCGTGGTGGACAGGTCGGCGGCCATCGGCCAACCGGCCTCGGTCAGTGCGACGCTGGACAACCCCTTGGTGGCCGGGACAAAGGCAGCGCAGGCCGGGCGGATCGTCGCCTTGTCACCGGCCCCGGTCTATATCGCCGCCGGCGGCTATTCCGCGCTGATGACCACGCTGGACGAGCTTCTGGCGGCCTTCGCGGGGTGATCGTCTTGCGCGCCCGTCCGCTTGTCTTGATGGTGCTGGCCCTGATCCCGCTGGCGTTGGCCAGTCTGCTGATCGGCGTCGCGGATCTGTCGGGGGCGCAGGGCGGCCTGATCCTGTCCATCTCGCGCTGGCCGCGCACGCTGGCGGTGATGCTGACGGGGGCGGCGCTTGCTGTCGCGGGGGTGGTGATGCAGGAGCTGGTGCGCAACCGTTTTGTCGAACCCGGCACCACCGGCACGGGCGAGGCGGCGGCGCTGGGCCTGCTGCTGGCGACGCTGGCCTTTCCCGAGGCCGGCATCGGCACGCGCATGATCGCGGCCAGTCTGGGGGGGCTTGCCGGAACAGCGGTGTTTCTGTCCCTGATCCGGCATCTGCCCCCGCAAGAGGTTCTTCTGATCCCCCTGACCGGGCTGATCTGGTCCGGCGTGCTGGGCGCTGTCGTCCTGCATATCGGCTGGCAGACCGACCTGATCCAGCTTGTCGGTATCTGGCTGATGACGGGCGAGTTTTCGGGCGTGATCGCCGGGCGATACGAGCTTTTGTGGATCGCGGGGCTGGCGGCCGGGCTGGCCCTTTTCGCGGCGGATCGTCTGGCCATCCTTGGCTTGGGTGATGGGGTGGCGCGCGGTCTGGGGCTGAACCCCGAGGCCGTGATGCGCCTGGGGCTGGTGATCGTTGCCGTTGTCACCGCCATGGTCATGGCCACGGTTGGCATGATCCCCTTTCTGGGGCTGGTCGTGCCCAATATCGTCTCACGCGTGATGGGCGACAATCTGCGGGCCAGCCTGCCTGTCACGGCACTGGCGGGGGCGGGCTTGTTGCTGACCTGCGACATCATCGGGCGGCTTCTGATCTTTCCCTATGAATTGCCCGTCTCGACCGTTCTGGGTGTGCTGGGAGCGGGGGTCTTTCTGTGGCTTTTGTGGCGGAGGCCGGGCCATGACTAGCGTGGGACGCCTGCCTTGGCCGGGGCTGTGGCTGATGCTGGCGCTGCTGATGGTGGGGGCGGTCTATCTTCTGGCGGGGCTTGGCCCGCGCGCGGATGTGGTGCTGCCGCTGCGCGCCACGCGGCTGGCCGGCATGGTCGTGCTGGGCGTGGCCATCGCCGTGGCCACGGTCCTGTTCCAGACCGTCAGCCGCAACCGCATCCTGACCCCGCAGATCATGGGGGTCGATGCGCTTTATATCCTGTTGCAGACCGGGCTGGTGCTGGTGCTTGGTCCGGTCGGTTTCGCGACGCTGCCGGTCGCAGGCAAGTTCACGCTGGAACTGGTGGTCATGGTTCTGGCCGCGCTGGCGCTGTTCGGCACGTTGCTGGGGCGCGGGTCGCAGGATGTGGCCCGGATGATCCTGACAGGGGTGATCCTTGGCATCCTGTTGCGGTCGTTGGCCAATCTGATCGCGCGGCTGATGGACCCCAACGCCTTTGCCGTGGTGCAGGCGGAATCCGTGGTCAGTCTGACCCGACTTGATGCGGGTCTGCTGCCCTTTGCCGCCGCGGTGACGGGGCTGGCCGCAGGGCTGGCAGTGTGGCTGGCTCCGCGTCTGGACGTGGCCGCGCTGGGGCGCGAGACGGCGGTGGCCCTGGGGTTGCGCCATGACGGGCTGGTGATGCTGGCGCTGGCGCTGGTGGCGGTTCTGGTAGCGGTGGCGACGGCGCTGGTCGGCCCGCTGACGTTTCTGGGCCTGATCGTCGTGGCCCTGGCGCGCCCGCTGGCAGGAAGCGCGCGTCATCTGCCGCTGCTCATCACCGCCAGCGTGCTGGCCGTGCTGATGCTGGTGGCGGGGCAGTTGGTCTTTGAACGGGTGCTGCGCCTGCAATCGGCCCTGCCTGCCGTGCTGGAAGGGGCGGGCGGTGTGGCGTTTCTATGGCTCTTGCTGAAAGGTCGGATCAGATGATCGCGGTATCGGATGTGCACCACCATATCGGGCAGGCCCAGATCCTGCGGGACATCACCCTGACCCTGCCCGCCGGGAAGATCACCGCGTTGATCGGGCCGAATGGTGCGGGCAAATCCACGCTCTTGTCCCTTGTCGCGCGGTTGACCCCGTTGCAGCAGGGGCAGATCACCGTGGCCGGGCTGGATGTGCAACGCGCGCCCAGCCGAGAGTTGGCGCGGACCATGGCGATCCTGCCGCAGAATGTCGCCGTCTTCAGCCGGTTGCGTGTGCGCGAACTGGTGGCATTCGGGCGCTGGCCGCATCATCAGGGACGGCCCGGCCCGCAGGATGCGGCCAAGGTCGCGGCGGCGCTGCACGACATGGGGCTTGATGATCTGTCCCACCGCTTTCTGGATCAACTTTCCGGCGGGCAGCGTCAGCGGGCCCATCTGGCCATGGCGCTGGCGCAGGATACGCCGTGGCTTTTGCTGGATGAGCCTTTGGCCGCGCTGGACATGGCCCATGCCCGCGCGTTGATGCAGACATTGGCGCGGTTGCGCGACAGCGGCAAAAGCATCGTCATGGTGCTGCATGAGGTGAATTATGCCGCCGCCTGGGCGGATCATGTCGTGGCGTTGAAGGCCGGTAGGGTTCTGGCCCATGGCACCCCTGAGACGGTCTTTGCGCCCGATGTTCTGGGCGCGCTTTACGACACCCGACTGCGCGTGATCCGGCAGGATGGCCGCCCGCTGGTCCTGCATCATCTTTGACCAAGGATGCTTCGGGGTGGGCTGCGGCCTTGGCCACCGCCAAGGGACGCCGTTGCGGATCAATCCTGCTTCTGCCCTTCGTGCAAAAGTGCGATTCCGCGTGCCTTGAGCGCGGCAAGCAGCCTTCTGTTCGGCTTGCTGTTCTCCAATCCGCTGATGCGCGTCAGGTTCGGCAGAAGGTCCAGATCCGCCACGGCCTTGGCCGTCACCGGCACTGGGCCGTCACCTGCGCCGGGATCCCAGAAGGGGAACAGATGGTCCATGTGGCGCGGCCCTCCGTCCATTCCGCTGGATTGGTGCAGGGTTGTCACGCGGGTCAGCAGGTCATCGGTGATGGGTAGATTGGCGAAATAGGTCTTCGCCTCGGGGATGATGGCATATCCCTCCAGTTCCACCCGGATCTCGCGTTTGTCGTATTCGGCGGCAAGGGCATGGATGTCGAACTTGGGCAGCAGCACACCCTGTCGATACATCAACTCTTCGATCACCAGCAGTTTGAAACCCGGATCGCGAAAGCGGTTCTGCGCCGGTTTGCCGATGGCAAAGAGCTTGGGGCGGGCGGCATCGGCTTTCGCCTCGTCCAGCAGGGCCTTGGCCATTGCGGCATAGGGGGACGGAAGCCTTTGCGCGACTGCCGCCAAGGTCTTGCGCCGCGTGGCAGAGCTTGCCAGGGATCGCACGGCGCTGCGCCTGCGGCGGGCGGTCCATGCGTCGAAATCCGCCTCGATCTGCTCTCCTTCAGCCTCCTGCGCGCGGGCAGAGACTTCATTCCTCTCGCGCCGCGCCTGTGCTGCGAAGCTGTTATCGTCGCCCTCCTGCTCCGCCCATCTGCGATACATTGCCGCCAGATGCCGCGCTTTCGCGGCTGCATCCTGTCGGGTGACAGGCTCGATCTGCATAGGCGCCTCTACGAAGGCGCGCCAGAAGGCGGCAAGGCGCGTCGGCGGCCATGTTGCCGCGTCATGCAGAAGACGCGCGAAGATCCTGGCCCCCATCGCGAAGAATGCGCCGCTCTGATGGTCATGCGGTCCCAGAAGACCGAGTGCGACCGACACGGTGGGCGCCTGCGCCAGATCGGCTTCGCTGTCGCAATGATAGCGCAGCCAATCGGCCATGACATCGGCGGCGTCAGCATGGTCGGCCAGCATGGACAGCAGGATGTGGTTCCCCTCTTGCGGGAAGGCGCGGAAGAAGGCGGGCATCAGGGGGATGACATCACCCTCCAGCACCTCGGAGCCCGGCCCGAAAACCTTGTGCTGGCGATAAAGCGTCAACATGGCACCGACGACGGCCCCCCATCGTCCGGTGGCACCGCGCGGGGGATCGTCAAAAACCACATGGTCGGGCCGCAGCAAGGCCTGCCGGATCAAGGACAGATGTTCGGCATGATGCGATTGCAGCAGCGTCCAGGCGCGCTTCTTATGCTGGAAATCAGGTAGATATGTTCCGTTGGCAAAGGCCAGAACGAAGCGGCCGGCACCTGCCTGACCACCCAGCGCAGGTGGCGCGTTGTCGTCAAGGCTTTGCCGGACCGTGTCCAGATAGGTTTGGTAAAGGCCCGCAAGCACCTCGGGCGTCTGCGCGATCTGTGTTGCCCATTCCGCCCAGAGATGGCGCAACCCGTCATGGTCCTGCGGTTGCGTGGCGGTGAAAGCGGCGATCGCCTTGTCCAGCGGGGTCATGGTCGCTCCTTCGGTCTGACTGGCACATGAACTGGTCGGCAGGCGGTGCGGGGGGGTGGATGCTGGACCCGGTGCGGTGGGAAGGTCAGCGGAAGTGGAGCCTTGAAATCCGCGTCACGTCAATCCTCATGCAGGGGGTGTGCAGGATCGGACGCGCGCTGCGCGCCCATACCGCCCAGGCGGCGCACCACCCCCTCGGCCCAGCGGTCGGCCGCGCGACCGAAACAGTCATGAAGCGAATCCGCCGCGATCACGCTGCCCGACGCCAGCCGCCCCAGCAGGCACAGGCCCGGCTGCAACCGTCCCTTGTCGTCCCACAACTGCCCGTCGGGTGCGATGTGGGCGGCAAGGTCTTGGCCCAGCGGCACGATCCGCCCCGCCTCCACCAGCCCTTTGATGGGGGCTGCCCGGATGCGGGACACATCGGGCGGGTCCATCACGCCATCGACCATGACATCCGCCAGTGCCGACCGCGTCCCTTCGGACAGGGTCCAGCCTGTTTGCGTCAGGTTGATCCCGGGATCGGCGCAGAGCTCCAGATCCACCAGCCCGCAGTCCAGAAGCGCCCGCAGTTCCATGCTCGACGCCAGCGGAGGGCCATAGGAATAACGCTTCAACCCCTCATCGAAGCCAAGGATCGTCTTGGCCGTCTGTGGCGCGAGGGCGGCGCTGTTATAGCTTGCGCGCAGCGCATTCTGCCATTTCCGCCAGACCTGCCCGACAGCATAGCCGATGGAGGGCGGCAGATGACCCTGCGCCAGCGCGATCCCCTGGCTCAGGATCTCGGGCGGTGTGCCTCTCTCCTGCGTGCCGGGGGATGACCACTCGGCCTTGAGCCATGTCTGGATTGCGTTTTCGTCCTTCTTGGCATCATGCGCGTGCAAAAGCCTGCGAATGACCGGAACCAGCGCCGCCGTGATCACCTGTTCGGCCACATCCGGCGTGGCGTTGACTGCGGTGGCCATGGCCGCAGAAAACGCGTCCGTCTCGGCCTGTAGCGGGTCAAAGCCCGCATCCAGCGCGGCGGTTGCCGGTTTCGGATAGGGCGGTTTGCCATCCAGCGAAAAGGGCAGGATCAGCGCAGGCTCGCGCCCCGATGCGAGATAGCGTCCCTGTTCAAACCGCCCGCCTTGCCCCGTTGTCAGCACGCGCAGGATGTCAAAGGCCGACAAGGCCATCCCCCGGATCGCGACGGTTTTGCCCGTCCAGTCAGCCGCCATCGCGGTCAGCCGATGGGCGGGATAGGCATCCGTGAGGATCGCCCCCGTCTGCCCGGCATGATCCTGCCATGCGGCCAGTTGCGGGTCCGGCGCGACGGCGGGTTGGCCCACGGTCAGAAGCACCTCGGCATAGGGGCCATGCGCTGCGCCGCCGGCCTCCAGTTGCCAGCCGCCTGCAACCTGCGTGACCCTGTCCACAGGTGCGTGACGAAAGGTGACGGCCAGCAGCCCAAGCCCGGTCAGATCGGCCAGCCGCGCCTCGAGATAGCGCCCCAGATCGGCGCGGGGTGGAAAGCTGTCAGGATCAACCGGCCTGTCCAGCCAATCGGCGAAATTGCCGCAGCGCGAAAAGGCAGGTGCGCCGATCGCGATGTCGCGAAAGGGGATGTTCAGCAGGCAGGTCGGGCTTTCGGCGGGATCGAAATTCGGGCCCGCGCCCTTGGCCGGGAAGGGGTCGAACACATCCACGCGCAGCGGCGTGTCCGCGTGCCGTGACAGGGTGGCCAGAGCCTCCAGAGCGCCAAGGCCGCGCGGGCCCAGCCCGATGATGGCGATTTTGGCCGTTGCGCTGTCATGGTCCATGGATGGTCACTCTCTCGTGGGGCGGTCAGGGGGGATGGCCCACCGCAGCGGCCTTGCTTGTCTCTGTTGTGATCCATTCCGCGCCGTGATGCCATGGCTGGCAGCACCGCACCCCCTGATTTTGCCCGCGCCCTGCCTGAAGTCCGCTGCACGGGCATTATTTCGCAACTGGATTTACCCCGCGTGTCATGATTGAGTTTCGCACAAAGACCGTGTCCTGACCCCTGAAGGAAACTGCCATGACAAGGAATGAAAATCCGATCTGGTCCCGTGTGGAGGCCAAACGAGAGGCCTTTATCGGCCTGTCCGACCGCGTGTTCGACACGCCCGAGATTGCCTATACCGAGGTCCGCTCCTGCGCCGAGCATACCGCCATGCTGCGCGCCGAGGGGTTTCGCGTGACCGAGCGTGTCGCGGGCATTCCCACGGCCGTGATGGGCGAGGCGGGCGAAGGTGGGCCGGTCATCGCAATTCTTGGCGAGTATGACGCGCTGCCCGGCCTCAGCCAGCAGCCGGGGCTGGCCGCGCCGCAGATGATCGACCCCTCGGGGCAGGGGCATGGCTGCGGGCACAACCTTCTGGGGTCGGCCGCGATGTTGGCCGCGACGGCGATCAAGGACTGGCTGGAGGCTGAGGGGATCAAGGGACGCGTCCGCTATTACGGCTGCCCGGCGGAAGAAGGCGGCGCGGCCAAGACCTATATGGTGCGCGATGGCTGGTTCGATGATGTGGATCTGGCGATCACATGGCATCCGTCCAGCGTCAATGCCGTGGATGATGCGCGTTCCCTGGCCAATACGCGGATCGACTTCACCTTTACCGGCAAGGCGGCCCATGCGGCCGCAGCCCCGGAACTGGGGCGGTCGGCGCTGGATGCGGTCGAGTTGATGAACATCGGCGTCAACTACATGCGCGAGCACATGCCGGATGATGCGCGCGTGCACTATGCCTATCTGGATGCGGGCGGCACCGCCCCGAATGTGGTGCAGGCCAAGGCGACGGTGCGGCAGTTGATCCGGGCCCGCGACCTCAAGGGGTTGTCCGATCTGGTGGCGCGGGTGCGGGCCATCGCGGATGGGGCGGCGCTGATGTCCGGCACGAAGGTCGAGTCGCGCGTGTTCTCGGCGGTGTCGAACCTTCTGGGCAACCGCCCGCTGGAGGAGGCGATGCAGACCGAATTCGAGGCGCTGGGGCCGGTGCCCTTTGATGCGGCGGATCTGGATTTCGCGCAAGAGATCCGCAAGACCCTGACGCCCGAGGATATTGCCGATGCCTTCCGCCGCATGAGCATGAAGCCCGACATGGGCAAGGCGCTGTGCGATTTCATCGCCCCTCTGGATCGGCCTTTCGGGGGTGGGATGGGATCGACCGATGTGGGTGATGTCAGCTGGGCCGTGCCCACGGTGCAGGCGCGCGTGGCAACGGCGGCGCTGGGCACGCCCTTGCATACATGGCAGCAGACCGCGCAGGGCAAGGCGCCTTTTGCGCACAAGGGCATGGTCCATGCCGCCAAGGTGATGGCCGCAACCGCGCGCGCGGCGATGCTCAGCGATACACTCCGCGCCGGTGCCAGGACGGCGCATCAGGCACATCTGGCAGAGTTTCCCTATAACTGCCCGATCCCGGCGACGACCAAGCCGCCGATTGCCGCAGAATGATCTGAACGGGGTCTGGGCGCGAACCTGCCGCGCCCAGAGCCGCCAAGGAAGACCGGGCGCCCTGCGGATGCGGGCGCCCGGTTGCGTGTTGCGTCAGAGGTTGCCCGCTGCCATTTCGCGCGCGATGTGATCGGCCTGCCGGATCGCCAGCGCCACGATGGTCAGCGTCGGGTTTTCTGCCGCCCCCGTGGTGAACTGCGATCCGTCCGAGATGAACAGGTTCGCAATGTCATGGGTCTGGCCCCATTTGTTGCAGACGCCATCTTCGGGCCTTTCCGACATGCGGTTGGTGCCAAGGTTATGCGTGGACGGATAGGGCGGAGTCGGGAAGGACCGGGTCGCCCCCACCGCATCATAGATCGCCATCCCTTGTGTATAGGCATGATTGCGCATCGCCACGTCATTGGGGTGATCGCTGAAATGCACATTCGCCACGGGCAGGCCCCACTGATCCTTGGTGTCGGACAGGGTGACGCGGTTGGTGGCCTGCGGCATATCCTCGCCCACGATCCACATGCCTGCCATGTTTTCATAGTGATCCAGCGCCGTGGTGAACCCACGCCCCCAGCCACCGGGATTGAGGAAGGCCGCCATGAAGGGAAGGCCCAGAGCCAGCGTCTCCAGCTCATAGCCGCCGACGAACCCGCGCGAAGGATCGTGCCGCGACTCGTCCTGAATGATCCCGGCCATCGTCGTGCCGCGCCACATGCGCACGGGCTTGTCGAAGATGCCATAGATCGACCCCGTGGTATGGCGCATGTAGTTGCGCCCCACCTGATCCGAGCTGTTGGCGAGTCCATTGGGGAACATGCTGGACGCCGAGTTCAGCAGCAGGCGCGGGCTTTCAAAGCTGTTGCCTGCCACGCTGACGATCCGCGCCTTTTGCAGATGCAGATTGCCGTCCTTGTCGAAATATTCGACCCCCGTGACCTTGCCCGTATCGTCATGCAGGATGCGGGCGACATGGGCATGGTCGCGCACTTCCAGATTGCCCGTCGCCTCGCCGCGCGGAATGTCGGTATAGGCGGCAGACCATTTGGCCCCCCATTTGCAACCCTGAAAGCAGAACCCCGTCTGCTGGCAGGCCGGACGCTCGTCATAATCGGCCGAGTTGATGGCCATGCGCCCGGTATGCACCTCCTTGTAGCCCAGCTTCTTGGCCCCGGCTTCAAAGACCTTGTAATTGTTGTTGCCGGGCAGGCCCGCGCGACCTTCGGTCAGGGTCACGCCCAGCTTGGTTTCGGCCAGCGCATACCAGGGGGCCATCTCGGCGGCATCAATCGGCCAATCCAGCAGGTTCGCCCCCTCGACCGCGCCATAGGTGCTCAGCGCCTTCCACTCATGTTCCTGAAAGCGGATCGAGGCGCCGGCCCAATGGGTTGTCGTGCCGCCCACCGCCTTGACGATCCAGGCGGGCAGGCCGGCAAAATCCTTGGCCACGCGCCAGTCGCCGCTGGTGGTGCGGGCATCCAGCCAGGCCAATTGGCCGAAACTGTCCCATTCGTCGTTGATGTAATCGTCGGGCAGATAGCGCCCGCCCGCCTCGAGCGCCACGACCTTGACGCCCTTTTGCGCCAGTTCATTGGCCAGAACACCGCCGATGTCGTCAAAGCCACGGTCGATATATCCGCCCTGGCTGAAGGACTCGCCCTCGTAGCCGAAGATCGGCCAGACATCCTTCTGGTTATAAAGGCCCGTCACCAGACCCGCGCGGACGGTCTGGAAAAAGACCTCGCCCTCGATCGCTTGCAGAACCTTCACGCGGTCCTCCTCCCAGCCGATCGAGACGTAATCGGCATGGCCCTGCGCCTGTGCGGCCGCGTTCAGCGATGCGATTCCCGCAGCGACCAGATCCTTGGCCGCCGCATCGTCATAGCCCTTGACGGCCACCGCATAGAAACGGTCCGCCACCTGATCATGGGGATAGATGTCGCGTGCCATCTGCATCAGGGTTGCCATCTGTTCCGGCGTGATGACCGACACTTCCATCGCCCAGGCCGCATCGGGCGCGGCGATGAAGCCGGTGCCCGTGACGGCCAGCGCCCCGGCCGCCACGGCGCGCCCCAGAAGCGCGCGCCGGGTCAGCCCCTTTCGTTCCACTTGTGTCATTCTTGTCTCCTCCCTTGGAATGAACCGGCCGCCCTCCCCGACGGCCGGGAAGGCGGGCGCTACAGGAAGCGGCCACCGCGTTGCAGGACTTCGATCTGATACCCATCCGGGTCGGCGATGAAGAAGAACTTCGCGACCGTCACACCGTTGTTCTTGAAATCCACCAGATTGCGCGGGGCAAGGCCCGCATCCGTCAGCCGGGCGTGCTCGGCCTCGACATCCTCGACCGAGACCGCCAGATGCCCATAGCCATCGCCCAGATTGTAAGGTTCGGTCCGGTCCTTGTTGACGGTCAGCTCCAGCTCGAAGCTGCTTTCGTCATTGGACATGTAGATCAGGGTGAAGCCGTCGAAATCCAGCCGGTCGGCCACCTTCAGGCCGAAGGCCGTCTCATAGAACGCCACGCTGCGCGCCTCATTCAGCACGCGGATCATCGAATGTATTGTCTTGGCCATATGCCCTCCTGAACTTGTCGTTCTGGTAAGGCTAGCGGACCAATTTCCGGGGCGGGTAGTAGGTGACTACTACAGGCCCGATATTTTCATCACTCGGCGGCGAAGCGCGGCTCGGGTTGCGGCACCTGTTCCAGCTCTCCCAGATGGATCGTGCAGGCGCAGCGCAGGAGCGAGGTGAAATTCGTCACCTCGCCATGCTGTTCGAGCACTTCAGCATGGAGTTTCGACACGAAGGCCGGTGTCGAGACGCCGTCTTTCTCGGCCATCTGATCGACAATCCCCCAGAAGGCCCGTTCTAGGCGTATGCTGGTGGATTGTCCGTTCAACCTCAGGCGACGGGTGATGTATTCATAACGGCTGGGATCTTGGCCCGCGAAAATCTGGCACATCCTGGCATCCTCCCTGTGCTGATGATGCCGGAATGCGGGGACAGGTCAAGTAAAGCCCGCGTGCAACGCCGCAAGAGGTGCGGGGTCGGGTGATCCGGGGGCGCCAATCGGGTGGGCGACCAGCACGGGATGGCCGGTGCGGCAGGTCAGGATTTCCGGCGCAATCTGCCAATGCGCGGCAATACTGCCCGAGGTCAGCACATCCTCCGGGGCACCATCCGCCACCAATTGCCCTGCGGCCAGCACGATCAACCGGTCGCAGAAGCGTGCCGCCAGCGTCAGGTCATGCAGCGCGCACAGCACCGGCACAGCGGCGGCGCGGGCATGGGCGCGCAACCGCGCCAGCACCTCCATCTGGTGATGCAGGTCCAGCGCGGATGTCGGCTCGTCCAGCAGCAGCAGACGGGGGTCGCGGAAAAGACGCTGCGCCAGCAGCACCCGTTGCTGTTGCCCACCCGACAGCGCGTTCAGCGGGCGCGATGCCAGTTCCGACAAGCCAAGCCCGGACAGGCAGTCCAGCGCCGCCTCCAGCAGCGCAGGCGGCACCCGCAGACCCAGTTCCTCGCGTCGCCCCAGCAGAACGGCTTCCAGAACGGTCAGGGTCGAACGCACCGCGAAATTCTGGGGCAGGTGCCCGATGTCCTGCCGCGTCAGGGGATGGCCATCACGGTGCAGGTCCACCGTCTCGGGCACCTGCCCGGCGATGGCCGCCAGAAGCGTGCTTTTGCCTGCCCCGTTCGGTCCGATGATGCCCAGCATCTGCCCTTGCGGAATGCCAAGCCGAAGCGGGTGCAGGATCACCGCGTTTCTGCGGCTGATGGCGGGAATAGCGATCTCGATCATCGTGCTACATCTCCTTGTGGCGCAGGATGACCACGATCAGCATGGGAATGCCGGCCACGGCCGTGATGATCCCCACCGGGATCGCTGCCCCCTGTGACAGCAGTTTCCCCGCGACCGAGGCCGCAACCATGATCACAGCGCCGGCCAGTGCCGCCAATGGCAGCGACAGGCGATGATCCTCGCCGACAAGGGCGCGGGCCATATGAGGTGCAATCAATCCGACAAAGCCGATGGTGCCCGTGAAACTGACCGCCCCTGCCGTCAGCGCGGCGGTGATCAGAAAGCAGCGTTTGCGCAATGCCGCCACATCCAGACCAAGGCTCGCTGCATTCGCCTCTCCCAGCCGGAGCGCAGTCAGCGCCCAGATGTCGCGGATGATGACGGGCAGGCAGACCAGCAGGATCGCGCCCGAGACCTGCACCGCTGTCCAGTTGGCCCTGAGCAACGATCCGAACAACCAGAAGACGATCTGTTGCAGCACCTCGGGCGCGGCCAGAAACTGCACCAGCGCCTGAAGCGACTGGAAGAAGAACAGAACCGCGATGCCCGCCAGCACAAGGATGTCGGGACTGGCCCCCTTGGTGCGGGAGACCAGCCAGACCATGCCCGTTGCCAGCAATGTGGCGGCAAAGGCGGCCAGTGGAGTCAGCAACCATTGCGGGATGGGCGCGGCGATGTAGGAGGTGCCAAGGATCGCCAGCGCCGCCCCGAACCCGGCAGCCGCCGAAAACCCCAGCGTGAAGGGCGAGGCCAGCGGATTGGCCAGTATCGTCTGCATCAGCAGCCCCGCCAATCCCAGCGATACGCCCACGATCACGGCCATGGCCAGTTGCGGCAGACGGATCTGCCACAGAATCGTCGCCGCGGCCCGATTTGCGCCGCTTGGTCCCGCAAGCAGCGCCTGCCAGACCTCGGGCGGGCTCATGCGCGAGGGGCCGGTGCCCAGATCCAGCAGCGCCAGAACAGCCAGCAACAGGACGGCGGCCATAACCGCCGCCCCGCGCTGTGCGGCACGGACCTGCCATGACCGAAGGGCGCGTGTCTGTGCCGCGACGCTCATGGCAGTTGTGTCACAAAGACACCTTTTGCCGGGATCGGCAAATAAGCCTCATAGAAGGCCGCGAGTTCCGCTGCGGGGCCCACATCGGCAAAAGCCTCAGGATATAGCGCCTTGGTGATGGCGCGGGCATAGACGAAATCCGACAGCGTGCGATTGCCACCATGATAGACGCCGTAAACCTGGCCGGTCCGCACCGCAGGCAGGTCCGCCCATCCGTCGCGCGCCACATAGGCGGCCATGCGCGCCTGTGCCAGCACGCCATCCTGGCCGAAACCCAGAAGAACGGCCTCGGGCCGGTTCAGCCATTCCGACCCTGCCAGCAGGATCACATCGGGTTGCTGCGCGATGATGTATTCGGGGTTCAGCGGCCCCCAGTTCTCGATCTGGCCCGCCGCGATATTCTGACCGCCGACCATGTCGATCACACCTGCCCACATGCCGCGACCATAGCTGTTGCCGATTTCGGACGGGCCGCGCTGGGCCAGTTCGACATAGATCTTGCGATCCGAAGGGCCGGCCTTGGCGATGCGCTCAAGGGTGTCGCGCGTCTTGGCCTCATACATCGTGGCCAGTGCCTCGGCCCGTTCCGGCTGTCCCATCACCGCCCTAAGGATGCGGGTGGACAGAAGATGCCGTTCCAGCGTCTGCGCATTATAGTCGATGGCGACGACAGTGATCCCGGCGGCGTCCAGTTGCGCCATGCCCGGTGCGCCAATCGCGGCGGTCTGCCAGGCCGACAGGATTGCGACATCGGGCTGCGATGCGATCAGCGCCTCGACAGAGAAGCTGTTGTCATCGGCATTGCCGAAGTCCGGCAGATCCTTCAGTTGCGGAAAGCGGGCGGTATAGGCGGCCCATTGGCCAGGGCGCCAGTCCGCCCAAGGCGCGCGCGAAAGCGAGACCAGACGCTCCACCCCTTCGGCTCCGGCGACGGCCAGATAATCCTCGTAGTAGAACCCAAGCGCCACACGTTCGGGCACGCTGGCAAGCGTCACATCGCGCCCGTCAATGTCGGTCAGGGTGATCTGCGCCATGGCAGGCAGGGCGCTCATGCAGGTGGCCCATGCGGCCAGTATCAGATGTTTCATGTCTGTATCCTTTGGGATGTGGTGATGACAGGACAGGGGCGCAGGCGGCACCTCGCCGGTGCGGCGGTGCTGACGCCAGCCGTTTCCAGCCAGAGATTGCGGTCCTGTGATGGTTTGAATGCCTGTCCGCTGTTTGCGGGAATGAGTGCCCGACAGGCACCCGGACGGGATCAGACCGACATGGGCGGAGCGCGGGTCTGCGCGCGGGGTGGGGCGGTCGCAGGCGGCAGCAGCAGGTGGTGATGAGCGACCAGCGTCGTCTCGCGCAGCCGTCGCGCCTGCGCTGCGCAGCAGGATGGATCATGATCGGGCATCGCCTGCGAGATCACGAGGCAGGCCATGCCATGCCCTTCGGCCTCGCCGTCAGGCTGCGGGGGCGCGGGTGTCACGACACCATCGGCGGCGATGAGCATCTCGCGCGGGCCGCCGTCGGTGCAGATCACCATGCGCATCCCGTCGCCATCGCTGGCACGCATCATCCCCTGCGGCACCGTTCCGGCGGCCAGCAGCGCGAGCATCAGAACAGCGCGCAGAAGGATGATGACGGGTGTGATCATGCGTTCAGATTATCCACGCCGGTCAGCCATGGCTTGATGTCCAGCAGCGGTGTTCCGTCAAAGGCGTCCAGCGCATCCACGGTCAGGATGCCAGCCGCATGGTCTATGTCCAGCAGCCGCACACAGGCCAGCGCCACCGGATTGGGCCGCGCGGGCGAGCGCAGGGCAAAGACACCGCGCGGCGCGGGGCGATGGGCGGGGCTCTGCACGATCAGATCGCGCCGCGCCTCCGCCATCCAATACAGCAGGATGACCCCGTCGCCGGGCAAGAGACCATCCAATCCGGGGCGATAGGCAGGATCGACCACAGCCTGAAACAGCCCGCCGCGGCTGCGCGCCTCGGTCAGGTTCTTGGGGCAGTCGCCCTTGCGCCACGGGGTTGCCAGATGGCCGATGAAGGCAAGGCCCGCCTGCGCAGTCTGGCCCGGATCAAAGGACAGCGCCCTTTCGCCGGGGCGTGCGTCATTATCCGCCATGCGCCGCACCATGTGCCTGGCCGACCATGCCGGCGCGACCGATGACGATCGTCCCCTCGAAGCGATCAAGGCGCGCGGTCAGGTCGGCCTCCAGCCCGGCTTCGGCGGTGACAACTGCCTGCGCCAGCGTCTCTGCATCGGTCCGGCTCAACCCTTGCGCCATGAAACTGGCGGGCTGCAACAGGCTTTCGCCGGCGCAAAGCTCGACCACCCAGCCCTGCGCATCGCGGCGCAGAAAGGCGCGCCCGGCATTGCCATCCTGCGACCAGCCAGCCACGGCAACATCGCCCTGCACGATGATCGGCGCGACCTGCAAGGGCGCGTCGGCGCGGTCGAACTGCGCCATCAGCAGCGTCGCAATCTGCGCTGTGGCCGAGGTGTCCTCTGCGCCCGGTGAAACAGCGGAATGGTCGTGCTGGCTGTGATCGCCACCCCCCGGCGGGTCGATCTGGAACGTGGTCTCGATCCGCCCGGCGCGTTCGAAGATGAAGGTGACGGGATGCAGCTCTCCCTCGGTCAACGGTCGGGTCAGGCCCATCAGCATGATGTGGAAACCGCCCGGCTCGAGCGCGACGATGTCGCCCGCCGGAATGGTGATCCCGTCCTGCCGGATCATCCGCGCCACGCCATCGGCGCCATGTTCGGTGGTGTGCAGCTCTGCCACCGCCGCCACAGGCGTCTCGACCGCGATCAGACGGTCATCGGCGCTGCCCTCATTCGCGATGACGACATAGCCAGCCGCTGATTTCGCCATGGCCGAGGGTGCGGGGATATTGGGATGGATCAGTTCCAGATCACCTGCGGCAATTCCATGCGCGACGCCCATCGGCGCGGTCAGAAGCAGCGCCGCGCTGAGCATGGCAAGAAGGGGGTTCATGAACGTGTCCTTTCTGGAGGTGTGATGTCGGGTGTGGTCAAACGGATGCGGCCCATTCACCGCAAGAGCCGCAATGCCCCGCTCCGGCGCAATGGCGGAAGATGTCATGGGCGTATCCTCTGGAATGGGCACAAAGGCCCGATGGCGATCAGGGGGGTCGCGAAACGTGATCAGGCCAGAGGGGGCGCGCGCAATCCCAGCGCAGGGTCAAGCACCATGCGCGTGGCGCGGCTTTCGTTTGGGGCAACGATGCGGGACAGCATCCGCAGATCGGCATCGCGCCGCAGGTCGGGTTGGCGCGGCTCTGCGCCCGCCGCGACGATCTGACAGGCAGAACAGTCCAGATGGGCGGGCATTCCGTCATCCAGCGGATCGGCGCAAAGGTCGGACAGGCTGCCGCCTGCAAGAACATAGGCCTGCACTGCGGCGTCCGACTGTGCTGGCGCGCGATGGGCAAAGCCAATCATCACCAGCGCGGCAACCAGGGTTGCAACAACCGCAAGGCGTGACAGGATGGCGAGACGCTGGACCATGTTTGCGTCAATGCTATGCCCGACCGCGCAATTCAAGCCTTTTCAGCCGGCTCGCCCTTCGGGCACGGCTTCCGCATCGGCAGATCCCGCAGGGCGATAGGGCTGGTTGTGGCGACGTGCCACATGCCAGAGATCGGAGCCTTCGGTGCGCGCATGGCCATGGCCGGTGGCTTCGAAAACGCGTGCCGCCTCGGTCGCGGCCCCGTCCAGAATCGCCTCTTTGTCCAGATGCGGGATGTGTCGGTCTTCCATCAGCACGCGGCCATCGACCAGCACCGTATCCACATCCGCAGCCGTTGCGAAATGGGTGATCCGGTTCAGGGCCATCACGGGTGGCCACAGATGCGGCTTGCGCCCGTCCAGCAGGATGATGTCGGCCTTCTTGCCCACCTCGAGCGAGCCGATCTCGGTCTCCAGTCCCAGTGCGCGGGCGGCGTCGATGGTGCACATCTCCAGCGTTTTGCCTTCGGGCAGGACGGCAGGATCGCGGAAATGGCGGCGGTGGTAGTGCATCGCCTGCGCCATGTGGCGGAACATGTCAAAGCCGCGGTCCGGCGCGCCCGCGTCTGACCCAAGGCAGACGGTCACGCCTGCCTCGAGCAGTTCGGGCACGGGGCAGCGGCCGATGATCGACATGATGGCGCTGGGGTTGTGGATGATCGTGGCGCCGGTGTCGCGCAGCGCGTCGAAATCCGCCTCGGTCAGATCCACGCTGTGCCCCAGGGCCGCGCGCGGCGACAAGAGGCCAAGGTCACGGGCCAGCGCGATGGACCCTTCGCGGTGGCCGTCCTGCGTGAACAGCACGCCGGTGCGGTCCTGTAGAGCGCGCATGGCGGTGGACATGGCGCGGATCTCGTCCCCATGTGCAGCCATGTGATCGGCCGTATAGACCGGCAGGATCAGCGCCACGCCGGTGCGCCGGGTCAGAACATCGTCATGTCGCGCGATCAGGTCGGCGCAGACCTGCATCTGCGCGTCGAAACTGACGGGCTGGTGGTCGGGGCCGAAATGGCGCGGAAAGGGCAGGCGGCCCGGCCCCACGGCCATGATCGTGCGCAGACCGCTTTCCTCCGTGGCGGCGCAATGGGCATCCCCTGCCGCGGGCGTGTCGGTGCGATAGACATCCGCCCCGCCGCCCAGCAGCGATACCGCTGTTGTCACCCCGCCCATCAACCGCTCCAATTGCGCCAGACGTTGCTCGGCCAACCAGAAATCCGGCGTGGCGGCATGGGCGTAGATGTCGGCGCAGATCTGGAACCACAGGTCGCCATCCCCGTCGCCGGCCGCGCGGACAAGGCCGTGACCGGCATGGGAATGGGCGTCGATCAGGCCTGGCAGGGCGATCAGGCCGGGGCGGTCGATCACCTGCCGCGCCGGGGGCGGGGTGCCCGTGCCGATGGCCGCGATCCGGTCGGCATCCACGGCGATCCACCCTCCCTCGATCACGCGGCGGTCACGGTCCACGGTGACGATCGTGGCGCAGCGGATCAGTAGGTCATGCGGCGCGCTCATGCCAGCAGATCCCGCAGGTCGCTGGGTTCCTGCGTGTCCTGTTCCAGATCAAGCTGGCCTTCCAGATGGTCGATATGGTGGTTCATCAGATGTTTGGCGCGATCCGCATCGCCGCGCGCGATGGCCGCCACGATCTCGGCGTGTTCATCGGGGCCGCAATCGGTCTGGCTGCGGGTCTGATACATCACGATGATCAGTGAGGTGCGCGAGAGCAGATCCCGCAGCACATCCCACAGATAGGGCGATCCGGCCAGTTCGCCGATCAGCAGATGGAATGCCCCCGACAGCCGCACCGTCGCCTTGGTGTCGCCCGCCGCCCGCGCCTCGCGCTCCTGGGTCACATGGGCCTCCAGCCGGGCAATCGCCGTGGGCGTCACCACTTCGCAAAGGCGCGCCACAAGCTGCGTCTCGATCGTGCGGCGCGCAAAGAAGATGTCGCGCGCCTCCTCGATCGACGGCTGCGAGACGAAGGCGCCGCGATTGGGCACCAGCGTCACCAGCCCGTCATGCTCCAATGCGGCCAGCGCCTGCCGGACACGGGCGCGACTCACCGAGAAGATCTCGGCCAGTTGCTCCTCCTTGAGGCGGGTGCCGGGCTTCAGCTTGCGCTCGGCAATCGACAGCCAGATGCGGTTGTAGATCTCGACATGCGGGGCGTCGGTGGTCGTCTCGGCCAGATTCATCTGCGGTATCCTCCCGTCCTGAAAGGCGAAATCAGGTTTGCCTAAAAATAAGTCAACAATTGTGTCGGCACAAGAATAAAAAATTGTAGACAATTTATAACGCGTATGTTTGCAATGTGTGCATCGCGGCCATGCAGCCCCTGCAATGCGGCCAGCGCCATAACCCAACGGGAGAAATGCGATGCTTCGCCACCTCATGATGACCGCCGCCGCCGCGACGCTGTTCGCGACCGGGGCCAGTGCCGAAACCCTGCGCTTTGCCACGGCGCGCGATGTCTACGGGCTTGATCCCCATGCCGTCACCGACAGTTTCACCAATATCTTCACCCATCACATCTATGAGCCGCTGGTGCGCTATGACGCCGAACTGAAGATCGAGCCGGCGCTGGCGACCGCATGGGAGGTGATCGAGCCGACGCGCGTGCGTTTCACCCTGCGCGACGGCGTGACCTTCCACGGGGGCGAAACCTTTGGTGCGGATGACGTGCAGGTGTCGCTGATGCGGGCGGTCGATCCGAAATCGCCCCTGCGTGGCAACCTTCCCGGTCTGAAAGCGGTCGAGATTGTGGACGATCTGACCGTCGATCTGATCCTTGAGGGGCCGACGCCGCTCCTGAACAACTACCTCACCAATATCTTCATCCTCGACAAAGGCTGGCTGGAGGCGAACAACGCCGTCGCCCCCATTGATGCCAGCCAGGGCGAGGAAGGCCATACCACCAACAACGCCAATGGCACCGGGCCTTTCGTTCTGGAAAGCCGCCGCCCCGATGCGCTGAACGTGCTGGTGGCCAATGCGGCGTGGTGGGATACGCCCGTGCACAACCTGACCCGGATCGAACATACGCCCATCGGATCGGATGCGACCCGCGTGGCGGCGCTGCTGTCCGGCGAGATCGACCTGATCGAACCCGCGCCCTTGCAGGATGCCGGCCGGATCGAAGCGGCCGAAGGCGTGCGGATGCTGCAAAACCCCGGTTTGCGCAGCATCATGATGGGCATCAACATGGGTGACAGCCTGATTGATGGCAATGTGGACGGCAACCCGCTGAAAGACATCCGCGTGCGGCAGGCGCTGTATCACGCGATCAACATGGACCTGATCCGCGACCGGATCATGCGTGGCAAGTCGCGTGTCACCGGATCGCTGATCGCGCCCGAGGTGAACGGCTATACCGAAGCGATGGATGCACGTCTGCCCTATGATCCCGAACGCGCCAAGGCGCTGCTGGCCGAGGCGGGCTATCCCGACGGCTTCGCCTTCAACCTGAACTGCCCCAATGACCGCTATGTCAATGACGAAGGCATCTGTCAGGCGATGGCCGCGATGCTGGCGCAGGCGGGGCTGGAGCCGCGTCTGGTGACAGAGCCGCGTCAGATGCATTTCCAGAAGGTGGATAACCGGCAGGTGGATGTGTTCATGCTGGGCTGGGCGACGCTGCCGATGCTGGACGGCTTTTCGGTGCTGTCGGCGATGCTGGCGACACCGGGCGGTGAATATGGCACCTTTACCCCGGCGGGATATTCCAACCCGCGCGTGGACGAGTTGACCAAGGCTGTCGCCACCGAAGTCGATCCCGAAAAGCGCAACGCCATGATGATCGAGGCGCTGATGCTGGCCAAGGATGACGTGGCATGGCTGCCGCTGCACCAGCAGCCGCTGTCATGGGCCGCGCGCGACACGGTCGAGGTGCCGCAGGCCGCCGATGATCTGGTGCGCCTGTGGTATGCGCGCGTCACCAAGTGATCCGGTCGGGCAGGGGGCCATCCCCTGCCCACCATGACCCAAGGGAGGTTCCGCAATGCTTGGTTTCCTGATCCGCCGGATCATCCAGTCGGTGTTCGTGATGCTGGCCGTCGCGTTGATCGCCTTCATGATGTTCCGCTTCATGGGTGATCCGGTCAATTCCATGGTGGCCGAAACCGCCACGACCGAAGAACGCGACGCGGTGCGCGAGCGTCTTGGTCTGGATCAGCCGCTTTACGTGCAATACGGCCGCTTTGTCGCTCGTGCTGCGACCGGGGATTTCGGCCTGTCCTGGCGCAATGCACGGCCGGTCTCGACCTTGCTGGCGGAACGGTTCCCGGCCACGGCGGAACTGGTGCTGGTGGCGGCGGGGCTGTCGCTGGTGCTGGGGATTCCCCTGGGCATCCTGACGGCCCTCAGGCCGCATAGTGTTTCGACGCAGGCGTTGCAGCTGATGTCGCTGGTGGGGATTTCGTTGCCCACCTTCGTGACGGGTATCCTGCTGATCCTGATCTTTTCCGTCTGGCTGGGCTGGTTGCCATCCTTCGGGCGGGGCACGGTGGTGGATGTGGGCTGGTGGTCCACGGGGTTCCTGACGCTGTCGGGCCTCAAGGCGCTGATCCTGCCCTCTGTGATGCTCTGCCTGTTCCAGTTGACGCTGATCATGCGGCTGGTGCGATCCGAGATGATGGAGGTCTTGCGCACCGATTACATCAAATTCGCCAAGGCGCGGGGTCTGACCAACCGATCCATCCATTTCCATCACGCGCTGAAGAACACGCTGATCCCTGTGATCACCATCTTCGGGCTGCAATTGGGCGGGCTGATCGCCTTTGCGATCATCACGGAAACCGTGTTCCAGTGGCCGGGCATGGGCGCCCTTTTCATTCAGGCCGTCAGCTTTGGCGATGTGCCGGTGATGGCCGCCTATCTGGTGCTGGTCAGCCTGATTTTCGTGATCATCAATACCACCGTCGATCTGCTCTATGCTGTGCTGGACCCGCGCCTGCGGGTCGAGGGCGCGCGGGCGGCCCATTGACCTGCCGGAGGATGCCATGACCGACACACCCCAACCGAACGCGACCCCCTCGGCGCTGGCGCGCCTGTGGAACAGCGATCTGGCGTGGAATTTCCGCCGTTCCTGGACGGCGCGCATCTCCAGCCTGCTGATCCTGATCCTGTTCGCTGCCGCCCTGTTCGCGCCACTGCTGGCGACGCAGAACCCCTATGACATCTCGCAATTGTTCCTTTTGGACAGCGAATTGCCCCCCGCCTGGATCGAAGGGGGCGATCCCCGCTATCTGCTGGGAACGGATGAACAGGCGCGCGATCTGTATTCCTCGATCCTTTACGGGTTGCGCCTGTCGCTGATCGTGGGCTTTGCCAGCGTGGCGCTGGCGGCGGTCGTGGGGATCTCGCTGGGTCTGCTGG
>JAMWZG010000110.1 GCA_024304855.1 Paracoccaceae bacterium
TCGAACGGGTCGGCATGTTGGAGGTGAACGCCGTGCAGGCGCTCTTGCTGTTCAACATCGGCGACCATGAGGTGACGGCGGGGGAATTGAAGACCCGCGGTTACTATCAGGGCAGCAATGTCAGCTATAACCTCAAGAAGCTGGTGGATCTGGGGTTCATGCACCACCAACGCTGCGAGATCGACCGCCGTTCGGTCCGTGTCAGGCTGACCCCGCGCGGGCGCGAGATCCGTGATGTCGTGGCAGGGCTTTTCGCGCGCCATGCCGAGGGTCTGGAAAGCCGGGGCGTCCTTGGCCCCGACGGGATCGAGGAGATCACCGCATCCCTGCGCCGGGTCGAACGCTACTGGGCGGATCAGATCCGCTATATCTACTGAGGCGCGCGGTGGCGCTGTGGGATGCCTCCGGCGGGGATATTTGGCGCAACAAGAAGGCAGGGCGCGCGCAGGTTGGGCGGCGCGTGGCTCAGGGCGGCGCGTGGACCGGGCGGGGCTTGGTTCATGGCGGCGCGTGAACCGGGCAGCGCGAGGCTCAGGGCGGCGCGAGGCTCAGGGACGGTGATGCAGCCCGATCCTGACCTCCAGCTCGCGCCGAAGTTTGCGGCGCATGGCGCGGGCCACATCCTCGAAACCTTCGGCAACCTCGACAAAGGCGGCGGGCCCGCGGATCACGGTGTCGCGGAAATAGGCGGCCAGCCCCGCTTCGGCCCCTTCGGTCATCCCGTGATCGGTGGCCAGCTCCCGCACCTCGATTGCCAGGGCATTGACGGTGATGGCGCTGAAGTCGCGCTGCGCATAGGCGATGACGGGGCCGAACCCGTCGTTGTTGACCCCATCCCCCGAAAGGTCGAGGACACGGGCATCGCAGGCCGGTCCCGTGGCGAAAAGGTCATGGGCATAGTCCAGCGCGTGACCGATGGCGGTCGAAAACTCGGCATAGCTGCGCCGGCTGGTGGCGATGCGGTCGGCGGTGGCAAGGATCGCCGCCTCGTCCCGCAGGATCACCCAAGGGATCACCATGTCCTGCTGCACCCGCCCGCTCCATTCGAACATGGCCAGGGCCACGGGCCTGTCGGGCTGGCTGAGGATGGCGTCCACCACATCCGGCGCGCGCAGCGCCTGCGCCAGACCGCCCCGCTGCAAGGCATCCTCCAGCGGATCGACCGATGAGGAGATGTCCATCCCCAGCAGCAGCGCCAGCCGACAGGGCGCCTGCGCCATCGCCGGCCCTGCGGCCAGCGCGCAGAGCAGCCCCGCGACCGAGGCCCGCAGGGCGGAGGAGCGTGCCACCCCCGCCGGTCCTTACCAATGGCCGGTATTGGGCATGCTCAGCCAGGGTTCGGCCGGGGTCAGGGCGGCGCCCTTCTGCAACAGCTCGACCGAGACATTGTCGGGGCTGCGCACAAAGGCCATGCGCCCGTCGCGCGGCGGGCGGTTGATCGTCACGCCATTGTCCATCAGATGCTGGCACATCGCGTGGATGTCATCCACCTCATAGGCCAGATGGCCGAAATGGCGGCTGTCCGAGGGCAGACCCTCATCGCCATCCCAGTTATAGGTCAGCTCGACCGGGCAATCCTCCTGCCCCGGAGGCGCCATGAACACCAGGCTGAACCGCCCTGCCTCGCTGTCATAGTGGCGGGTCTTGACCAGCCCCAGAAGTTCAAAGAATCCTTGTGTCTTTTCAAGGTCTTTCACACGCACCATGGTGTGCAGATAGCGGATGGTCATGGGATGTCCTTTCTGTTGTCCGAGGCGGATCGTAGCGTGTTCCGCCGCCATGTCGAGGCTGGCCCGCCCTAGAAGGCGGAGCGGATGCCCAGTTGCAGGCCGACACGGTTCACATCGTAAAGACCGATATTGGAGTCCGTATGACTGGCCTCAAGGGTCATGGTCGGGATGAAACCGTAATATTCGGCCTCGGTGAAGCTGAGCATCAGGTAAACGGCCATTTCCCTGTCGCGGCGGCCATCCGGAGAGAAGAAGACGAAACTGTCGTAATCGCGCGCGCGCAAGGACAGGCCGAACTGCGCCTCGGCCCCAAGGATCGACCAGTCCGGTTCCGCGAAAAGGTCAAGCCTGACATCGTCGTAATCGGCGTTTTCGCTGTCGGACCGGCTTTGCGACAGGCTGAGGCGGGCCGCCAGCAAGGTGCCGCTGCTGTGACGGTGCTGGAGGTTCAGCCCGAGGCGCAGCCCATCCGCATGGGGGGCCAAAGGGCCGCGCGTGACATCGGCTGCCAAGGCGGCGCCCAGCAGTGTCTGGCTGTCGATGGTGCGGTTCACCCCGAAGGAGAGCCGCGCCTGATCGGAATAATGCTCTCCCCCATAGCGGGTGGCCCCGACGAGTGCGCCGACCTGATACTCGACCGCCCGGTTGCGGTCGCGCCAGCGGTGGTCGATCCCGACATTGAGGCTGTCGAGTGCGAAATCGGACGCCGTGGCGGTGGGGGCGATGCGTTCCGCCTCGTCCGAGAGCACATAGCGGCGGGTATCGGCCTGCACCAGCAGGTCGGTGCGATAGGCCGGGCTTTCCAGCAGACTGTAGCGCAGGGTTGCGCCGGTGCTGATCTCAAGCCCCGACAGGGCCACGGCGGCGCCGCTCAGATTGGCGACGACATAGTCCTGCGAGAAGAAATTCAGGATTTCCGTCGTGTCCTTGACGGAGCCGTTATTGATGTTGGAATTCGGGGCCACCGAAAAATTGAGCTGTGTGTTCCAAGGGTTGCGCGCGGAGACATAGCGGAATTCCTGCACCGCGATCCGCCGCGCGCCCGCGTCGGGCGCGTTCTGCACGGCGCGGCGCAGCCAAAACTGCGCGCGGGTGCGCTGTCCCTGACTGGCCAGAACCTGCGCCATGACGCGCGCACTGTCGAACCGCGTCGCGTCCGTGTCCGACAGGGCCCAGGCCCGTGCCGCGGCCGGTTGCGCGATGTTGAACTGCCCCAGGTCACGGGCGGCGCGGGCCTTGAGGATCAGGGCCGTCACATCCTCGGCATCCCGGACGAGCAGCGCCTCGGCAACTTGAAGTGCAAGGGCGGGATTGCCGTCCTCGATCGCCAGCATGGCGGTGCCGCGCATCTGGTCAGGCGTCAGGGTTTGTGCCTGCGCACCGTGGGCGAACGTCCAGACCGCGAGCAGCGCCGCGAGGGTCGTTCGGCCAAGTCTCGTCACGGACTGCGGCCTCACGGCTACGGGACTGCCCGTTCGACGATGAAACCACCCGTCTCGCGGAAAGTCGTGCCGGGCGCGCGGCGTTCATTCCCTTCGACCACGATGATGCCGACAATCTCGCCACCAGTCCCTCCCGGTGTGTGATCGCCTGCCATGATGGCGTAGTAATTTCCTTCCTCATAGGCGATGGCCCGCCCGTCAAGGTTCGAGAATGTGCTGTTGATCGTGCCCCGAATCTCGCCGTTGGCGTCGAGAACACCGGGGCCGACCCTGAAACGCAGCACCGGCAATCCGGTGAGGGCTGCGTTCTCTTCGGTGTTGATGGCCCCGACAATGTTGGCGGTGACATTGGTCCCGTCAAGGTCGAAGACCTGACGGTTCGAGACCGTTCCCCGCACTGCATCGGAACAACGGGCCGGGGTGCAATTGCCTGAGAAGCCATCGAAGTCGATTGCCATCTCCATGTCTCCGGTCACATATTCCAAACCGCCGCTGCCATTGAAGTCGCGCAACCCCGCGTATTCGCCCTCATACAGGGCCTGCCCCTGTGACGGCAGGGTTGGCAGGACGACGCCCGTGCTGTCAATCTGGTTTCGCTGATAGACATAGCCGCCGAAGCCGTAACCGGCATAGGAACCGGTGCGGACGATGGCAAGTTGGGTGCGTCCCGAAGTGCTGGTTCGGTAGATCGCCCGGTGGCTCAATTGGGTGATGGGCGCGCCGGTCAGGAAATCAGGAACGGTCGATGGCCCTTCATAGGCGGCGAAGCCTGTCCCCAGCGGCAAAGGCACTCCCGGTGCGGTTTCAACGCGCGTATAGGGCGTTCCCGTCGGTTGGTCGCCGTCGAAGGCCAGACCCTGCACATAGAACGTATCGCTGCCGCTGTCATAGCGGAATCCATTGGCGAATCCGTTACCGTCGGCGGCACCAGTGCCGCGCGCCTCGTATCGGACGATGGCGGTATTTGGAGCTGGCGATGTCGTTCCCGGCGGCGTGCTGCCGTCCCCGATGGGCGAGGGGCTGGGATCGGGCGCAGGTGTGGGGGCGGTGGTGCCGCCATCGGTGCCGCCTGTGTCTTCCTGATCGAAAGGGTTTCCGCTACAGGCGGCCAGCACACAGGCTGCGAGTACGAAAGTCGGAAACTTGATCATGGAAATGCCCCTCTACGTGATCGAAAGATTTTTGCCAGCAAGGTTTCGTCTGGGGCGGCGAAAGTCAATCGGGCACGCCTGTGGGCTGCGTTAATTTCGCAGGGTGTGACCTGAGGGGCCCCGCCACTATTGTGGTTTCCGTGGGCGGCATCCTCAAGATATAGTGAGGACCGACTCATACTCGCAGATAAAGGAGCCACCGCCATGCCGCTTACACCAGACCAGCAGGCCGAGGTCGATGCCCAGCGCGCGCAGGCTGTGCCCACGCGGCGCGCGGTGTCTCCGGGGATGGAGGCGCATCTTTACACGGCGATCCCGGTGCTGGATCACGGCTTTGTCCGCGTCATCGACTATATGGGCGACGATGCGGCCATCTGTCAGGCGGCGCGTGTCAGCTATGGCCGGGGCACCAAATCGGTGCAGAATGACGAAGGCCTGATCCGCTATCTGATGCGGCACTGGCATTCGACCCCGTTCGAGATGTGCGAGGTCAAGCTGCACGTCAAGCTGCCGGTCTTTGTGGCGCGGCAGTGGATCCGGCACCGCACGGCGAATGTGAACGAATATTCCGCGCGCTATTCGATTCTGGACCGGGAGTTCTATATCCCCGCGCCCGAGCATCTGGCGGCGCAGTCGGTGGTGAACAATCAGGGGCGCGGCGCGGCGCTGGAGGGTGAGGAGGCGGCGCGGGTGCTGGAGATCCTCAAGTCCGACGCGAACCGGGCCTATGATCACTATGAGGCGATGATTTCGCAGGAGGGGCAGGCCGGGCTGGCGCGCGAGCTGGCGCGGATGAACCTGCCCGCAAATATCTATACCCAGTGGTATTGGAAGGTGGATCTGCACAATCTGCTGCATTTCCTGCGCCTGCGGGCGGATGCCCATGCGCAATACGAGATCCGCGTCTATGCCGATGCGATCTGCAAGGTCGTGGCCGATTGGGTGCCCTTTGCCTACAAGGCCTTCGAGGATTACCGCATGGGCGGCGCCACGATGAGCGCGACAGCGCTGGACTGTGTGCGCCGGATGCTGAAGGGCGAGGCGGTCACGCAGGAGAATTCCGGCATGAGCAAGGGCGAGTGGCGCGAGTTCATGGCGACTCTGGGCTGAGGGCGGTCGCCCGCGCGGCTGGGGTGCGGTCTGGTCCAAGCTAGCGATGCGTTGTCCTGTCGTCGTTGCGCCCCGCGCGGAATCAAGGCGCGGCACGCGCCGCCGCGCAATCGCCGACACGCCCCCCGGGGCGGCGATTTTGCTGCCGCTGTCGCAGGTATTGGCGTTTGAGGACTGGGCGGGGATAAACTGGCCGCAACTCTCGTTGCATCGCCACCCCGCGTGTCGGCGACCGCGTGGCTTTGCGAGGGTGAGGGGGCAAGACCCGTCGCTTGATCCCCCGCGCGGGATCAAGGCCGCAGGCCGCAGCGCGTCTCGGTGACACGCCCCCCGGGGCGCGGCGACCGCAAGGGCCGCGCGCGGGGTGGTGGTCGGGCGGGTTTTCATCCAATAGGCTCCGGGGGCCGTATCCCTTGCAAGCAACATGAAAGGCCAGTGACCCGTGCAACTGATCATCCTCTATGTCTCGACCGCCGCTGTCTTCCTGATCCTGGATGCGATCATGTTGAGCCGCGTGATGAAGCCGCTGTTCGAGACCCATCTGGGGGACCAGTTGGCCGAACCGATCCGCATCGCGCCGGCGGCGGTTTTCTACCTTTTCTATGTCGGCGGCCTGCTTTACTTCGTGTCGCTGCCCGCCCTGCGCGAAGGGGTGGCGGTGCAGGCGCTGCTGGGCGGGGCGCTGCTGGGGGCGATGGCTTACGGCACCTATGAGTTCACCAATTACGCGACCTTGCGTGACTGGCATTGGCATATGGTGGCCGTGGATCTGACCTGGGGCGCGGTGCTGACAGGTGTGTCGGCCTGGGCGGGGGTGATGATCACCCGCGCCCTGACCTGAATGATGTCCTGACCGCTGGCCTGACCGCGCGGCGGCGCCCTGTCCGGTCAGAGCAGCCTCAGATCGGCGGCCATCTGGCGACCGTCCCGGCCTTCCTGCAATTCGTAGGACAGTTTCTGATTGTCGGCGAGGCCCGTCAGACCCGACCGCTCGACCGCGGAAATATGAACGAAAACATCCTTGCCGCCATCATCGGGGGCGATGAATCCATAACCTTTTGTCGTGTTAAACCACTTCACGGTGCCGTTGGGCATGTCCCGTGTCTCCTTCACGTCTCATCGTTACCACGCCCTGTTGGTGCGTGCTGCGCGGGCCGCGCATGATGAAAAGATTGCATGGGTTTTGTAAAAATCAAGAAAAAGACCCGTGAACTTACGGTGTTTTGACGGTATTGAGCGCGGGATGATGGATTGCGAGGCGCTGATGACCCTCTATGGATTGAAAACCTGTGACACCTGCCGCAAGGCGATCAAGGCCTTGCCGGGCGTGACTTTCGTGGATGTGCGGGCGGATGGCGTGCCCGCCGATGTGCTGGCGCGGGCCCATGCGCACTTTGGGACGAAGCTGGTCAATACCGCCTCGACCACCTGGCGCGGCCTGTCCGAGGCAGAGCGGGCGCGCGATCCGTTGGCGCTGCTGGCAGAGCACCCGGCGCTGATGAAGCGGCCGCTGATCGTGGCGGATGACGGGCAGATGTATCTGGGCTGGGGCAAGGATGTGCAGGCGGCCTTGGTTGCGTAAGCCGGGTGCGGTGCCTATCTTAGGCGGAGCGGAGGACGGATCATGCGCAATGCGGCCCTTGTTCTGGGGATCATCGGCGGGCTGATGGCCATGCTGGTGGGATTTTTCAGCTATGGCTATACCGAGGCGGTCGCACGTTATGGCGAGATCGAGGGGCTGTTCGAACAGGTCGCCCATATCGAGGTGATCCGCGCGGCCAGTTTCCTGTCGCCTCTGCTGGCGATTGCCGGGGGGGCGATGGCCAAGGTGCGCGCGCTATGGGGCGGGGTTTTGCTGCTCCTGTCGGCGGCGGGGATGCATTATGCCTTTGGCTTCAATGTCTTCACCATGTTCCCCATCGGCTTTTGCCTTGTGGCCGGGGTGCTGGCGCTGGCGGCGGGCAAGCCTGACGAGCCGAAGGCGCATTTCTGATCACCGCCTGAGCGCGCGGTCCAGAGAGAGCGGCCCCGCGCCCTTGATCACCAGCACCATGAGCAGCATGAGCCAGAGCGCGCGCTGATCCAGGATCGGGCTGTCGGGGGCGCGGTCGAACCAGGCGCCAAGGGTTTCGGGCTGGGCGAAGGCGCCGTGGCCGATCAGGTCGGTGGCGGTCTGCACCAGGATGAAACCGATCATTCCCAGCGCGGCGAGACGGGTCATCAGTCCCAGCAGGATCATCAGCGGCAGGATGAACTCGGCCCATGTGCCCGCCAGCACTACCAGTCTGTGCCAGAGGGTGAGTTGGGTGATGTCATAGCCCGCGGCCTCTATCGCGCGGGGGAAGATCTGCGCATAGGCGCCGACCGAGGGCTGGATCAGCCCGAGGAGGCCCGGCCCCAGTTTCGTCAGGCCCGAGGCCCAGAAATAGGCCAGAAGCACACCCGCAAAGACCAGACGGGCGAGGCTGGGCAAGAGCCAGTCGGCGCGGGTGAGCGGGGCGAAGGCGCGGTCATGCAGGCGGATCAGGGCAGGTGTCATCAGTCTCGCCTTTCGGGCAAAGCAGCGCCGGGCGGGCGCGGTTGGCAATAGGGGATGGAATGTGGCGGGCGTCAGCCCGTGTCGGCATGGGGCGCGACGGTGCCCGTGATCGCCCCGCCCGCAATCAGCAGTCCCAGGATGGGGGCGGGATCAAAGGCGGCGTCGCAGGCGGCACCGGCGGCATGAGCGTCACCAAGGCTCTGCCCGGCCATGAGGGCGGCGACGAAGGCCCCGCCGCCCGCCGGCAGGGGATGGGCTTCGGGGTCGAAATCGGGCCGGGTGAGCAGCACATCCTGCGCGCTGGCCTGCGGTTTCGGACTGCCGGGGATGGTGGCAAAGGCCCAGATCGCATGGAGCGGCCAGGGCGAGCGGATCAATTCCACCGCCGGGGCGAGGGTGAAGGCGGTCGCGGGCAGATCATCGACGGCGATGGCGCCCAGGGCCGCCGGATCAAGCGGCGTGGCATCGGCCGCGTGATAGGACCGCCGCAGCGCCAGTTCCAGCCGCGCCACATCGCCCAGATAGCCCAGATGTTGCAGGGCCGCGATCCCTTCCAGAAAGGCGGGAAAACCTGCGCCGTAATGCATCATCAGCCGCGATTGCGGCGGATTGGCCTGCTGATAGGCCCGGGCGAGGCCGGTGAAGTTTGCCGCGCCCAGCAGGCTGCGGATGGCGGGAAAGCCGGTTTCCAGCGCCGCGATCAGCGAGGCGGTGACATTGTTGCGATAGACATTGAAGCGCCGTCCGGCAGGGCGGCCCTGACCGTCCTGCAAGCCCTGCGGCACCGGCAGGTCCGGGTCCATCAGGGCGGGCAGGAAATCGCTGACAAGGCCCGTCATGACGCGGCCTTGACGGCGGCGGGGCGCGGCCGGTGGCGCAATCTGGCCAGGGCCTCTTCGGCGCGGCGCGCCTCCTCGGCCAGAACGGGCCAGTCGGGCACGTCATTGTCCCATTCCACCAGCACCGGGCGCGGACCCGAAAGCGCCAGCACATGATCGAGCAGCGTCCAGACCGGGTCCGCGATCGCGGCCCCGTGGCTGTCGATCAGCAAGGGCGCGCCGAGGTCATCGGTATCGGTGTCATGACCGCCCAGATGGATCTCGCCCACCGCTTCCAGCGGGAAGGCATCGACATAACCGCGCGGATCGAAGCCAAGGTTGGTGGCGGACACGAAGACGTTGTTCACATCCAGCAGCAACCCGCAGCCGGTGCGCCGCGTCAGTTCGCGCAGGAAATCGGGTTCCGACCATGTGCTGTCGGCAAAGGCCAGATAGCTGGAGGGGTTTTCCAAGAGCATCCGGCGGCCCAGCACATCCTGCACCTGTTGGATGTGATCGGCCACGCGCGCCAGGGTGGCATCGGTATAGGGCAGGGGCAGCAGGTCGTTCAGAAAGGCGCTGTCATGGCTGGACCATGCCAGATGTTCCGAGAAACTGGCGGGGTTCACCCGGTCGCAGAGCGTCTTGAGCCGCGTCAGGTGATCGGGGTCCAGCGGGGCCTCGCCGCCG
>JAMWZG010000111.1 GCA_024304855.1 Paracoccaceae bacterium
CGACGCCGCCACCGTGGCGTGGATGGGGAACACGCTGTCCATGCGCGTCAGGCGAAACACCCGGTCCACATTGGGCAAGAGCGCGGCCAGATGCAGCCGCCGGTCGCGCCCCAGATGTTTCATCACCGCGACGATCGCGCCAAGACCGCTGGAATCAATGAAACTCACCCCGCCCAGATCCAGAATGACCGGACCGGCGCCCCCGTCCGTGACCTGCCGCATCGCTTCCTTGAAGGCGATGGCGGCGGCGGCGTCGATCCGATCCTCGGCCACGGTCACGACCGTCCATCCCCCCTGTTCCCGCGATGTGAGTCGCATCCTGATCCGCCCTTTGTTGCATTTCGACCTCGCAAGGCTAGACGCGATTCCTTACCATCCGGTATGCAGAGACCGGATAACCGAGGGAGACCACGCATGAAGACCGTTGTGATAGCAGGAGCCGCGCGCACGCCGATGGGCGGGTTTCAGGGGGTGTTCGATGGCATTGAAGCCTCGGTTCTGGGAGGAGCAGCGATCAAGGCCGCGCTGGCCGATGCCGGGACGGGCACGGTGGACGAGGTGCTGATGGGCTGCGTTCTGCCTGCGGGTCAGGGGCAGGCCCCGGCGCGACAGGCGGGATTCGCGGGCGGTCTGGGCGAAGAGGTGCCGGCCACGACGCTGAACAAGATGTGCGGATCGGGGATGAAGGCGGCGATGATCGCCTTTGACCAGATCGCCTTGGGTTACACGGACACGATGATTGCGGGCGGGATGGAGAGCATGTCGAACGCCCCCTATCTGCTGCCTGCGATGCGCGGCGGGGCGCGAATCGGGCATGGGCAGGTGATCGACCACATGTTTCTGGACGGTCTGGAAGACGCCTATGACAAGGGCCGCCTGATGGGCACCTTTGCCGAGGATTGCGCCGAGACGTTTCAATTCACGCGCGAGGCGCAGGATGCCTATGCGCTGAAGTCACTCTCCAATGCGCTGGAGGCGCAGACATCGGGGGCCTTCGCGCGCGAGATTGCGCCCGTGGCGCTGGCCACCCGGACGGGGCAGATCATGGTCGAGGCGGATGAGCAGCCCGCCAAGGCCAAGCCGGAAAAGATCCCGCAGCTCAAGCCCGCCTTCCGCAAGGATGGGACGGTGACGGCGGCCAACTCCTCGTCGATCTCGGACGGGGCGGCGGCTTTGGTGCTGGCGTCCGAGGAGGCGGCACAGGCGCAGGGGTTGAACATCCGCGCGCGGATTCTGGGGCACGCCAGCCATGCGCAGGCGCCGGGCCTTTTCACCACGGCACCCGTGCCCGCCGCGCAGAAACTGCTCAAGCGGCTGGGCTGGTCGGTGGAGGACGTGGACCTGTGGGAGGTGAACGAGGCTTTTGCCGTCGTGCCCATGGCCTTCATGCAGGAGATGGGCATCCCGCGCGACAAGCTGAACGTCAATGGCGGTGCCTGTGCACTGGGCCATCCGATTGGCGCATCCGGCGCGCGGATCATGGTGACGCTGCTGAACGCGCTGGAGACGCGGGGCCTCAAGCGGGGCATCGCGGCCATCTGCATCGGCGGCGGAGAAGGCACGGCCATCGCGATCGAGCGGGTCTGAGCCTGTTTCTTCTTGCCTGAAATATCCTCGGGGGTGGTTCAGCGTAGCTGAACCTTCGGGGGCGGAAGCCCCCGCCCCGCTGTCAACGAAAGCCTGACCATGCGTGTGAACTACACCGACCTTGCCGCCACGATCAAAGCCCTGACCGAGGGCGAGACCGACACCGTCGCCCTGATGGCCACCGTGGCCTGCGAGGTGCATCACAGCGATGACCGTTTCGACTGGACCGGGTTCTATCGCGTCACCGCGCCCGAGCTGTTGAAGATCGGGCCCTATCAGGGCGGGCATGGCTGTCTGGTCATTCCGTTCTCGCGGGGTGTTTGCGGGGCGGCGGCACGGACGGGGCAGGTGCAGCTTGTCCCGGATGTCGAGGCCTTTCCGGGGCATATCGCCTGTTCCTCCTCGACCCGGTCGGAACTGGTGCTGCCGGTGTTCGACGGCGCGGGCAGGCTGCTGGGGGTGTTCGACATTGACAGCGACCAGCCCGATGCCTTTACGACCGCGGATGCAGAGGCGCTTCAATCCATCCTTGCGGATGTCTTCAGCGCCGCCAGATGAGCTTTGACGGCTGGCTGATCTTTGCCCTGTTCTGGGTGGTTTTCGTGACCACGCCGGGGCCGAATGCGGTGAATTGCATCACCAATGGCATGACCCATGGGTTCCGGCGCAGCCTGTGGGGGGTGCTGGGCATCCTGACGCAGGCGAGCCTGTTCCTGGGCCTGTCGGCCTTGGGGGTGACGGCGCTGATCGCCGCCTCGCCGCAGGCCTTTGATCTGGCCAAGCTGGCGGGGGCGGCGGTTCTGATCTGGCTGGGGCTGCGCGGCTGGATCAATGCGGGCAAACCTGCGCCTGCGGTGAGGGCGCAGGCCGGGTCGATCTATACCCGCGCCTTCATGATCGCGACGATCAACCCCAAAAGCGTGGCGGGTTATCTGGCGGCCTTCAGCCAGTTCGTGCAGCCGGATGTGCCCATCGGCGCGCAGATGGGGGCGATTGTCCCCACCGCGCTGGTGATCACGGCGGCGAGTTACTGCACCTATACTGCCCTCGGGGCGGCTTTGGGGCGGGCGGCGCTGGGGGCGGTGTTCAACGTCTGGCTGCGGCGCGGGATGGCGGTCTGTTTCATCATCTACGGTGTGCTGCTGGGCCTGTCATCGCCCCCTGCCCCGCCTGCCGGGGCTTGAACCCGCAGGCGTGATGCGCCACTTGGGGCGGATGGACAACGCCTATACCCCCCCGACCGATCCCTTGCAGATCCTGCATGAGGATCACGAGATCATCGTGCTGGACAAGCCTGCCGGGCTGCTGTCCGTGCCGGGGCGTGGGCCGGAGTTGGCCGATTGCCTGATCACGCGGGTGCAGGCGGTGCATCCGCAGGCCTTGCTGGTGCATCGGCTGGACCGTGACACATCGGGGGTGATCGTCTTTGCGCTGACCCCCCATGCGCAGCGCAATCTGTCGATGCAATTCGAGGAAAAGCGCACGAAAAAGACCTATCAGGCGCGGGTGGACGGGCTGCTGGAGCCGCGCGAGGGCACGGTGGACCTGCCCTTGATCGTGGATTGGGAGAACCGGCCCCGGCAGATGGTGTGTCACGCCACGGGCCGCCCCGCGCTGACCGATTGGCGCGTCTTGCGGCATGAGGGCGACACGACCCGCGTGCGCTTGATGCCGCGCACGGGGCGGACGCATCAGTTGCGGGTGCATATGCTGGCGCTGGGGCATGTGATTCTGGGCGACACGATCTATGCGACCGGGCAGGCGGCCGCGCATCCGCGCCTGATGCTCCATGCCGAGGAGTTGCGCCTGAACCATCCCGACACCGGGCGCGGCATGGGGTTCCGCGCGCCGGTGCCGTTCTGAGGGATCAGCGGATCAGATCAGCCCGGCCTGTTTGAACAGCGCCTTGAGGTCCGCCTCGGGGCGGGCGCCGAAATGGCTGATGACTTCGGCGGCGGCGACGCAACCCATGCGGCCCGACACCTCGAGCGACTGGCCCGTGGCCATGCCGTAGATGAAGCCTGCGGCGAACTGGTCGCCGGCGCCTGTGGCGTCCACGGGCACGATCTCGGTCACGGGGACGGTGACGGTTTCATCCCCTTCGACCAGCACGACATCATGGCCCGAGCGGGTGCAGACGATCAGGCCGGACTCGGCGGCGGCCTGTTCCAGCGCGGCGCTGAGGTCGTCGGTTTCATAAAGCGATTTCCATTCGTGTTCGTTGCCGATCACATAATCGAGCGAGCGGACAAGCCGCCGGAAATCGGCGCGGTGACGGTCCACGCAGAAGGGGTCCGAGAGCGCGATCCCGGCCTTGCCCCCGCCCTTGCGGCAGGCGGCGGCGGCAGCTTCGAAGGCTTCTTTCCCCTTGGGCTTGTCATAGAGATAACCCTCAAGAAACAGGATGGCGGCCTGACCCGCCACATCCACGGGCACGTCATCGGGGCCGAGTTCGGCGGAGATGCCGAGATAGGTGTTCATCGAGCGTTCACCATCGGGCGAGACGAAGATCATGCTGCGCGAGGTGGGCAATTCGCCCCCCGGCACCGGGTCATTGACGAAATCCGTGCCACCCTTGGCCATTTCACCGGCATAGAACCGGCCCAGCGCGTCGTCATGCACGCGGCCGATGAAGGCGGTCTGGAGGCCCAGATTGCCCAGCCCCGCCAGCGTATTGGCGACTGATCCCCCCGGCGCCTGACGGCGGTTTTCCATCGCGCCATAGAGCAGTTCGCCGCGTTCGCGTTCGACCAGTTGCATGATCCCCTTCTGGATACCCATCAGGTCAAGGAAACTGTCGTCGGACTGGCTGATGACATCGACGATGGCGTTGCCGATACCGACAACCTGATAGGTCTTCATGGGGTCTTCTCCTCAAACGGGCACAGATCACGGATCAGGCAAGCGTTACATTTAGGTTTACGGGCGACACAGGTATAGCGGCCATGCAGGATCAGCCAGTGATGGGCATGGTGCTGGAAATCGGCGGGGATGTTATCCTCGATCGCGCGTTCGACGGTGGTGACATCCTTGCCGGGGCAGATGCCGGTTCGGTTGCCGACGCGGAAGATATGGGTATCCACGGCCTGCGTGGGCATTCCCCACCACATGTTGAGCACGACATTCGCGGTCTTGCGGCCCACGCCGGGCAGGGATTCCAACGCTGCGCGGGAATTGGGCACCTCTCCGCCGTAATCATCCACAAGGATGCGGCTGAGCTTGATGACATTCCTGGCCTTGTTGCGGAAGAGACCGATGGTCTTGATATGCTGGATCAGGCCTTCCTCGCCCAGATCGAGCATCTTCTGCGGCGTGTCGGCAATCTGGAACAGCGCGCGTGTGGCGCGGTTCACGCCCACATCGGTGGCCTGCGCAGAGAGCGCGACGGCGACCACGAGAGTATAGGCGTTCACGTGCTCCAACTCTCCCTTGGGTTCGGGATCGGCCGCCTGAAAGCGGGTGAAGATTGCGCGTAAGCTGTGATAGTCGAGTTGCCTGGCCATCAGCGGGATATGCCCTGCGCCACCCGTTCCGGCAAGGGCCAAGGCGCCGCAGCGGCAAGAGGGGGCGCGAAAGCGCAACATTCGGGTCGCGGGCCGGGGCCAAGCTGCGCTAGGGTCAAGCGGACAGGACGGGACATATGCAGATGACAGGACAGGAAAATACCGCGCTTTCCCTTTCGGACAAGGACATGGACATGGACATGGACATGGACACGGACATGGAAACGGGGGGGTATCATTATCACGTCATGCGCCGTGCGATCGAGGTGATCGACGCGGCGGAGGCGCCGGTGACGCTGGAGGAACTGGCGGCGCGGATGGGGATGAGTGCCGCGCATTTTCAGCGCCTGTTCTCGGCCTGGGTCGGGGTGTCGCCGAAACGGTATCAGCAATATCTGGCGCTGGATCATGCCAAGCGGTTGCTGACCGAGCGGATGACGACGCTGGAGGCGGCGGATGCGGCCGGCCTGTCGGGCACCGGGCGGCTGCACGATCTGTTCCTGCGCTGGGAGGCGATGAGCCCCGGCGAATTCGCCAAGCGCGGGGCGGGGCTGCGCATCAGCTATGGCTGGTTCGCCAGCCCCTTTGGCGAGGTTCTGGCGATGGGCACCGCGCGCGGGCTGTGCGGCCTGGCGTTTACCGCCGAGACGGGTCGCGCGGCGGCGATGGCCGATATGGTCGCGCGCTGGCCTGCGGCGGAATATCACGAGGCCCCCGAGGCGGTGGCGGGCTGGGTGGCCTCGGCCTTTGGCGGGGCGGGCGAGACGGCGCTGCATCTGATCGGGGCGCCGTTCCAGATCAAGGTCTGGGAGGCGCTGCTGGCGATCCCGTCAGGCCATGTCACCACCTATTCCGACATCGCGGGTGCGGTCGGCCATCCGCGCGCGGTGCGCGCTGTGGGCACGGCGGTGGGGCGCAACCCTGTCAGCTGGCTGATCCCCTGTCACCGGGCGCTGCGCAAGTCGGGGGGGCTGGGCGGTTATCACTGGGGATTGCCGGTCAAGCGCGCCATGCTGGCCTATGAGGCGGCGCGGGTCGAGGCGTGAGGCCTGCGGCTGTGATTGATCACAAACGCGGGACAATGGGCGAAAAACTGCCAAGTTTGAGATTTCGATGGCTTGGGAGGGAACAAACCTTGGGGTATAAGCGTTATAGGTCTGGATATTCAGACGTAATCAAGAGGCATCACATGATCCGAGCTCAAAAACCCCTTCTGCTGCTGGCAGGTCTTTCGCTGGTGGCTGTCACAGCCTGCACCGAGCCGACCGGCATGGGCGACCCCAATGATCCGAACCGCAACACGCGCTCTGGCGCCGTTGTCGGCGGGATGCTGGGGGCGGCCACAGGCGCGCTGGTCAGCGACAACCGGGCGCGCGGTGCCGTGATCGGCGGCATTCTGGGCGCGGGCACAGGTGCGCTTGTCGGCAACAATCTGGACAAGCAGGAAGCCGAGCTGCGCCGCGATCTGGGCAATCAGGCGCGGATCACCAACACTGGCGACCGTCTGATCGTGTCGATGCCGCAGGACATCCTGTTCGCGACCGACAGCGCCACGCTGCGCCCCGATTTGCAGGGCGACCTGCGCACCATCGCAACCAGCCTGAACAGCTATCCCGACACCACGATTCAGGTTGTGGGCCACACCGACAACTCGGGTGCCGCCGCCTATAACCAGTCGCTGTCCGAGCGTCGGGCCAATGCCGTGGCCAGCGTCCTGATCAGCAGCGGCGTGTCCGGCGGCCGTGTCCGCACCTTCGGCGCGGGCGAAGATCAACCGATCGCGTCCAACCTGACCCCCGAGGGTCGCGCGCAGAACCGCCGCGTCGAGATCGTGATCGTTCCCAACGGCTGATCCGCAAGGATCGCCCGGATCGACAGAGAACGCCCCGCCCTATCGGCGGGGCGTTTTGCATTCGAAGGGCCAGAATGATCGGTGCAGGGCCGATGATGCTGCCGGTCACAGGGTCTGTGCGGCCGCAAAGGTTGCCCCTGCCGCTGCACGGTTTAGGTCTGGGTCAACGTGAACAACATATGAAGGTGTCCCCCATGTCGAAACCCGTTCTTCTGGGCCTGTCCGGTTCGCTGCGCGCCGGATCGTTCAACCGCAAACTGCTGCGCGAGGCGGCGCGTCTGTTCGGTGAGGCGGAGTTCATCGAGGGTGATCTGAACCTGCCGCTCTACAATGGGGATCTGGAGGAGGCGGAGGGTATTCCCGACGCCGTGCAGCGGTTGGCCGACCAGATCGCCGCTGCGGATGCGGTGCTGATCTCGACTCCCGAATACAACAAAGGCATTTCCGGCGTGATGAAGAATGCGCTGGACTGGGTCAGCCGGACCAAGGGTGCGCCATGGTCGGGCAAGCCGGTGGCGATCCTGTCGGCCACGGCAGGGCGCGCGGGCGGAGAGCGGGCGCAGGTGATGCTGCGCAACTGCATGGTGGCGTTCCGCCCGCGTCTGTTGCAGGGGCCGGAGATGCTGCTGGCGCAGACATCCGAGCAGTTTGACGAGAACGGCCATCTGACGGGCGAGATCTATGTCAAGACACTGACGGACCTGATGGCGGCATTGCGCGCCGAGATGGCGCGGGGGTGACGCATCGGTGGAGAGGGAGGGGCGGGTTCAGCGCCCGCCCTGCCCCCTGCGGTCGGATTCGGCCCTGATGTCGAACATCCGCGCCGCGATGGACTGACCCAGACGCAGATCGCCCAGCACGACAGTGGTGCTGTTGCCGGCATCGTCATTGATGACCCATTGCCGCAACTGGACCGGATTGCCGGTAAAGACCATCTGGATATTGCCATATTCCGGGTGCTGCGGATCCTGCGCGGTGACGGTGGTGGCGGTGCCGTCATAGCTGTGCCCCGTCACCATCCGCGCCTGCCCGAGGTTCACATTCTCGGCCAGGATGATCGACAGCGGCGTGCGGGCCAGCGGATAGGTTTCCGGCCCGGTGTTCGATTTGGGATCAAAGATCGCCACCGTGCCCGCACTGGCCAGAACCAGTGTCTGATCCGGGGGCGCGTATTCGAAGCGGATACGACCGGGGCGGTTGATATAGATCGTCCCCGTCGAAATCGTGCCATCGGCATTGATCTGCGTGAAATCACCCGAGGCTGTCCGCAGACCGTTCAGGTAATCGGAGATTTGCGCCAGCGGCAGTTTTTCGGCCGCGGCGGGAAGGGCCAGCGCCATGGCAAGGACAGGTCCAAGCAGGGGGGCCATGAGGAAGCGCATCAGTGTCATGATGGTCATATAAGGCCCTTTTCCCCGCTCTGCACCTTGGTCCGTGTCACAAAAGCGAGACACCGCCGAGAGGGGCCCCGTGAGGTGCCGCCCCTCGGCGTGTCGGTCAATGTTCGGGCACCAGCACTTCGCGCTTGCCGACATGGTTCGCGGGGCTGACGACGCCCTGCTCTTCCATCTGTTCGACCAGTCGCGCGGCCTTGTTATAGCCGATGGCCAGCTTGCGCTGGATGTAGGAAGTGGAGCATTTGCGATCCTTGACCACAATCGCCACCGCCGTGTCGTAGAGCGCGTCTTCCAGATCGGTATTGCCGCCGCTGGCCAGACCCAGAACCGCGTCGATGTCGGCTTCGCGGTCCTCATCCGGGCCGTCGAGCACCGAGTTCATGTATTTCGGCGGGCCGAAGGCCTTGAGGTGGTTCACGATCTCCTCCACCTCCTCGTCGCTGACGAAGGGGCCGTGGCAGCGGGTGATCTTGGCCCCGCCCGCCATATAGAGCATGTCGCCCATACCCAGAAGCTGCTCGGCGCCCATTTCGCCAAGGATGGTGCGGCTGTCGATCTTGGATGTCACCTGGAAGGAAATCCGGGTGGGGAAGTTCGCCTTGATCGTGCCGGTGATCACATCGACCGAGGGGCGCTGCGTGGCCATGATGAGGTGGATGCCGGAGGCGCGCGCCATCTGTGCAAGGCGCTGGATGCAGGCCTCGATCTCCTTGCCGGCGACCATCATCAGGTCGGCCATCTCATCGACGATGACGACGATATAGGGCATTTTCTCGGGCATCAGCTCTTCGGTCTCGAACACCGGCTCTCCGGTTTCGTCGTCAAAGCCGGTCTGCACGGTGCGGCTGAACATCTCGCCCCTGGCCAGCGCGTCGGCCACGCGGCTGTTGTAGCCGTCGATATTGCGCACGCCCATCTTGGACATCTTGCGATAGCGTTCTTCCATCTCTCCGACGACCCATTTCAGGGCGACGACCGCCTTTTTCGGGTCGGTCACAACAGGCGAGAGAAGATGCGGGATGCCGTCATAGACGGAGAGTTCCAGCATCTTGGGGTCGATCATGATCAGGCGGCAATCCTCGGGCGTGAGGCGGTAGAGGAGCGACAGGATCATCGTGTTGATCGCCACGGACTTA
>JAMWZG010000112.1:0-1030 GCA_024304855.1 Paracoccaceae bacterium
GGGCGGGGATCTCGGCCAGCCCCTCGGTCAGGGCGGTGAAATAAAGCCCCGTCCCCCCCACGATGATCGGCCGCGCCCCGCCGCGCAGCAAGGGCGCCACCTCGCGCAGCCAATGCCCTACGGAATAGGGCGCATCCCCCGGCACATGCCCGTAAAGGTGATGCGGCACCCGCGCCTCATCCTGCACCGAGGGGCGCGCCGTCAGGATGCGCCAGTTGGCAAAGACCTGTATCGCATCGGCATTCACGATCACGCCCCCCTGCGCCAAGGCAATCCGCAGCGCCAGCGCCGATTTGCCGCTGGCGGTGGGGCCTGCGATCAGGATCGGACGGTCGGCGGGAACATGGGTCAGGTCAGGCAGTTGCATGACCCGCCTGATAGAGCAAAGCGCACAAATCGCAAAGGTGGCGCTTCGCGGATTGAACCCGCCCGCGTTTTACGACATTTTGCGCGCGATCAGCCAACCCGGAGCCAAGCCCCCATGCCAGACGACGCCGATACGCAAACCTCGCCGCAGGCGCAGACCAAGTTCCGCCGTGTGATGCTGAAAATCTCGGGCGAGGCGCTGATGGGCGATCAGGGCTTCGGCCTGCATCCCCCCACGGTCCAGCGCATCGCGCAGGAAGTAAAATCGGTGCATGATCTGGGCGTCGAGATCTGCATGGTCATCGGCGGCGGCAATATCTTTCGCGGCCTTCAGGGCAGCGCGCAGGGGATGGAACGCACCACCGCCGACTATATGGGAATGCTCGCCACCGTGATGAACGCGCTGGCGATGCAATCCTCGCTCGAGGCGCTGAACATCCACACCCGCGTGATCAGCGCGATCCCGATGGATCAGGTCTGCGAACCCTATATCCGCCGCCGCGCCGTCCGCCATCTTGAGAAAAAGCGCGTCGTGATCTTTGCCGCCGGCACCGGCAATCCCTATTTCACCACCGACACGGCCGCCACGCTGCGCGCCAATGAAATGGCCTGCGAGGCGATCTTCAAGGGCACCAAGGTGGATGGCGTCTATGACAAGGATCCC
>JAMWZG010000112.1:1040-9428 GCA_024304855.1 Paracoccaceae bacterium
AACGCTATTCCCGCGTCACCTATGACGAGGTTCTGGCGCAGCATCTGGGCGTGATGGATGCCAGCGCCATCGCGCTTGCGCGCGACAACAACCTGCCGATCATCGTCTTCTCGCTGGACGAACCCGGTGGTTTCAAGGGCATCCTTGCGGGCAAGGGCACCTATACAACCGTGCACGGTTGAGAGTAATGTGACAAAACCCGCGCCAGCGGGAGACGGAATGAGGGAAGTGCAGGACGATGTCTGACGAAGATTTCGAGATTGATACCGACGATCTGGAGCGGCGGATGGAAGGGGCCATGTCGGCGCTGAAGACCGAATTCGCCTCGCTGCGCACGGGCCGCGCCTCGGCCTCGATGCTGGAGCCGGTGATGGTCGAGGCCTATGGCCAGCGCACGCCGATCAATCAGGTCGGCACGATCAACGTGCCCGAACCGCGCATGGTCACGGTCAACGTCTGGGACAAGTCGATGGTGGGCGCGGTGGAAAAAGCCATCCGCAACAGTGGCCTGGGCATCAATCCTCAGCTGAACGGCACGATCATCATGCTGCCGATCCCCGAGTTGAACGAAGAACGCCGCCGCGATCTGACGCGCGTGGCGGCCCAATATGCCGAACATGCCCGCGTCGCGGTGCGCAATGTGCGGCGCGACGGGATGGACCAGATCAAGAAGGCCAAGACCAAGGGCATGTCCGAGGATGACCAGAAGTTCTGGGAAACCAGCGTGCAGGAATTGACCGACAAATACACCAAGATGGTGGATGCCGCCCTGGAAGGCAAACAGGCCGAGATCATGCAGGTCTGACGACCCGCCGTTCCGCCGAAAGGAAAGCCAGCCATGGCGCGCCAGACCTCTGACAGCCTTGCCCATGCAGATGGCGGCCCGCATCCGCAGGCCGCTCTGCGCGCGGGTCCGTGCCATGTCGCCATCATCATGGACGGCAACGGACGCTGGGCCACGATGCGCGGCCGTCCGCGTCTCTTCGGGCATCATGCCGGCGCCAAGCGCGTGCGCGAGATTGTCGAGGCCTGTCCCGATCTGGGTGTGAAATACCTCACGATCTTCGCCTTCTCGACCGAGAACTGGAAACGCACGCAGGTCGAGGTGGCAGGGCTGATGAGCCTCTTTCGCCGCTATATCACCCGCGAGGCGCGGCAGTTGCGTGACGAAGGCGTGCGCGTCCGCTTCATCGGGGATCGGGTCCGGCTGGATGACAAGCTGGTCAGTCTGATGGACGAGCTGGAACTGATCACCTCGCAGAATGACCGGGTGCATCTGACCATCGCCCTCAATTACGGCGGCCGCGACGAGGTGGCGCGCGCCACCAAACGGCTGGCGCAAGACGTGGCGCTGGGGCGGCTCAACCCCAAGGACGTGGACGAGGAAACGCTGCCCAAATATCTGGACACCTGCGTTCTGCCCGATCCCGATCTGGTGATCCGCACCAGCGGCGAGGCGCGGATTTCCAACTTCCTGCTCTGGCAGTCGGCCTATGCGGAATATGAATTCGTCGATACGCTCTGGCCCGATTTCAGCCGTGACGAATTCGCCCGTCTCCTGCACGCCTATGGCGCGCGCGACCGGCGGTTCGGCGCCGTCACGGCATGAGTGCGCGATGACCTCTGCACCGTCCAAATGGGAAGACCTCAAGACGCGCACCCTGTCGTCGCTCTTCATGATCGTCGTCGGCGCGGGCGAGATCTGGCTGGGCGGGCCGTGGTTTCTGGGGCTGATCGTTCTGGTCAGCGGGCTGATGATCTGGGAACTGGTGCGGATGCTGTCGCCGGGGGCCGAAGTGCTGGCCCGGGGTCTGGGGGCGCTGGCCGCCCTTGCGGTGACGATCGCCATCATGACGCCCTCGACGCTGGATGTTCTGGCGCTTCTGACGCCGCTGGCGGCCGGGATCGTGCTGCTGGCGCGGCACCGCCTGATCTATGCGCTCTATGCGCCGGTGATCCTGCTGGCCGCCTATGCGCTGGTGACGCTGCGCGACCGCGAGGATGGCCTGACCTGGCTGATCTGGCTGGTGCTGGTCGTGGTGATCACCGATGTCGCGGGCTATTTCGCGGGCCGCATGATCGGCGGGCCGAAGTTCTGGCCGGCAGTCAGCCCCAAGAAGACATGGTCTGGCACCATCGCGGGCTGGATCGGGGCAGGGGCGCTGGGTCTGCTCTTCATCCCCATCAGCGGCGCCGGTCCTGTGCTGGTGCTGATCAGCATGGCCACCTCATTTGCCTCGCAGATGGGCGACATCGCGGAAAGCGCCATCAAGCGCAAGATGGGGGTCAAGGACAGCTCGCGCCTGATCCCCGGCCATGGCGGCGTTCTGGACCGTTTTGACGGTCTGATCGGTGCCGCCCTTCTGGCGCTGGTGGTGATGCTGCTTTACGGACAGGTGCCGGCCGAGTGATGAAACGGGTCACGGTTTTTGGCGCAACAGGATCAATCGGGCAGAACACGCTGGATCTGATCGCGCGCGCGCCGCAGGAGTATCAGGTGGTGGCCCTGACCGGCGGGCGCAATATCGCGCAACTGGCCGCCGATGCGCGGCGTCTGGGCGCGGAACTGGCGGTCACGGCCCATGACGATCTGCTGGGCGATCTGCGCGCGGCGCTGGCCGGGTCCGGCGTGCAGGCCGCAGCCGGGCAGGCGGCGCTGATCGAGGCGGCGGCACGGCCTGCGGACTGGATCATGTCGGCCATCGTGGGTGCGGCAGGGCTGGCACCGGGGATGGAGGCTTTGAGGCAGGGCACCACCCTGGCGCTGGCCAACAAGGAATCGCTGGTGACGGCCGGTCCCTTGCTGATGGCCACGGCTGCGGCCCATGGCGCGCGCATCCTGCCCGTGGACAGCGAACATTCCGCCATCTTTCAGGCCCTGGTGGGCGAGGACATCGCCGCAGTCGAACGGATCGTGATCACCGCCAGCGGCGGCGCCTTCCGCGACTGGCCGCTGGAACGTCTGGCCGCCGCGACACTGGCCGAGGCCTCGTGCCACCCGAACTGGGACATGGGGCAGCGGATCACGATCGATTCCGCCTCGATGTTCAACAAGGCGCTCGAGATCATCGAAACCCGGGAGTTCTTCGGTGTGACCCCGGACCAGATCGAGGTCATCATCCACCCCGAATCCCTGGTGCACGCGCTGGTGGGGTTCCGCGACGGGGCGCTGATGGCGCATGTCGGGGCCTCGGACATGCGCCACGCCATCGGCTATGCGCTGCACTGGCCCGAGCGGCGCGATCTGCCCGTGGCGCGGCTGGACCTGGCCGCCATCGGCACGCTGAACTTCCGCGCCCCCGATCCCGCCCGCTATCCCGCGCTGCGGCTGGCCGGCGATGTGATGCGGCGCGGCGGTCTGGCGGGGGCCGTCTTCAACGCCGCCAAGGAGCGCGCGCTGGACGCATTCATCGCGGGCCGCATCGGTTTCATGGACATGTCCGGCATCGTCGAGGATGTGCTGACGCATATGTCATCCGACTCCGGCCTCATTGACGCAGGGATCACCCTTGATACCGTGGCCCATGTGGACCATCTCGCACGGGTGAGGGCAGATGAGACCATGGCGGCGCGCGCCCGCTGAACCACCGCAGGTCACGCCGGGCACGTGACCGCAACAGAGCAGGACAAGACTTGGATATTGCATCGTTTCTTCCCCAGTTCGGCAGCCTTGCCATGACCCTTGCGGCCTTTGTCGTGGCGCTGTCCGTCATCGTGGCGGTGCATGAATACGGCCATTACATCGTGGGCCGCTGGTCGGGGATACATGCGGATGTCTTCTCGCTGGGCTTCGGCCCCGTGATCTATGCCCGCACCGACAGGCGCGGCACCAAATGGCAGGTGGCGCTCTTGCCCTTCGGCGGTTTCGTCAAGTTTCGCGGCGATGCCGATGCGGCCTCGGCGGGCACGGATGGCGCGGCGATCCGCGACATGACCCCCGCCGAACGGCGCAGCACCATGAGCGGCGCCCCCCTCTGGGCGCGCACGGCCACGGTGGCGGCGGGGCCGCTGTTCAACTTCATCCTGGCCATCGTGGTCTTTACCGTCATCGGCCTCACGCGGGGCGTCGCGGTCGAGCCTTTGACCGTGGGCGATCTGCGCCCCGTCGCGGTGGCGCATGACGTGCAGCCCGGCGATGTCATCCTGGCCATCGACGGCCAGACCCTGCCGCAGATGGGCGAGGACGGGTTCGGCGCCCTCACCGAAAGCCTGCCTGCCGTGCCGCTGCTGGACTATCTGGTGCTGCGCGACGGGCGCGAAGTGACGGTGCAGGGGCCCCATCCCATGCCCCCGGTCATCACCCAGCTCGCCCCGCAATCCGCAGCCATCGCGATTGATCTGCAACCCGGCGATGTGATCGTCGCCGTGGACGGCACCCCGATCCACGCCTTCCGCGAACTGCGCGAGAAGGTGCAGGCCGCCGCCGGCGCGCCGCTGCAACTGGATGTGCTGCGCGACGGCGAGGCGATGCAATTCACCCTGACGCCCCGCCGCGTGGACGAGCCGCAAAGCGGCGGCGGGTTCGAGACGAACTGGCGCATCGGCATCATCGGCGGTCTGTTCTTCGACCCGATGACCGAGTCGCCCGGCCTGATCGACGCGCTGAGCAACGGTTTCGCAAACATGTGGGAGATCATTCGCGGCTCTTTCTCGGGCCTCTATCACATGATCACCGGCGCCATCAGCACCTGCAACATGTCCGGCCCCATCGGCATCGCCGAGGTGTCGGGGGCCATGGCCAGCCAGGGCACGGTGAATTTCATCTATTTCATCGCCGTCCTCTCCACCGCGGTGGGCCTGCTGAACCTCTTCCCGATCCCGGTGCTGGATGGCGGCCACCTTGTCTTCTACGCCTATGAGGCGGTGGCGGGGAAACCGCCCAGCGACAAGGTTCTGCGCGTGCTGATGGGCATCGGCCTGACACTGATCCTGTCGCTGATGGTCTTTGCCTTGGGCAATGACATCTTCTGCCCGTGACCCGGCCTGCACCCTGCTGCGCGCTCTGCGCCGCGCGGCAGGGTGAATCCTGACGCTTTGCCAAAAATCGGCCATATTTCGCCGATAGGGATCACTGCATCCTTCCCGCAGATACGAGAGTCGGACAGATGCAGACCATCCAGAACAGCGCCCGCGGCCTTGGCCTCATGCTTTCCCTGAACTGGGATCGTCTGCTTTACCTGGCCACCATCCTGCTGGCCCTGTCGATCGGCGCAGCCCTGCCGCTGCTTCTGGTGTAATCCGGGCCCGATCCTGTCGCGCAGGCGACAGGTCTATACACAACCCATTGCTGTCCATTTATGGCACGCCCGCATCATCTGCTGCGGGCGCTTTGTTTTTCGTGCATGGGCTTTTGACAACGGGTCACAATGCCGATAGTGACAGTAGCAACAACAAAGCATGACTGGGTTGACCGATGACCAATCACATGGGAGAGCGGCACCGCGTCCGCAACAGGCACAAGTCCGGCAAGGGCAGGTTGACGGGATGGGTGGCACCGCTTGTGCTGGCCGGCCTGTCGATGGGCGCCGTCTGGCAATCTGGTCCGGCCCTGGCCCAGTCCTACAGTTTCAGCACCGTGCAGATCGAAGGGAACCAGCGCATCGAAGCTGGCACCATCCTCAGCTATGCTGGCATTTCGCGCGGTCAGACCGTTTCGGCGGCCGAGTTGAACGACGCCTATCAGCGCATCCTGGCCAGCGGCCTGTTCGAGGAGGTGGCGCTGGAACCGCGCGGCGGCACGCTGGTGATCAATGTCACCGAATTCCCGACGATCAACCAGATCAGCTTTGAGGGCAACCGCCGCCTCAAGACCGAGGCGCTGGAAACCGTGATCCAGTCGCAATCGCGCCGGGTGTTCAACCCTACCACCGCCGAACGCGACGCCGCTGCCATTGCCGATGCCTATTCGCAGGCCGGCCGTCTGGCCGCGACCGTCAACCCGCGCATCATCCGGCGCAATGACAACCGCGTCGATCTGGTCTTCGAGATTTTCGAAGGCGGTATCGTCGAGATCGAACGGATCGGCTTTGTCGGCAACCGCGTCTTCAGCGACGCGCGCCTGCGCCGCGTTCTGGAAACCAAACAGGCGGGCCTGCTGCGCGCGCTGATCCAGCGCGACACTTTCGTGGCCGACCGGATCGAATTCGACAAACAGGTTTTGCAGGATTTCTATTTCTCGCGCGGCTATGTCGATTTCCGCACGACAGCCGTGAATACTCAACTCGCGCGCGAAAGAGACGGGTTCTTCATCACCTTCAACGTCGAGGAGGGACAGCAGTTCCGCTTCGGCACGGTGACGACCACCTCGGATCTGACCGATGTGAACCCCGATGAATTCGCCACCGCCCTCACGATCAAGGATGGCGCGATCTATTCGCCCATGGTGGTCGAGAACAATATCGCCCGGCTGGAACGTCTGGCGATCCAGAAGGGTCTGAATTTCGTCCGGGTCGAGCCGCGCATCGTGCGCAACGACCGCGACCTGACGCTGGATGTGGAATTCGCGCTGGTGCGCGGCCCCCGCGTCTTTGTCGAACGCATCGACATCGAGGGCAATGCCACCACGCTCGACCGCGTCGTGCGCCGCCAGTTCCGCGTGGTCGAAGGCGATCCCTTCAACCCGCGCGAGATCCGTGAAAGCGCCGAACGCATCCGCGCCCTGGGCTTTTTCAGCGATGCCCGCGTGAATGCGCGCGAAGGCTCCAGCCCCGATCAGGTCATCGTCGATGTGGATGTGGAAGAACAACCCACCGGCAGCCTGTCCTTCGGCGGCGCCTATGGCACGAACGGTGGCTTCTCGCTGATCGCAAGTTTCAGCGAAAGCAACTTTCTCGGGCGTGGTCAACGTCTTGAGCTGAACTTCTCAGGTGCCGAGGAAAACCAGACCTATGAGATCCGCTTCACCGAACCGGCACTTCTGGGCCGGGATCTGGCGCTGGATCTGGAACTGGGCTACCGCGAGACGAACAACTCCTTTGCCGATTACGACACGGCGATTGCCCGGTTCAGCCCCGGCCTGACCTTCCCGGTCAGCGAATCCGGCCGGCTGCGCGCCTATTACAAGGCCGAAAGCGTCGAGATCAGCAATTACGCCTTCACCGGCACCCTGATCGACGCCGAGGAAGCGCAGGGCCAGCTCTGGAGCTCGTCGCTCGGCTATACCTACAGCTATGACAACCGCCGCAACGGTCTGGACCCTGACACCGGCTTCCTGCTGCAATTCGGGCAGGAATTCGCAGGTCTGGGCGGCGACAGCACCTATATCAAGACCACCGCCAAGGCGCAGGCGCAGACCACGATCCTCAACGACGAGATCACGCTGCGCGCTTCGGTCGAAGGGGGGATGCTCAACTTCTCCTCCGGCACCAGCCGCGTGACCGACCGCTATCTCATCGGTGGCTCGATCATGCGCGGCTTTGCGCCCGACGGTATCGGCCCGCGCGAAGTGGGCACCGATTCCTCCGGGGCGGCCTATAATGACGCGCTTGGCGGCAATATCTATGCCGTGGCCAAGCTCGAGGCGGAATTCCCGCTGGGCCTTCCCGAGGAATACGGCATTCGTGGCGGCGTCTTCTATGACGTGGGCTCGGTCTGGGATCTGGATCTGAGCAACGCCAACGTCCTCTATGAGGATTTCTCGCTCCGCCATGTCGTCGGTGTCTCGATCTTCTGGGATTCGGTCGTGGGTCCGCTGCGTTTCAACTTCTCCAAAGCGCTGGAGAAAGAGGATTTCGACGACGAGCAGACCTTCAACCTGACCGTCTCGACGCGGTTCTGATGACACGTCCCGGCCTGTCCGCACGCGGCGGGCTGGCCGCGGCTCTGCTGCTGCTGGCGCTGATCATCCCCCCCGCGCCGTTGACCGCGCAGGAGGGGCCGCTGATCCGCAGCCCGATCCTGTCACTGGATCAGGACCGGATGTTCGCCGTCTCGGCCTTCGGGCAGCGGATCGAGGCCGAGTTACAGGCCGATGGCCGCCTGCTGGAAACCGAGAACCGCCGGATCGAGGCCGAGCTGGAAGCCGAGGAGAAGGATCTGACGGCCCGCCGCCCGGCGATGAGCGCCGAAGCCTTCCGCGCATTGGCCGATGCCTTCGACACCAAGGTGCAACGCATCCGCACCGAGCAGACCGCCAAGGCCCGCGCCCTGGGCCAGCGCACCGAAGAGGCGCAGCGTCAGTTCATCGAAGCGGCCCGCCCGGTGCTGGAGCAGATGATGGTCGATGCCGGGGCCGTGGTGATCATCGACCCGCGCAGCGTCGTCATGAGCCGCGCCGCCATCGACGTGACCGACGAGGCGATCCGCCGGATCAACGCCAATATCGGGGATGGTCTGGGGCGCCCCATGCCTGCGGGGCCGAGGCCGGACAGCCCGAGCAGCCCCGATCAA
>JAMWZG010000113.1:0-1059 GCA_024304855.1 Paracoccaceae bacterium
CATCTATGTGGCCAACTGGTTCTACCTGTCCTTCATCATCACCGTGGCGATGCTGCATGTGGTCAACAACCTCAGCATTCCGGTGTCTATGTTCGGGTCCAAATCCGTGCAGGTCTTTTCGGGCGTGCAGGATGCGATGGTCCAATGGTGGTATGGCCATAACGCCGTGGGCTTCTTCCTGACGGCCGGTTTCCTCGGGATGATGTATTACTTTGTCCCCAAACAGGCCGAACGCCCCGTATTCAGCTACAAGCTGTCGATCATCCACTTCTGGGCGCTGATCTTCATCTACATCTGGGCCGGTCCGCACCATCTGCACTATACCGCGCTGCCGGATTGGGCCTCGACCCTTGGCATGGTGTTCTCGATCGTGCTGTGGATGCCCTCTTGGGGTGGGATGATCAACGGGCTGATGACGCTGTCGGGCGCCTGGGACAAGCTGCGCACCGATCCGGTGATCCGCATGATGGTGATTTCCATCGGCTTCTACGGCATGTCCACCTTCGAGGGTCCGATGATGTCGATCCGCGCGGTGAACTCGCTGAGCCATTACACCGACTGGACCATCGGCCATGTGCACTCGGGTGCGCTGGGCTGGAACGGGATGATCACCTTCGGCGCGCTCTACTTCCTGGTGCCGAAACTGTGGAACCGCGAGCGGCTCTATTCGCTCAGCCTTGTGTCCTGGCATTTCTGGCTGGCGACCATCGGGATCATTCTCTACGCCGCCGCCATGTGGGTGACGGGGATCATGGAAGGCCTGATGTGGCGCGAAGTCGATGCCAACGGGTTCCTCGTGAACAGCTTTGCCGACACCGTGGCCGCCAAGTTCCCGATGTATGTGGTGCGCGGTCTGGGTGGGCTCATGTTCCTCACCGGGGCGATCATCATGTGCTACAACCTCTGGATGACTGTGAGAAGCGTGCCTGCCTTGAAGGCCACGCCTGCCGCAGTCCCGGCTGAATAAGGAGGGCCGGACCAATGGCAATTCTCGACAAACACGCCGTTCTTGAGAAGAACGTCACGCTGCTGGCCATCTTTGCCTTTCTTGTGGTGACG